>CAYNDS010000006.1:4301-31651 GCA_964395885.1 uncultured Solibacteraceae bacterium | reverse complement strand
GACCAGTTCTTCGGTCCGCCCACCACTTCCCGGTCGTCCATCATCACCACAAACGTCGGCAGATCTCGATTCGCCGCGCCTAGGCCATACGTCACCCACGCGCCCAGCGAAGGCCGGCCCGCCAGAATGTCGCCGGTGTTCATCTGGCAGACGCTGCCCACGTGATTCAGCCCGTTGGCCCACACGGAACGGACCACCGCCAGGTCGTCGACATGCTGCGCGATGTGCGGGTACCAGTCCGATACCCAAGTTCCGGCCTGCCCATACTGCTTCCACTTGCGTGGCGAGCCCATCAGCGTATTGCCGGCCGTGCCCATGGCCGTGATCACCTTGCCGAAACTCGCCGGCATCGGCTGCCCATTCATCTCGTTCAGTTTCGGCTTCGGGTCGAACAGATCAATGTGGCTCGGTCCGCCTTCCATGAACAGCCAGATCACGCTCTTGGCTTTCGGCGCGTGATGCGGCGGCCGCGGCGCGGTGGGGTCCGGGAGCTTGCCCGCCCCCTGCAGTTCCGTCGAAAGCAGAGAGCCAAGGGCGAGCGCACCCAGTCCCGATCCGGCTTCCGAGAAAAACTCGCGCCGTGTGCGGACAGGCCAGCGATGAGAGAGACGGTCCAGCATGGCGTTAGTTGATGTAGAGAAACTCGTTCGAGTTCAGCAGCGCGTGACACAGGTCCGTCAGCGCGGAAGGGCTGCCGGCCGCTTCCTGCCTGGCCAGGAAACTGGTCGCCTCCCGGATTTCCTCCGCGGAGGCTGGCCGCGCGTATGCCAGGCGCCACGCCCGGTCCACCTTCGCCTTCGCATCCAGGCCCTTATCGTTGACCACACGCTGCGCCATGGCCTTGGCCCAGTCTTCCACCAGGCCGCTGTTCATCAACGCCAGCGCCTGCATCGGGGTAACGGTGTTGTTGCGGCGGGCGCAGCTTTCATGCGTGTCCGGCATGTCGAAGGCTTCAATCATCGGATACCGTACGTTCCGCCGGATGAAGATGTAGACGCTGCGCCGCACGGAATCCGCCGGGTCGTCCTTGCGCCAGCCGCCGCGCATCGCGCCCATGCCCGCCGGAAGCGGCGGAAACACGCCGGGTCCGTACATCTTGGTGTTCAACACGCCCGCGGTCGCCAACATCGCATCCCGAACGGCCTCTCCCTCCAGACGCCGGCGCGTCCAACGCCACTGCAGCTTGTTGTCCGGATCCGCCGCCAGGGAAGCCGTGTTGGCCTCACTCGACGTCTGATAGACAGCCGACAGCAGGATGCGACGGTGCAGCTTCTTCAGGCTCCAGCCGTCGGCCATAAAGGTGACGGCCAGATGGTCCAGCAACTCTTTGTTCACCGGACGCTCCCCCATCACGCCGAAGTCCGACGGCGTCCCGGCCAGGCCTCGTCCGAAGTGCCAGTGCCACACGCGATTCACGATCACGCGCGCCGTCAGCGGATTTTTCGGGCTCGTCAGCCATTCCGCCAGCGCCGCGCGCCGCCCGGTCGATTCGCCGCGCGGTTCAATCTTGGCGTCGCTCGGGTCGAGAATCGTCAGAAACCCCGGCTGCACTTCCTCCAGCGGTGCATCGTAGGCGCCGCCGGAAAGCACGTGCGTCTTCGGCGATTGCGTCCCGTGATCCACCATCGCCTGCGCGACCGGCAGCTCTACCGGACGGCCCGGCACCGCCGCCAATTGCTTTTCAAGCGATTGGTAGCGCGCCTTCGCCTCACCCTTCAGCCGCGCCTCGATCACGTCATCCGGAAACGTCACCTGGGGCAGCGCCTTGATCGCCATCTGCCACTGATACGGATTCCGCTTTGCCGGCTCCATGCGGATCGCGTCCTGAATCTCCGGCGGGAACCGCGACATCCGCTCCTCGTAGAAATCGTCGCGGGCGGGCTTCAGGATGGCCTGCATCTGCGCCCGGATTTCGCGCGTCTCCGCCTCCCAGCGCTCCCGCTTCGCCTCGTGCGCGGCCCGTTGGGAGGCCGAAGCCAGCGCCGCCTCGTCGTCGATATGCGTATTGGCGAAGAACGCCTGCAGACGGTAGTAGTCGCGCTGCAGAATCGGGTCGAACTTGTGGTCGTGGCAACGCGCGCAGCCGAAGGTGAGGCCGAGGAACGCCGCGCCCGTCGTATCGGTGATGTCGTTCAACATCTCCTGACGGCGTTGCGCGATGTTCGCCGCGTTGGACTCGTCCGGGAAGTTGCGGTTGAACCCCGTCGCCGTCAGCGCTTCGGCGTTGCCGGGAAACAGTTCATCGCCGGCAATCTGCTCGCGCACGAAGCGATCGTAGGGCTTGTCGTCGTTCAGGCTCTTGATGACGTAATCGCGGTAGCGCCAGGCGTTCGGACGCGTCTCATCGCTCTTGAAGCCTTCCGAATCGGCATAGCGCGCCAGGTCCAGCCAATGCCGCGCGTAGCGCTCGCCGTAGTGCGGCGATTCCAGCAGCCGGTCCACCACCTTCTCAAACGCCTGTGGGGAGGAGTCCGCCAGAAACGCCTGCGCCTCTTCGAGGGTCGGAGGCAGACCCGTCAGGTCCAGCGTCGCCCGCCGCAGCAGCGTCAGTTTGTCCGCCTGCCGGTTCGGCGTGATCTTCTTCGCTTCCAGCTTGGCCAAAATGAAGCGGTCGATGTCCGTCCGTGCCCAGTTGCCTGCCGGCTTTGGGACGCCTGGTGCCGCAACCGGCTGCAGTGACCACCAAGACCGCTGCGCTTTCGTGAATTCTTTGCGAACGTTGTTCGACCGAACCTTCGGTGCGAATGTAGCGAGCAGTCCGACGACCGCGAACGAAGCGAACACAACCCGGCGCACGTCCAGATTATATAGCCGCTTTGTCTTACCGATACGAAATTTCAGTAGGCCGCGAATCCGCCGTTGACACAGAAATCGACTCGGCGTAGCATAAGGCGAAGGAAAGGCGAATATGGGCGAAGTGCACGTCGGAATCAGCCTGAGAGCCACTCTCCCGCGCCCAGACCGTCTGGTGCGTCTGGCGCAGCAGGTCTCGGCGGTCGAACTCGGTGCCGCGCGCCGGCGTCCGGTGGAGCGCTCGCAAGCGGAAGCCTGGGTGGCGGCACTGCGGGGCAACCATTCCCTCCAACTGGTGATTCCGCTGAGTTGGCCCCTGGTGGAAGGGCGGCTGTTGGCTGCTTCGGCGGTGGCGTACTCGAAAGAGGCGTTGTGGCCGCTGCGCCGCGCGGGACTGCTCGGCGCCGTGCTCGCCCGGTTCGATGACGGCTTCCGGCTGACCCGCGCCAACCGCGACCATCTGCTGGCCCTGCGGCGCGCCTTCGCCGAATTTCCCGTTGCGGCGGAGTTGCCGCATCCGACTTGGCACACGGACGAAGGGATCGCCGTTGCCATCGATCACAAGATTGCGTTTGCGGCACATGGCCGCGCCACGGCCCGCCTGGCCGTTTGGCGCGAGCCCGCTTCCCGTATCGACCGGGAAGCCGTCTGCCGCCACGCGCGCCGCCTTGCGCCTTACGTGGAGCGCCTGTTGATCCTGGCGGACGACGCCATTCCCGCACGCGCGCTGTCTGCGGCCGCTGCCGTGCGTTCCGGCCTTGCGGATCTCGACCCGCTGCCCGCCCAACCGGAGTTTGATTTCGGGCAGACGGCGGCTTAGCTGTCTGACAATTCGGTGCGGCACTTGCGCCCACCCACCTCAATCGGGGATACTGGCCAGTTTCCGTCCCCACACGAAATGCGCGTTCGAGTCCTTTATCACGATCACTGTTTCGACGGGGCCGCCTCGGCGGCTTACTTCAGCCGCTTTCTGCGTGATCGCTTCCACCAAGCTGCCGAGTTCGCCTATACCGGTATGGCCCACACGGCCGACCAAATCTTCGCCGATGCCCTGTTTGACGGTGACGTGAATGCGATCGTCGACTTCAAGTACTCGCCCCACCCGAAACTCACCTGGTGGTTTGACCATCACCAGAGCGCGTTTTTGACGCCCGAGGATGCAGAGCACTACCGTCGCACGCTCGACGGACGCAACCTCTTCTTCGATCCGACATTCCGTTCCTGCACGGCCTTCATTGCCAAAGTCGCCCGGGAAAAGTTCGACTATGAAGCCGAGGACCTGCGCGAGCTGGTCAAGTGGGCCGACATCATCGATGGCGCGCTCTACACCTCGCCCGAAGAGGCGGTCGGCTTGGCCGCGCCGGCCACGAAACTGGTCCTGGTGATTGAAGCCGCCAAGGGGTCGGAAACGGTGCAGAAGATCATTCAGCTGATGCAGCGGGAGCCCCTGGAGCAGATCATTCAGGAGCCGGAAGTCGCCCGTCTGTTTGAGCCTTTGCACGAACGGCATCTTCGCTCGATCGAGGTCATCGGCAAGCAAGCCCGCTGCGAGCGGGGCGTGATCGACTTCGACCTCGTCGGCCACGACCTGGAAGGCTACAACAAGTTCATCCCCTACTACCTTCATCCCGAAGGCACCTACGTTGTCAGCGTCAGCGAGTCGAGCTTCCGGACCAAAGTGAGCGTCGGCTCCAATCCCTGGGTCAAGGGCGAGCTGAAATACAACCTGGCCAGCATTTGCGAGCGCTATGGCGGCGGCGGACACCCGCGCGTGGGCGCGATCAGTTTCCCTGTCGGTGCCATTGCCGAAGCCCGCAAGGCGGCGGCCGAGATCGTGACCGAACTGCGCAGCTAGCCGGTTTCGAACGACAATGTGATCTATGACGCAGACGCTGCGCTCGGTTTGCGCGCTGGATTGTCCCGACACCTGCGCGCTCCTGATCGATGTCGATGAGCAGGGGCGCGGCTCGCGGCTGCGCGGCGACCCCGGCCATGCCGTCACCCAGGGCTTCCTGTGCGGAAAAGTTGCCCGTTACCTGGAGCGCAACTACCATCCCGACCGCCTGATGCACCCCTTGAAGCGCACCGGTGCGAAGGGCGAAGGCCGTTTCACGCGGATCAGCTGGGACGAAGCACTCGACACGATTGCCGCGCGGCTGCGCAAGATCAGCGATGAGCATGGCCCGGAGGCGATCCTGCCCTATAGCTATGCCGGCACGATGGGGCGGCTGAATTCGAACGGGATGGACCGGCGATTCTTCCACCGCCTGGGCGCGTCGCGTCTGGACCGTACCATCTGCTCTTCTGCCGGCGGCGTCGGCTTGATGGAGGCGTTGGGCTACCGGCTGGGTCCGGAGCCGGAGCAGTTCGTGAACGCCAAGCTCATCCTCGCCTGGGGCGCCAATATTCACGGCACCAACGTGCACCTGTGGCCGTTCATCGTCGAAGCCCGGCGGCGCGGCGCGAAGCTCTACACCATTGACCCGGTGCTGACGCGGACGGCGAAGCTGGCCGACCGGCACTTCTATATCAACCCCGGCTCTGACCTCGCGCTGGCTCTCGGACTCATGCACGTCATCCTGGGCGAAGGGCTGGAGGACCGTGACTACGTCGCCGCCCACACGTCCGGCATCGAGAACCTGCGGGAACTGGTGAAGGAGTATCCGCCCGCGCACGTCGAATCGCTCACCGGCATTCCTGCCGCCGACATCGTCCAATTGGCGCGTGAGTACGCCGCTACGCAACCCTCCGTCATCCGCTTGAACTATGGCGTGCAGCGGTCGGAGCGGGGCGGCCGCGCCGTTCGCGCCATCGCCTGCCTGCCCGCGCTCACCGGCGCCTGGAAGCACACGGGCGGCGGCGTGCAACTGTCCACGTCGCAGGCCTTCGCCTTCAACTATCCCAAGCTGGAACGGCCGGAACTGCAGTACCGCTCTCCGCTGAAGCGGGAAGCGCGCCTGCTGAACATGACGAAGCTCGGCACCTTGCTCACGGAACCGCTGGAGCCGCCCGTGATGGCCCTGGTGAACTACGCCTCCAATCCGGCCACCATCGCGCCCAATCAGAATGCCGTCCGCCGCGGACTCTCGCGCGAGGATCTGTTCACGGTCGTCCTCGAGCATTTTCAGACCGACACGGCGGACTATGCCGACATCGTTCTGCCGACGACAACCTTTCTGGAGCACACGGATCTTTATCTGGCCTACGGCCACTACCACGTCCAGATGGCCCGCCCCGCGCTGCCCGCGCCCGGCGAATGCAAGCCGAACACCGAGATCTTCCGCCTGCTGGCCGCCCGCATGGGCTTCGATGATCCGGAGTTGCAGGCTTCCGACGACGACCTGATCCGGGACGCGCTGGATTCGACCAGCCCGTTTCTCGAAGGCATCGACTTTGACCGCCTGGATCGTGAACGCTCCGTGCGTTTGAACATCGCGCCCGCCGGACAGCCGTTTCTCCCGTTCGCTGACGGCAAGTTCGGCACGCCGTCCGGCAAGTGCGAGTTCGGCGCGCGCGTGCTGCGCTACGAACCGCCCGTCGAATCGCGTCATGGTGCTGACTCGCGCGGGCGCTACCCGCTGGAGATGGTCAGTTCCAAGAACGACAACAGCATGAACTCGACCTTCGGCTACCGGCCTGAGGTCGATGCCGAAACAGCAACGGCGTGGCTGCATCCGGACGACGCGGTCCGCCGCTCCATCACCGATGGCGACAACGTCCGTGTGTTCAACGATCGCGGCTCCCTGGTGCTGCGCGCGAAGGTCACCGGCGGCCTGCGGCAGGGTGTCGTACGCATTCCCGCCGTCCGTTGGGGCAAGGCCGCGGCCGACCGCCAGACCGTGAATGCCCTCACCTCGGAACGCCTCACCGACATCGGCAACGGCGCGACGTTCTACAACTGCCTGGTGGAGGTGGAGCGATGCGGCGATTAGCCGTCGCGGGCGTGTTCCTGCTGGCAGCCTGCTCGTCCCAGAAGTCAGCGGGTCCGCCGCCGACGATTGAACCCGCTGCCGAGACCGCCAGCGTCCTCGCCACCGGAGATCCGCGCACCGCCGCGCAACTCGGCGCCGGGTTTCACGCCGTCGAGAATGACTGGCGATGGGTGGCCCATGTCTTCACTGTCCAGTTGCGGCCGCCGATGTACGCGTTACAGCGCGGGGCAACACTCCGCCTTCGCGGCACGCTGCCCGATGCGGTCGTCTCCCGCACCGGTCCCGTTTCGCTCTGGGCGAAGATCGGCGAGACGGCCCTTCCCGCGCAGACCTTCTCGAAGGCCGGTGAAGTGGTCTATGTGCAGGACGTCGCGCCCGCGCTGCTGCAATCGCAGCCGGTGAAGGTGGAGTTCACCACCGACAAGTTTCTGAAGCCCGGCGAGGTGGAGCAGCGCGAACTGGCGCTGATTGTCTCCACCATTGGCCTGGAAGCGAAGAAGTAACCCCTCAGCTCTCGTCGTCCTGCTGCGAGGCCAGACGGGTGACGACGCTCATATCCTCCAGCGTCGTCACATCCCCGGCCACCGTGTGCGACGTGACGATTTCCCGCAGCAGGCGCCGCATGATCTTGCCGCTGCGCGTCTTCGGCAGCGCATCGCTGAAGCGGATCTCTTCCGGACGCGCAAAGGGTCCGATCTCGTGCGCCACCCACTGCCGCAACTCCTTGCCGAGCACGCCGTGATCCCAGTCGCCCTTCTTCAGCGTGACAAAGCAGCAGACGGCCTGTCCCGTGATCTCGTGCGGCTTGCCCACCACCGCTGCTTCCGCCACGGCCGGATGCCGCACCAGTGCGGATTCCACTTCCATCGTCGAGAGCCGGTGGCCGCTGACGTTCATGACATCGTCGACGCGCCCCAACACCCAGAAGTAGCCATCGGCGTCGCGCCGCGCGGCGTCACCGGTGAAGTAGACGCCTTCAAAGCGGCTCCAGTAGGTGGCCGTGTAACGGTCCGGATCGCCCCAGATCGTGCGGATCATGCTCGGCCAGGGCCGGCGAATGATGAGATAGCCTTCCTGGTCCGCGCCGACCGGCTTGCCCTCGAAGTCCACCACATCGGCCAGAATCCCCGGCATCGGCAGCGTGCCGGACCCGGGCTTCAGCGCCACCGCCCCCGGCATCGGTGCGATCAAGATGGAACCCGTCTCCGTCTGCCACCAGGTATCGACGATCGGGCACCGCTCCTTGCCGATCACGCGGTAGTACCATTCCCAGGCCGCCGGATTGATCGGTTCACCCACGCTGCCCAGCAGCCGCAGGCTGGACAGATCGTGTGCGTTCGGCCATTGATCGCCTTGCCGGATCAGCGCGCGAATCGCGGTCGGCGAGGTGTAGAAGATCGAGACCTTGTACTTCTCGACGATGGACCACCAGCGGTCAAAGGCCGGAAAATCGGGCGCGCCTTCATAGATCACCTGCGTCGCGCCCGCCGCCAGCGGGCCGTAGACGATATAGCTGTGCCCCGTCACCCAGCCGACGTCGGCCGTGCACCAGTAGATGTCGTTCTCCTTCAGATCGAACACCCACTTCATCGTCATCATGGTCTGCAGCGTGTAGCCGGCCGTGCCGTGCAGAATGCCCTTCGGCTTGCCCGTGGTCCCCGACGTGTAGAGCGCAAACAACGGATGCTCACTGTCTAGAGGCTCCGCCGGACAGTCGTCGCTCACACCGGCTTCGGCATCGTGCCAGTAGATGTCGCGCCCGTCCACCATCGGCACTGCCGTTCCCGTGCGCCGCAGCACGACGCTCTTGCGCACATCCGGACACTCGGCCAGCGCTTCGTCCACCGCGCCCTTCAGCGCGATCTCCTTCCCGCGCCGCCACCCGCCATCCGCCGTGATCACCAGCGACGCGCCCAGGTCCTGAATGCGCGCCTTCAACGCCTCGGCTGAAAAGCCCCCGAACACCACGCTGTGCGTGATGCCCAACCGCGCGCAGGCCAGCATCGCCACCACGGCTTCCGGCACCATGGGCATGTAGATGATGGAGCGGTCACCGGCCTGGTATCCCAGCTTCTTCAGCGCATTGGCGAAGCGGCTGACCAGCACATGCAGTTCGCGATACGTGATCGTGCGCGTGTCTCCGGGTTCGCCTTCAAAGATCAGCGCGGCTTTGTCGCCCCGCGTCTCCAGATGGCGGTCCACGCAGTTGTAGCAGGCATTGATTTTGCCGCCCACAAACCACTTCACGAACGGCGGAGCCCACTCAAACACGTGGCTGAAGGGGGCAAACCAGCTCAGTTCGCGCTGCGCCAGTTCTCCCCAAAACTCCTCCGGCCGCTCCGCCGCGCGATCGTACAGGGCGCGGTAAGCCTCCATGCCGGAAACGTTGGCTTGCGCGACGAATTCCGCGCGGGGTGCGTACAACTTGGTTTCACTCATCGGGTGCTTTCGGATGAAACCTAGATTGTATGATGAGACTTCGCTATGAACCCCATCCCAGCCGATCAACAGCAAAGCCTCGTCGCCAAGCTCACCGGTGCATGTTCGTCCTACAAGCCGGAGCAGCGGCGCAAGTTCTTCATCACCGGGCCGCAATGGGCCGCAGCTTACGAAGGTCAGGCCCTCTTCCACGCGCCCACGCGCAAGCCGGTCTCCTTTGAGGAGGTCATCCGCGCCTACGGGGAGTTGGGCATCGGCTGGTGGTGTACGCACGACTCCGATGTCCTCCCGGCGGAGGCGCTCGGCAAGGACGCGCAGTGGGAAACCGTCGCGCGGATCAACAAGGCGCTGGCCGCTCACGATGTGAAGTGCTCCATGGTGACGACGGAGACGTTTTTTCATGCCGTCTTCGCCTCCTCGCCCGCTTCGGAATCGCCCAGCGTCCGTGAGTACGCGAAGATGCGCGTGACCAACACGGTCGCCCTCGGCCATGAACTCGGCGCCAGCTTTGCCGTCTATTGGCCGGGTTCGTTGGGTTACATGACGCCCGGCGCCGTGGAAGAAACCGAAACGCTGAAGTGGTACGCCGACGGGCTGAACGCCGCCTGCCGCGCCGACATCGAAATCGCCGCCCGCAAGGGCCGTCCGACGCTGAAGCATTGCATGGAGGCCAAGCCGTTTGAGCCGCAGGGCGAGATCCTGCTGCCCACCTCCGACGCCATGCTGGCCTTCATCCACTCCGGCCTTCTGGAGCATCCGGAGATGGTGGGCCTCAACCCGGAGTATCTGCATGAGCTGATGTGGGGCTCCAGCGTGCGCGCCGCCTTGAGCCGTGCGCTGCTGCACAAGAAGCTGTGGCACTTCGACATCAACGACGGCTACCGCCTGAAGCATGACGTCGATATCGCCGTCGGCTTGGTCAACCCGCTCGACTGGCTGAACGTCCTCGTCCTGCTGCGCAGCCACGGCTACAACGGCCCGTTCAATCTCGACTACAAGCCGCCGCGCACCACGTCCAACCACGGCGTCTTCGCCGTGAGCATGCCCACGGCTGTCGACCGTTTCATCACGCTCTGGGAGATGGCGGGCGAAGTGCTGGAAGACAGCGTGCTGAAGGAAGCCACGGCGGCCCTTCGCGCCGGCGGCGTGGTCACGGACACCACCAACGCCGATGCGGTCTTTGAGGCCAACAAGGAGTTGCTCACCCTGCATGAACTCATCGCGCACCGCCTGTTTGAGATCCTGCTCGGGATGCACCGCGGGCGGACGTATTCGGTGTAGGTTCCCGGACGCACGGCGATGAATGGCATCGGCCGCACGCTGATCGTGATGGGCCTTGTGCTGGCGGGCGTTGGCGTTCTGCTGACGCTCGCCGGACGCCTGCCGTTCTCCATCGGACGTCTGCCCGGCGACATCATCTGGCGCCGCGGCAACGCGACGGTCTACTTCCCGCTCACCACCCTCATCCTGATCAATCTTGCGATTGCCGCCGTGATGTGGCTCATCAACCGCCGCTAACGCAGCACGCCGAGTTTGTCGAACGGCCAGTAGATGAACACCGCCTTGCCGTAGATGAAGCGGCGCGGCACCGTGCCCCACGCACGGCTGTCGTTGGAGGAACTGCGGTGATCGCCCAGCACGAAGAACTCATCCTCCGGCACCACCGCCTCCGGCATCGATGTCTCGTCCCGATACTCTTCCGGCACATATTGCTCAAGCAGCAGGTTCCCGTTGACAAACACCTGTCCCCGGTCAATCCGCACCGAGTCTCCCGGCACGCCGATCACACGCTTGATGTAGCTCTTCGCCGGGTCGTGCTTGTACCAGAACACCACCATGTCGCCCCGCTCAATCTCGGAGATTCCGAACCGGTAGACGAACTTGTTGATGAAAATCCGTTCCTGGTCCACCAGAGTCGGCATCATGCTGGTGCCTTCTACTTTTACCGGCTGGTACAGGAATAAAATCGCGGCAATCGCGATGACGACTGACAGCAACAGATCCCGCAGCCAGTAGAACAGTGACTTGACTGAGGTTGGTTCCGTCATCAGAAGGGCTGCTGCGGTCCGGAGCGCCTAGACTATTATCACGCCCTCGCTCATGGACGCAACGCAGCCGCAACCGTTACGCCTGACGTTGATCATTCCCGCCTACAACGAGGAAGCGGTGATCGCCCGGACGCTCGAAAGCCTGCCCGAAAGTGGGTTCAGCCAGGTCATCGTCGCGGTGAACGGTTCTTCTGACCGTACCGCCGACATCGCGCGGGAGTTGGGCGCGGAGGCGATCGTCATTTCGGAGCGCGGCTACGGCGCCGCCTGCCTTGCCGCGATGCCCCACATTCGCGGCGAGATCACCGGCTTCCTGCAGGCGGACGCATCCGAAGACGCCGCGGAGCTTCTCGCCATGGCGGAGGCCATCGCCCGCGGCGAAGCCGATCTCGTCATCGGTTCCCGCACGCAGGGAAAGGCGCAGCCCGGCGCCCTTCTGCCGCATCAGCGGCTCGGCAACGCACTGGCCACCTGGTTGATTCACCGCTTTTGGCGGTATCTCTACACGGACCTGGGGCCGCTGCGGGCCATCCGTACTGATGCCCTGCGCGCGCTCGCGATGCGCGACCGCAACTACGGCTGGACCGTCGAAATGCAGATTCGCGCGCTGCAGGCGGGTCTGCGCGTCCGCGAGGTTCCCGTCTCGACGCGCCCGAGAGCCGCCGGCACGCCCAAGGTCGCCGGCAACTGGCGCGCCAGCCTTGCCGCCGGCTGGGTCATTCTCGCTACCGTGTTTCGGGCGCTGCGATGGCCACCGCCGGAACCGTGGCGGAAAGCGCCTGGCCCGTGATCAGCTTCGACAGCGTCGGAATCGGCAGCGCCCCGGCACGCAGCACGCGGTCATGGAAGTCCAGCAGCAGGCCCTTGCCGCCGCGCGCCGCCCGATAGCTCTCCCGCAGCCGCAGGAAGTCGCGCCAGCCCACGAAGTAGGTCGCCAATTGCACGCTGGTGCGCTTGGCGCGAATGATCTTTGCCGCCGCTTCTTCCTCTTCCTGGAACGTTTCCCGGCGCAGGAACTCCAGCGCGGCCTCCTCGCTCCAGTTCCCCGTATGCAGGCGCACGTCCAGGATGGCGTTGCCGACGGCGCGCAGCTTCCACTTCCAGAAGATCAGCTGAAAGTCCACGGCCGGATCGCCGTAGCCCTCCTCCGCCATCACCTGCATCGCGTACTCGGCCCAGCCCTCCACGTACGTGCCCATGCCATAAAGCGTCCGCAGCAGCCTGCGTCCACGCGGTTCGATCGTCGCCGCCCAGGCAAACTGCACCGCATGACCGGGCATCGCCTCGTGGATCGTGAGCAGGTCCAGGCTGTGGCGGTTGTATTCCCGCAGCTTCGATTCGACGCGCGCCGCGGGCCAGTCCGCCGGGATGGGCGTCACCCAGTACTGCGCTTCCAGTTGCGGCTCCAGCGCGGGCGCCGGATTGAAGCCGCCCACCGGATAGCTGCCCCGCTGAAACTCCGGCGTGGCGACCACCTTCCAGTTCTGATTCGGCGGCAGCTTCAGAATGGCCTTCCGCTCCAGAAACGCCTTGGCCTCGGCCAGCCCCTTCTCGGCAGAAGCGAAGAACTGTTCCCGCGTCGCATGTTCGCGTGCGATGCGGTCCAGCGCCTCTCGGGTTCGCCCTTTCGCCAGCCGGTCCATCTCCGCCCGGATCTCTGCCAGCACGGCCACGGCATCCGCCTCGACCTGCTGCGGCGTACGGTCGGTGCCCAGCGTGTAGCGGAACTTCGCCGCGTATGTGTCGCTGCCCAGGCGCCACTCCGCCGGACGCTTGGAAAGCTCGCCCTGGAGATAGTTGTCAAAGTCCCGCAAGGCCGCAATCGCCTTGGCCGAAGTCACCTCGAAGCGCTGCTTCAACTCGGCCGGAGCCTCACCCCGGATCTTTTCGATCAAGGCGATATTGGCGCCGTTTGCCTCCCGCCCGGATTCCACCCACAGCGCCGGGGATGCCTTCAGGTTGCGCTTGGCATGCTCGACAAACGGCGGCACCATCTCCAGGCGGCGCAGGATGTGGAAGAACCGTACCTCGCGCGCCCGGTACTCGATCGCGTACGGCACCATCAGCGCCTGCCCCAGCGTGTCCGTGTAGAAGGTGGGATCGTGCTGGTACCGGCGCACCTGATCCAGTTCCACCAGCGCCAGTGAGATGGCGTTATCGACCAGGTCCCAATCGGCCTGATCCTCCGGCGTCAGCTTCGAGTAGTCGAACTTGCGAATGTTCTGCCGAAACGCCCGATAGAATCCGCGCTGCCGGTTGAACGATGCCTCGCTGATGTCATCCAGCAGTTCGTCCAGCGGCAGCCCGTTGTGCAGGTGATAGCCCGCCGCCGTTGCGGACGAGGGCGAAAACGCCAGCGCGGCGCGCGCGAAGTCATCCGCGACGTCTTCAAATCGCGGCGGCTTCACCGAACAGCCGGTCAGCGCAAAAAGGAAGAGGACCGCTCCGGCTGCTCTCATTTCGCCGGTATCGGACGCAGTTCGCGCAGCGCCGGGTAGAACTGCACGAACACGTTGTCCACCGCGCCATGCGTCTTGTGGCACGCCCAGCAACGTCCCGGAGCCTGCGCCTTCGCCGATGGAAGCGTCTTGCCCGCACCGTCGAAAAACACGAAGTAGGCCCACTTCTCCTTGAACCGCGTCGAATCCTTCAGCGCCACTTCGATCCCGCCGTGCGCGCCGTTGAAGCTGCCGTTCTTGTTGATGGACTCCTTCGTGCCCATGGCGAAGCGATCCATGATCAGCATGGTCTTTTCCGGAAACTCACCGGTCTTCTTGTATTGCTCGTAGGCTTCGCGCTGCAGATAGACGTTGTGATACAGCTGCGTCGTCTTCGGGCTCTCGTCGTAGCCCATGCCCAGGTTGGAACCGGCGAACATCCATTCGCGATAGCCTTCCGGCCGCACCAACTCACCGGAAGACGTATAGGCCGGGCCGGGCATCTCGCCGGCCACCGCCGCCAATGCAATCCACAGTGTCAGGGCTCTCATTGCTTAATGATCGTTCCGTCTTTCTTGCGCACTTCGCCCCAGCCGCCGTTCAACTGCTTGCGCTCGCCCTGCTCGCCGTATCCGAACGGGTACTTCTTCGCCGCAGCCTCATTGACCTCGATGCCCCAGCCCGGCGCTTCGTTCGCGTACGCGTAGCCTTCCTTGAAGGTGGGCACGCCGGAGAAAACCTCCAGCACCCGATCGTTGAAGCCGCTCCACTCCTGCACGCCGAAGTTGTAGCAGGCCAGATCCAGCGCGACGTTGCAGGCATGTCCGATCGGGCTGACGTCGCCCGGTCCGTGCCACGCCGTCCGGACGTTGTAGGCTTCGCACATCGCCGCCATCTTCCGGCACGGCGTCAGGCCGCCCATCTGGCTGACGTGCACGCGAATGTAGTCGATCAGCCGGTCATGCACCAGCGGCAGCCACTCGTGCGGCGAGTTGAACAGCTCGCCCATCGCAATCGGTGTCGCGCACTGGGAACGGATGTGCTTGAAGTAAGCGTTGTCTTCCGGCGACAGCGGATCTTCCAGGAAGAACAGCTTGAACTGTTCCATGTCCTTGCACAGCTGAATCGCCTGCGTCGGCGTGATCCGCTCATGCACGTCGTGCAGCAGTTCCACGTCTTCCGGCAGTTGCTTGCGCGCCGCTTCGAACACGCGCAGCGCTTTGCGGCAGTAATCGTTCGGGCTGAACACCGGCGCCGAATGCAGTGCCGGAACCTGATTGCCCTTGATGCCCGCCATCAGCTGGTTGTAGTTGGCCCCGGCGCGCGACCCATACGCCGCCTGCCCGGGCAATCCAAACTGAATCCGGATGTGGCGATAGCCCTTCTCAATGAAGCTCTTCGCACTGTCGATGATCTCCGGGATCTCCATGCCGCCGGCGTGGCCGTAACAGTCCGCCGCCTCACGGCACTTGCCTCCCAGAAGCTGATACACCGGCATCCCGGCTTGGCGTCCCTTGATGTCCCACAACGCCATGTCGACGCCCGAAATCGCGTTGTTCAACACGCCGGAGTTGCGCCAGTAGGAGGAGTTGTAGCACATCTGCCACGTATCGTCGATGCGATCGGCAGGCTTGCCGACCAGCAGCGGTTTCAGGTAGCGCTCGACGGCCGGCACCACCAAATCGGCACGCTGCGTGAACGTTCCGCATCCGTAGCCGTACAGGCCGTCCTGATCGGTGAGGATCTTCACCACCACCAGGCGCAAGCCCGCCGGCGCGGTGGCGATCACCTGCACGTCTTTGATCTTGGGCGAAGGCGTGGCTCTCGTCGCGCGAGCCGCCCGCTCCTGTGCGGCCGCCTGCCGCGCGGCCACCATGCCCGTGGCGCCCGCCGCCACCGCAGCCTTCAACATTTCCCGGCGCTTCATTGCGATTCCTTTTTCTCCACCATCCGCCGCAAGGTATCCACTTCCCGCCGCAGCTTCGCCTCCCGGCGCACCAGGCTCACGACGTACAGCACCACGACCGCCCAGGCAGCCGCGAAGCCATAAAACATGTAAGTAAAATTGCGTTCGTCCATCTTGCTACCAGGCCAGCGCCTCCCGGCGCAACGCATCGATCTCTCGCCGCCGCTCTTCCTGATTCCAGCGGATCGCCAGCACGATTGTTCCGCCGCCCGTCCGGATGCTCAGCACCGGCTGCGGATGCTGCGTCCGGAACCACTCGTTCGCCTTGTAGGTGAAGATCACGCTCGTGAACGCGAACATCGCCATCACGGCCGAGTTCTTTGCCCGCTCCACCGGTTCCGGAATTGCCCGCCGCAGCATCAGGTAGCCCGCGTAAATCAATGCACTCAACAGCGCCGAGGTCAGCCGCGCATCCCACGTCCACCAGATGCCCCAGATGATCCGGCCCCAGATCATGCCCGTGATCAGGTTCATCGCCGCAAACGGCAGCCCGACCTCCGTCACCGCCACCGCCAGGGAATCCCAGTGCCACTTGCGCGTGACGAGATACATCGCGCTCGAAATACCCGCCACCAGGAAACACACCGCGCCCGTCAGATAGCCAGGCAGATGGAAGTAGAAAATCCGGTAGATCGGGCCTTGCGCCAGCTCATCCGGAAGCTGCAACAGCATCACGTACAGGTTCCGGACCAGGTATAGGGCCGCAGCGATCCCCAAGGCGTAAAGAAGCTTTTCTCGCATGGATCAATCCACCAATACCACCTCGATCAGCAGCAGCGCCAATGAGGTGAAGATGATATCAAAGCCGATCAGAAGCCGGAACCAAAACCACTCGTCCGCCGTCGGTGGACGGCCTTCCAGCGCCACGCGCGTCAACTCGATCGCGCCGACAATCGCCGGCAGCAGCATCGGATAGATCAGCATCGGCAGCATCAGCTCCCGCAGGTGCAAATTCACCGTCAGCGCGCTGAATACCGTACCCACCACCGCCATGCCCCACGTGGCCAGCGGGATCACGGCAGCCAAGGTCGTCCAGCCCGCCGTCAGCTGCGCGTTATAGAAGATCGCGAACGCCGGCAGGCAGATCGCTTCCACCGCCAGCACCAGCACGAAACTGGCGATCGCCTTGCCCAGAAAAATCGCCGATGCCGCCACCGGCGACACCAGCAGCGCCTCCAGACAATCGTTCGTCCGCTCCTTAGCGAACGTGCGATTCAGAATCAGCACCGCCGCGAAGGTGAACACCAGCCAGAGAATGCCGCCCGCATACTGCCGCGTCTCATCCGCCGCCGGATCAAAGGCGAAGCTGAACAGCAGCAGCACCAGAATGGCAAACGCCACCGCCGCGTTCAGAGACTCCTTCGAACGCCACTCCTCGCGCAGATCCTTGCGCGCAATCCGCCAGGCCTGCGCCATCATGTCAGCCGCCCCCGGTCCAGCCGCAGCGTCTGCGTCGCCAGTGCCATCACTTCCGGAATCTGGTGGCTGGACAAAACGATGGTCGCGCCCCGGTCAAGAGACTCCTGAAGCAGCGCCTGCATCAGTTCCACCGACCGCTGATCGAGACCCGTGAACGGCTCATCCAGCAGCAGGAGCTCCGGCTGATGCAGAAACGCCCGGCCCAGCGCCACGCGCTGCCGCATCCCGCGCGAGTACTGCCGCACCGGCGCCTCCGCCACGTGTTCCAGTTCCACGCGCTCCAGCCAGGCATCCGCCGCCGCGTGCGGCGCGCCGTAGCACTCGGCCCAGAACCGCAGATTGTCGCTCGCGCTCAGGTCTTCGTACAGCCCGAGACCATGCCCCAGATAGCCGACTTTGTCCCGCGCCGGCAGTTCCAGCGCGCCTTTTTGCGGCTTGGACAACCGCGCGAGCAGGCGCAGCAGCGTCGTCTTGCCCGCCCCGTTGTGTCCCAGCAACGCGGCGCAGCCTCCCGTCGGGATCTCGAACGAAACGTCGCGGAGGGCAGGGAAGTCGCCGAAGAACTTGTAGATTCCCGAGGCGCGGACCATTCTGTCCGCTAGCTCTTCACCGATGCCCGGTAGTTCAGGAGGAAGCCGACGGACAACAACGCCAGGGTCAGACCCAAGATCCAATACTTCCGGTCGTAGACGCGCGGCAGAATCTGGTCAATCGTCGGACCCTCCTCCTGCGGAGCCTCACCCGCCGCTCCTGCCGCAGGCTGCGCCGCCCGCAGTGTCCCCGCGCCCTCCAACTCGATCTTGTACGTCGTCCCCTTCAGCGTGTAGATCGAAGCCTTCGTGGTCGGCTCCTCTCCGTTGCTTTCCAGTTGTGCGCTCTGCGCCTTCACGCCGCTCGGGATCACCATCCGCACCGGACCGCCGCCATGCAGCACGCGCCCGCTCAACGTTTCCGGCGAAATGAAGGGGATCGTCCAGTTGATGTCCACGCGCGTTTCCGCCTGCGATGCGGGCACGGAAACCTCCCAAACGCCGGGACGGGTCTGCTTCGCTTCCAGCGGCTTCGGCGCGCCCACCGAATCGCGCGTCGTGAACTTCGGAGCCGCGTCCGCCGGCGCCGCCACCGGCAGCTTGCCCGCCGCGCCCGCGTTCAGGATCACCGTTTCGCTCACCGCCAGATCCGTTCCGGACGGCTCCAGCAGCATCATGTGCTGGATGACTTTGGGCTGCTGCGCAAACGCCGCTGCCGCGCACAAAACAACGGCCAGTCTCACGCCTTGGCTCCTCGCAGGCGGCCCTTCAACGCCTCGATCTCCGCGATCACCTGCGCCAGTTCCTGCTGTAGCGCCTTCTTTGACGCCGCGTAATCGGCATCGGAGAGCTTGCCCACGCGTAGCTCGAAGGTCAGATCCCGAAGGTTTTCATAGATCCGCGCCTTGCGCTCGTCAAGGTGGACAAACGGGGATTCCGCATCCGGCGCCGGAATGTCCTGCTGCCGCACAAACAGCGTGTAGGCCGCCACGACTACGGTCAGCGCAATAGCAATCGCGATCAGCACAGCTTAGTCGAGACCCGCCAATTCCTTCTCGGCCTGGTCGAGATGTTTGGAATGCACTCCGGCGGGAACCGGCGCCGGCTGCCGGAAGCGCTTCACATAGACGTAAATCGCATACAGCCCCACCAGCAGCATCGCAAACGGCATCAGCCATGCCGTCAGTTGGAAGCCCTGCGCCGGCGGAGCCGAGAGCGCCTGCAAGCCGGTCTGCTCGACAAACTTCGCGATGATCCCTTCGTCGCTTGCGCCGCCCGCCTGCATCTGCGCGATCTGCGTGCGCGCCCGCCCGGCATAGCTGCACCCCATCATCTGGCAGTCGCCGACCGAGTTCTTGCAGCTTCCGCACAGGCACGCCAGCTTGGTGCCCACGCGGCGGATGTCGCGGTTCACCATCATCGACGCGTTCTGCCCGACGCTGATGCCCGTCAGGACCGCAAGCAGCAACAGACTACGATACCGGCGCATGATCCTTCACCGTCGCGGGCGTCATACCGACCACCTCCGTGCGCGCATACTGCAGCTTCACCTTCGCCGGAACCAGGCAGATCAGCGTTCCGGCCAGCACCACCCAGAAGCCGATCCAGATCCAGCTCACCAGCGGAAACACGTACGCCTGAATCACCGCTTTGCCGTCTTCCGTCGTCGAAGCGAAGTTCAGGTACAGGTCTTCGTTCAGCCGGCGCCGGATGGAGACTTCACTCGCGGGCTGACGGCTTGCTTTGTACAGCCGCCGCTCCGGCGTCAATTCGCCCACAAACGCTCCATCGCGCCAGATTCCCAGCCGGGCATTCTGCCAGATGTAGTTCGGCAGGTCTCCGTCGCGAATCTCCTTGACGAGAATCTCGTAGGCGCCCAGCCGGAACTTGCCGCCCGTCGGCACCTCCACCGTCGTGTCCTTGTTGAACGCCGCGCCCGTGAAGCCGATAAACATGAACACGATGCCCATGTGCACGATGTAGCCGCCGTAGCGCCGCGTGTTGCGATGCGTCAGCTCCACCATCGCCGACAAGTAGTTGGTGCCGTCCTTGCGATGGATCGCATCGGCGCCCTTCAGAAACTCACTCACGATCGTCCAGGTGACGAACGCGCACAGGCCGAACGAGATCAGCGCGTAGACATGATGCACGCCCATGACGGCCAGCACCGTCATCGTCACAAACATCGCGATCGTCGGCAGCAGGAAGTTCCGCCGCAGGCTGTCCGGAGAGCTGCGCCGCCACGCAATCAGCGGTCCCACGCCCGTCAGCAGCAGCAGAAACAGCCCGATCGGAATGTTGACGCGATTGAAGAACGGCGCGTCCACCGAGACTTTCTCGCCCGACAGCGCTTCGGAAATCACCGGAAACAGCGTGCCCCACAACACGGCAAAACAGCTGGCCAGCAGGATCAGGTTGTTGAACAGGAAACTCGATTCGCGCGACAGCACGCTCTCCAGCTGCGATTCACTCTTCAGGTAGTCCAGCCGGTTCAGGATCAGGTACGCGGTCACCGCAATGCCGATCGAGAGAAACACCACGAAGTACGGCCCAATTGGTCCCTGTCCGAACGCATGCACGCTCGACACAATGCCGGAGCGCGTCAGGAACGTCCCGAAGATACACAGAAAGAACGTCGCCGAGATCAGGACGATGTTCCAGACCTTCATCATCCCTTTCTTCTCCTGCATCATCACCGAGTGCAGGAACGCCGTCGCCGTGATCCACGGAAGCAGCGAGGCGTTCTCCACCGGGTCCCAGCCCCAGTAGCCGCCCCAGCCGAGCACCGCGTACGCCCAGCCCGCGCCGAGAATGATTCCGCATGTCTGGAACAGCCACGTCACCAGCGTCCAGCGCCGCGTGGTGTGGATCCAGGCGTCACCCGGCTGCTTGGCGATCAGCGATCCCAGCGCGAAGGCGAACGGAACGACAAAGCCGACGTAGCCCAGGTACAGGAACGGCGGATGGATCTGCATCGCCCAGTGCTGCAGCAGCGGGTTTAAGCCGTTGCCGTCCTGCACCGCTGTGATTCCCTTGCCCACCGCCAGCACCTGAAACGGACTCAATACCCACGCGTTCAACAGCAGGAAGAACACCTGCGTCGCCGAAAGCGTCGCCACCACCCACGGCATCACATTCCGGAACTTCCGCCGGTTGGTGACCACCACCACCGCGGCATACGTGCACAGGATCCAGCTCCAGAACAGCAGAGAGCCTTCCATGCCGCCCCACCAGGCCGTGAACTTGTAGTTGTTGCCCATGTCGCGATTGGAATGCGCCGCGACATATGCCAGGCGGAAGTCACTCGTCAGCAGCCCGTAGAGCAGGATGCCCGACGCCGTCGTCACCAGCGCCCAGACCGCGTACACCGACCGCTGCGCGCTCTCAATCAGAAACGGGCGCTTTTGCCAGTCGCCCACCACCGAACCGAGGAACGTGTAGACGGCAAAGCAGAATGCCAGAATCAGCGACAACGCGCCTAGATTTTCCATGGAAGAGACCTGCCTAGCTTACTTTTTGCGGAGCGGTATAGACGGGTGCCGCGCCAGGCTTCCCGCCCGGCTTCGCCTCATACTTCGATGCGCACTTCGCCTGAATCCGTTTCGCCTCAAACGTGCCGTCCGCCATCAGGTGCCCGTCGGCAAGCGCCTGCGCGCCGTCGCGGAACGTATCCGGCAGCGGCTCCGTGCCGACATAACGCACGTTCAGCTTGTGGCCTTCCTGGAAGATCGTGAACCGCACTTCTTTCCCTTCGCGCTTGATCGAGCCCTGCTCGACGTCGCCCGCCACGCGGAACCGCTTCGTGCGCTCCGAATGGTTCATCGAGGCGACTTCCGGAATCGTCTTGTAGTAGGCCTTTGACTCGCCCATGCCGCTGACGGCCAGCCACGTCAAGGTGCCCAAAATCACGGTGATCAGGGCGGCGAACTTCATCGTTGACTTCATAGACGGAAGCTTCCTGTGCCCTCAGTATATCGCCAGAGACGCTCTCGTGAAAGCGAAATTATTCTTGTCAAAGTAGAAGGCGTCCATCTCCGGTCCGCTTTGTGCGCGCCGCCGCCTCCACTGCCTGCTCATGCTTCGATGAGCTTCTTCAGGATGGCGATCTGCCCCGCGTGATACAGGTTGTGCTGCACCACGCCGTGCAGCAGATGGTAGAAGTCGTACTCGCGTCCGGGAACCTGTGCCGTCAAATGCGCCTCGTCCAGCGTGAGAATCGTCGCCGTCAGTCTTCGCCCCGCCTGCCGGAGGTGCGCAACCGCCGCCGTCCAGTCCGCATGCGGCGCCTCCCAGTCTTCCGGAAACGGCCAGGGCGGCATCGGAGTGCCATGCACGGCCGCCTCCGCCAGCACCAGGTAGATCGCGATGTGGGGCACGATCTCCGCGATCGAGTGTGCATCCGCGATCGGCTTGGCGCGGGCCTGCTCTGCGGTCAGCCCTTCCAGCAGTTCCAGGACGGCGGGGCCATGCCAGGCTTCGCCTTCCAGGCTCCGCGTCAACTGTTCGGCCAAGCGTGCCGCTTCCTTCATCCGACCTCCAGTGAGGTAATCAGCGGCTCCAGCCGGCGAGGGTCCGTGCCACGCCGCAACTCGTCATAAACGGCGACGACGGCCTTGTCGCGAGACGCGGCAAACTCGGTCAGGAACGCCGATGCGGCCACCTCGCCAGCCAGCACCTGCCGTGCCCGGCCAGCGGCCTCGCGCCGATGCTCCCAATCGATGTCTTCGGCCGGCTGGGCCGACTTGGCGCCGGTGAAGCGCTCCACCAGCTTCTGCGGCGGGCTCAGCATCAGCCCATAGGCGATTGCCATGAGAATCGCGATCACCAGAAAGAGCGACAGGGCGGCAACGGGCATACGAGGCCAGCAGCAATCCGCCTACCGCTTCGGCACGGGAATCGCCGCGCCCAGGTTGATGGAGCCGCCGCCTTCGCTGACGTAGTTGCGGTTCCAGTCCGGAATGGTGACCTCGACGTCGCCCAGCACCACTGCCTGGCAGCCCAGCCGCGAGCGCGTGGTCAGACCCGGCGCCATATCCAACCGGTCCAACTCGTCTTCCTCCGGCTCGGACAGGTTCTGTTCCTGGCCCGGGCTCACCACCACGTGGCAGGTCGTACAGGCGCAGGAACCCCCGCAGGCATGCTCCAGATGGAGGCCAAACGCCAGGGCGATATCCAGCAGGGATTCGGGCTTGCCGTGGTCGGACGAGGCCAGCTTGCCTTTTTCGAACTCGACCGTCTTTCCTTCCGGCAGAAACGTTACTTTGGGCACGACCCCATTGTATCGAGCGCTGCCGGGCAAAGCGCGAAAATCAGGCGCCCGCCACCGTCACTTCCACGTCTCCCTGCACCAGCGCCTGACAGCACAGCCGCGACCGCTCATTCGCATACCGCGCAATGTCGAGCGCGTTGTACTCGTCGTCTTCCATCGGCGACAGGCTCTTCTCGAAACCCGGGCTGACATGGACGTGGCACGTGGTGCAGGAGGCGAATCCGCCACAGTCATGCTGAATGTCGACGCCGCCATTCATCGCGAAGTCGAGCAGCGAGCCGGGACGGCCATGGTCGCCATAGGGCATCGTCGCCGGGTCGAACTCCACCGTGACGCCGGCAGGCAGGAAAGTCACTTTGGGCACGAAACCATCCTACCCAGTCCGCCGTATCCTGGTGATGTGACGGTTTGGTTGCTGCCAATCCTGTTCGCCGCCCAGTTCTTTCCGGCGGCGCCTGCGGCCAGGCCAACAGCCGCGCCCGCGGCCAGGGAGGCCTCCGGCGCGCGCTCCGGCAAGTTTACCGTCGCCGCCTGGACCGACACCGCCATCGACGTCTCCCCGGGGGACCGCATCTTCATCCAGGCCACCGGCACACTGCGCTACCCCAACGGCGCCGAGGTCACACCGATTGGCGTGCAGAAGGGCTGGCGCGATCTGCTGAAGGCGTTCCCCGTCAATGACGCACCCCGGGGCGCGCTGGTGGCGCGTATCGGGCAGGCGGCGCCGTTTCTCGTCAGTGACCAGGCGGAAGCCGTCGCTCCCATCGCCGGACGTCTGCACTTGGGCGTCAATCATCCCAAAGGGGAGGAGCCCTCCGGCGGCTATGAAGCAACCCTCCGGATCGAGAAGGGAGCCGCGCGGCCTGCCATCGACGTCTCGCAACTACCGCGCGTCACCCAGGAGCAGCTCGACAGCCTGCCTCGCCGCGTCACCGACGCCGACGGCACCGAAGGGGACCGCGTCAATTTCCTCGTCATCGGCGAGGAGCAGAAACTCGTCGACGCGCTGAAGCAAGCCGGCTGGGTGATCGTGAATCGCTCCACCAACGACGCCGTCATCGGCGCCGCCATCTCCATCCTGAACCGCCGCGGCTACGTCGAAATGCCGATGAGCGAACTGCTGCTGTTTGACCGCGTTCAGGACTACGGCTTCGCCCACGCAGACCCGCTGGTGATGGTGGCCGCCCGCCACCACTTCCGCATCTGGAAGGCGCCGTTTCTCGTCGGCGGCCGTCCGCTATGGGTGGGTGCCGGAACGCACGACATCGGCTTTGACAAGGACCAGCGCAACGGCAAAGTCACCCACAAGATCGATTCCGATACCGACAAGGAGCGCGAGTACATCGGCGAGACTCTCCGTCTCACCGGCGTGGTTGCCGACAGCTACTACCTGACGCATCGAGACCCCGTCACCAAGGCCAAGACCGCGCACGGACAGGAGTACTTTTCCGACGGTCGGACGTTGATCTTGGTGCTGATGCCGGAAGCACAGTAGGCATTCGGTACTAGTACCAATCTCGGGGCGGCGATATGTAGTCCGCTTGCGACACAGCCGACAATGGAGAAGCACATCGGTTGTCGCCGCCTCCGGCAGCCACCATCTTTTCCACGTCAGAGGGCTTATGTCTCGAACCTATCTTCTTGGCGCGTTGCTGGCGGTTGCCGTTCCGGCACTTGCTCAGCCCGTGATCACGGGCGCGGCCAATGCGGCCGGCTACATGCGCGCCGGTCTTCCGAACGGAGGCCTGGCGCAAGGCAGCTACATCGCGATCTTCGGCCGCAATCTCGGCCCGGCCGCGCTGGCCCAGCAGACCACCTATCCGTTGCAGACCGGCGCCTTCAATGGTGTCGGCGCGACGATTACGTCGGGCTCTACCGTGACCAACCTGATCATCACCTACACGCTGGCCGGACAGGTGGGCGCGATTGTCCCGTCCACGACGCCGCTGGGTGCCGGGCAGCTGCGCTTGAGCTTCGGCGGACAGACCAGCGCGCCGTTCAACGTCACCGTGGTGGCGCGCGCCTTTGGCCTGTTCACCATCAACCAGGCGGGCAGCGGACCGGTGGTGGGCCTGCGCTTCCTTTCGCAGAGCAATCAGCCGGTGAGCACGCTGACGGAAGCCTTGAATCCCGGCCAGACGGTGACGCTGTTCGGCACGGGTCTGGGCGCGGTTCCTTATCCGGACAACCAACTGGCGCAAGTCGGACCGATTGCCGGGGCCAACGTGGAAGTGCTGTTCGGCGGTCGGCCGGGCACGATCCGTTACGTGGGACGCTCCTCCTGCTGCGCCTCGATCGATCAGATTGTGGTTGATGTTCCGGCCAATACGCCGCCGGGATGCTTCACCTCACTGGTGGTGCGCGTGAACGGCATCGTGTCCAACGCGACGACGGTCTCGATTGCGAACTCCGGTAACGTCTGCTCGGATCAGGGCGGCTTCACGCCGGAAGCGCTGACGGCGGCGGCGGCACGCGGCAATATCTCCACCGGCACGGTGGCGTTTCTCAAGCTGGACAACCAGACCTCCGCCGCGGGTGTCACGCTCAGCACGAAGGTGGACTCGCTGACGGCGGCCTTCCAGCGCCTGAACCTGCAGCAGTTGTACGGAGCGGAGAGCTTCGGCGGCGTCTCCGTCGGCTCCTGCAGCGTGTACACGTTCTCGGGACGGGATGCGCAGCGCGTGGCGGTGATCCGGCCGACCGGACTCGATGCCGGCCCTTCGATCGCCGTGACGAACTCGAACGGCAATCAGACGCTGGAGCGCCAGCAGGGTGAGCCGGGGCTCTATTCGCGGACCATCACCGCGACCTCGCTGCCGGGCATCCCCGGTCTGCCCGGTCTGCCCGGCGTGGGCGGCACGGAATACCTCACCACCGGAAACCACACGGCAACCGGTCCGGGCGGCACCGATGTGGGAGCGTTTACGACGTCCGTGAACTGGCCGGCGGCCTTTGCCTGGACCAACCGTGACGCGATCACCGCGGTGAACCGCAGTGCCGATCTGACGATCACCTGGTCCGGCGGAGATCCGCAAGGCATCGTGAGCATGACGGGCTTCTCGACCTCCGGCACCAACCCGGACACGCTGGTCGGGGCGGGCTTCATCTGCCTGGAGAATAGCAGCGCGGGGCGCTTCACGGTTCCGTCCTGGGTGCTGCAATCCTTGCCGCCGTCCGGAACGCTGGAAGGCCTGTCGCTGGGCGGGTTGACCGTGATTGGCGGCAGCCGCCCGGTCAACTTCACGGCGCGCGGCATCGACGTCGGCGCCACCACCTACCAGAGCGGGTTCAGCAAGACCGTTCCGATCAACTAAACGGAGGGAGGCGGCAGGCTAGACTCATCTTGAGACCCGTGAGCCTGCCGCTTCGCTTTCGCTCTGCCCGTACGGCGAACCCCGCCGCGACGCTGGCGGACCGTCCCGCCGTGAAGGAAGCTTTGCTGTTCTTCAGCCGGGAGCGCGCCTGGATCAATGACCGGCACCTGTCGCTGTGCCGCGTTCCTTCGCCCACGTTCTTTGAACAGCGCCGCGCCGCCTGGATCGGTGCGGAACTGGAGCAACTGGGCTGCTCTGTTGAGATCGATCGCGCCGGTAACGTCGTGGCCTTTCCGCGGTTCATCGCCGACGGACAGCCGCTGGTGGCGCTGACGGCACACCTGGATACCGTGCTGGCGCCGCGGTCGGAAGAAGAGATCCGCATCGGGTCCGACGGGCGCTTTCTGGGCCCGGGCATAGCCGACAATGGCGCGGGTTTGGCGGCGCTGCTGGCCATTGCCGCCGCATGGCGGGAGGCCGGTCTGGACTCGGAGTTCGCCTCGGCGCGGTTCGGTCTGGTCCTGGTGGCCAACGTCGGCGAGGAGGGCGAGGGCAACCTGAGCGGGATGCGCTATCTCTGCCGGCAGTCTCCGCTGGCGGGCGCCATCCGCCGCTTCCTTGTCCTGGACGGACCGGGCACGGAACACATTACCGCCCATGCGCTGGCCAGCCGCCGGTTTGAGGTGCAGTTTGCCGGGCCGGGCGGCCATAGCTGGATCGATTCCGGAACCGGGAATCCGGTCCATGCGCTGTCCGCCGCCATTGCCGACTTCACGGGACAGGCGGCGCCTCCCGGGCAGGCACGCACTTCGGTCAACTTCGGGCTGATCGAAGGCGGCGCGAGCATCAACTCCATCCCGTCGGAGGCACGGGCGAAACTGGACCTGCGCAGCGAGTCGCAGGAGCGTCTGGACGAACTCGCCGAAAGCCTCACCGACGCGGTGGAGCGCGCGTTGGCGAACGAGAATGAGCGCGCGGCGCGGTCGAGCGCGCGAAGTCAGCCGCGTCTCTCGGCGCGGATTCGGGAGATCGGCTCGCGGCCGGGCGGCAAACTCGCCGACAATGCTCCGTTGTTGCAGGCGCTGCGCGCCGTCGATCAGCATCTGCATATCCGGTCCCGGTTGGATTGCGCCTCCACCGATGCCAACGTGCCGCTGGCGATGGGGCTGGAGGCGGCTTCGATTGGCGCGGGCGGGCAGGGC
>CAYNDS010000006.1:0-4291 GCA_964395885.1 uncultured Solibacteraceae bacterium | reverse complement strand
GCAGCTGGCGGCCGTGCGCCGGGTCGGCCGTGTGCGGCGGCGCGCACACGGCGCTCGAATGGTTCCATCCGGAAGGGCGGGACGCCGGGCTGCGGCGAATTCTTCTCACGCTGGGGCTGCTGCTGGAGGCGTGACCGGCGGATCCCGATCGGCCGATGCGGCGCTGCTGCTGGTAGCCGCGCTGTGGGGCACCACCTTCACGCTGGTGAAGGCGGCGCTGGCGGACTCCACCACGCTGGCGTTTCTCGCGCTGCGGTTCGGGTTGGGCATGCTGGTGTTGGCGCCGCTCGCGCTGCGCGCGCCGAAGCGGGCCAAGGATATCCGGGGGGGAATCGCCGCCGGGCTGGCCCTGGCCGCCGCCTACATCTTGCAGACGGCCGGACTGCGGTTCACCAGCGCGGCGAACAGCGCGTTCCTGACCGGGCTGTACGTGGTGACGGTACCTTTCCTCACGGCGGTCGTCTATCGGGTTATGCCCGGCTGGCGGGAATGGCTCGGCGCCTTTCTTGCCCTGGGCGGAACGCTATTGATGACTGGGATTCAGTACCCGCTGGCGCTTTCGCGAGGCGACGCACTGACGCTGGCCTCCACGGTGGCCTACGGCTTGCAGCCGGTGATTCTGGCGCGGTTTGCCGGGGGCGAGGCGTCCGTGCTGGCCTGGACACAGGTGGCGACGGTCGGTGTGGCGGCGGCGGTGCTGTGCCCGTTGGAGCAGCCCCGGGTGGCGTGGACGCCCGCGCTGGTGACCGGCGTCGCCACGACCGGCATTCTGGCCACGGCCGTGGTCTTCTGGTTGCAGGCCTGGGGGTTGAAACGCGTGCCGCCTTCGCGGGCGGCGGTCCTGTTTGCCACGGAACCGGTGTTCGCGTCGATTTTCGCCTACTTCTGGTCCGGCGAAGTGCTGACGGGGTGGGCCTGGGCCGGTGGTGTATTGATCTTAACGGGCATCCTTGTTGTAGAAGTGAAACCAGCGCGTGCGACAGGCAATCTATAAATTCGAGAGTCAGAAAGAACAACCCGAACTGCCATGAGCTTTTTCGACAAGCTGAAACAACAGCGCTTCCTCCCGGTAGCGATCCTGTCCTTTACCCTGTGCGTGGGAATCCTGATCGGCACGGTCCTGTCGACCGGCGTCCAGGCGGCCCGGGACGGCCAAAGTGTCGCGCCCGATGCGACACCGCTGGTACTGCCGAGCCCGACGCAAATGGCCAACGACTTCACCAAGCTGGCCAAGCAGGTGGAGCCGTCGGTGGTGAACATCTCGACCGACTACACGCCGAAGGTGCCGGCCCCCGGGCGGCGGAACCGTCCGCAACAGGACGAGGACGACGCCGAAGAGCCGGGCGATGAGCAGATGGACCTGTTCCGCCGCTTCTTTGGCGGTCCGGGAATGCGTGGACTGCCGAACATGCCGGCGCCGAAGCGCATGGGCACGGGCAGCGGCTTCATCGTCGACCGCAACGGCTACATCATCACGAACTATCACGTGGTGGAGAAGGCCGACAACATCAAGGTGAAGCTGCCGGAAAATGGCGGCGAGTTCAAGGCGAAGCTGATCGGGCATGACCGCGAGATCGACATGGCGGTGCTGAAGATCGACGCCGGGCGCGCCCTGCCGGTGGTGAAGATCGCCAACTCCGAGGGCGTGCAGGTGGGCGACTGGGCCGTGGCGATTGGTTCTCCGTTCGGCCTGGAGGCGACGGTGACGGCGGGAATCGTCAGCGCCAAGGGTCGCAGCAACATCGCGGGTGCGCGGCAATTCCAGAGCTTCATTCAGACCGACGCGGCGATCAACCCGGGCAACTCCGGCGGACCGCTGCTGAATATCGCGGGCGAGGTGATCGGCATCAACACGGCCATCGCGACGGAGTCCGGCGGCTATCAGGGTGTCGGGTTCGCGCTGCCGATTAATGCGGCGGTGAAGAGCTACAACTCGATCATCAAGACGGGCAAGGTGACGCGCGGCTCGATCGGCGTCAGCCTGGACCGGAACGAGAAGCCGGAGCTGCAGAAGGCGCTGGGTGTGCAGGGCGCGCTGCTGAGCGGTGTCGAGAAGGACGGTCCGGCGGGCCGTGCGGGTCTGAAGCCGGAAGACGTGATCACGGCCATCAACGGCCGGATGATCAAGGACGGCTCTGACCTGATTGCGCGGGTGTCGGATCTGCCGGTGGGCGAAACGGCGAAGGTGACCGTCGATCGCGGCGGCAAGAAGCTGGACTTCAACGTGACGATCGGCGACCGCAACGAGGTCTGGGCGCGGTTGAATGAGCCGGGCGAACGTCCGGAACCGGCCAAGTCCGACGAGGTGTCGCAGGCCAAGTTCGGCATGGCGATTCAGAACATCGGCGAGGGCGCGCGCAAGACGATGGGCCTGGATGATGACCGGGGCGTGGAGGTGACGCGCGTCGATTCCAACAGCTTCGCCGAAGACATCGGGGTGCAGGAGCGGGACGTGATCGTTTCGATCAACCGGCAACCGGTGGCCAGCGTCGAGGATGTGCGCAAGATTCAGGCGTCGCTGAAGCCGGGCGATCCGGTGGCGTTGCGCGTGATGCGGCCGTTTCCGACGATGCGCGGCGGCAAGCCCACCTACAACGCGCAGTACCTGACCGGCACGCTGCCGCGGCAGTAGGCTCGGCGAGATGCTTCGCTTATCCTGAAGGGGTGCAAGTGGTGCGCCCCTTTGTTCTGCTGATGGCTGGCCTGATGCTGACGGCCGCTCCGGCGGCCCGGCCCAAGCCGAAGGTGCCGGCGGCCAAGGCAAAGCCGAACGGTTCGGCAGGGAAGGCCAAGGCCGCGGCGCCGAAAGGGCGGGCCAACGGCAGGCGGGTGGCGCGGCGCCCCTCTACTCCTCCGCGTCCGGCGGCGCCCTCGGCGGACCGCTATCGCGAGATTCAACAGGCACTCATCGACAAGGGCTTCCTGCAGGGCGCTGCGACAGGCAGTTGGGACGCGCGCAGTGTGGAGGCTCTGAACCGGTACAAGCAGACACAGAACCTGAAGCCGGACGGGCGCATCGACGCGCTCTCGCTGATCGGGCTGGGGCTTGGTCCGAAGCGGCAGGCCTCCAGTGCCGTTCCTGCCGGGGAAACGACTCAACCATGATCATCGGCGTACCGAAAGAGATCAAAGATCACGAAACCCGTGTCGCGCTGGTTCCGAGCGCGGTGACGGCGCTGCGGCAGCACGGACATCAGGTGCTGGTGCAGGCGTCGGCGGGCATGGGTTCGACCATCCACGACACGGAGTACGAGGAAGCCGGTGCGACCATTGTCGGCACCGCGGCCGAGGTCTGGAACAAGGCCGATCTGGTGGTGAAGGTGAAGGAGCCGCAAGAGGCCGAGGTGCCGTTTTTCCGCCCGGGCCTGATGCTGTTCACGTATCTGCATCTGGCGCCGCTGCCGCGGCTGACGCAGTCGCTGGTGGAGCACCAGGTGGACTCGATCGCCTACGAGACGATTCGGGAGAAAGACGGCTCACTGCCACTGCTGACGCCGATGAGCGAAGTCGCCGGGCGGATGAGCGTGCAGATTGGCGCACAGTATCTGGAGGCGCCGAACGGCGGGCGCGGCATTCTGCTGGGCGGAATTCCGGGCGTGGCGCCGGCGAACGTGGTGGTTTTGGGCGGCGGCGTGGTGGGTCACAACGCGGCGAAGATCGCGGTGGGCATGGGCGCCGACGTGACGATCATCGACCGGAATCTGAACCGGCTGCGCGAGCTGGACGATATCTACAACGGCAACGTGATCACGCTTGCGTCGAATGACTACACGGTGCGGGAGGCATTGCGGCTGGCGGACCTGGTGATCGGCGCGGTGCTGATTCCGGGCGCGGCGGCGCCGAAGCTGGTGCGGCGGGAGATGATCAAGCTGATGAAGCGGGGCGCGGTGCTGGTCGATGTTGCGATTGATCAGGGCGGCTGCTTTGAGACGTCGCATCCGACGACGCACTCCGACCCGACGTACTACGTGGACGACGTACTCCACTACTGCGTGTCGAACATGCCGGCCGCGGTGCCGCACACGTCGACCTTCGGATTAACGAACGCAACTTTCCCGTACCTGATGCAGTTGGCCAACAAGGGGCTGAAGGCGGCGATTGCCGAGTCCGATGCGATTGCCGAGGGCGTGAATACGTACCGCGGCCACATCGTCTATTCGGCGGTGGCGGAGTCGCAAGGGCGCACGTATACGCCGCTTTGCGACTTGCTGTAGAGCTTTTTGCGGGTTGCTTTGCTTTCGCTGAGTTTCTTTCGCTCCGGAGCGGCCGTTTGTTTGCTCTGCAACGGCAG
>CAYNDS010000005.1:38124-49186 GCA_964395885.1 uncultured Solibacteraceae bacterium | reverse complement strand
CGAGGCGTTCCTTGCAGAAGGAGATGAGTTCCGCGGCGGTGACCGCCTCGCCTTCCCGCAGGGCGACCACCGCCTTCACCGTCTCGCCGCGATACGCATCGGGAACGCCGATGACCGCCGCCTCCCTGACCGAAGGATGCTGATAGAGGACGTCTTCCACCTCTCGCGGATAGACCTTGAAGCCGCTGGCGTTGATCTGGTCTTTCTTGCGATCGATGATGTAGACCCAGCCGTCGGGGTCCATGGTGGCGATGTCTCCGGTGAGGAACCAACCGTCGCGGAAGCTGGCCGCTGTGGCCTCCGGCTGACCCCAGTAGCCATCGAAGATGTTCTCCCCGCGCAGGGCCAGTTCGCCATCGGGCTCTAAGCGCGCCTCGCAACCGGGAATGACGCGTCCGACGGCGAGCGCACCGGAGGCGCTATCCACGGGTGCGGCGGTGCCGAGTGGCGTGATGGTGGCGGGCGAGTTGGACTCGGTCAGGCCGTAGGTGTTGTGAATGTAGGCGCCGAAGTCCCGCTCAAACCTCTCGACGAACGCCGGCGAGACGGGAGCGCCCCCTGTGAAGCACTTGCGCATTGAGGAGAAGCGCTCACGGGAGGCGAGCGGGTGATTGGCGAGCGCGATGAAGGCGGTAATGGCGGCGACAGTGAAGGTCGGCCGAAAGCGTTCCATCGCCTGCCAGCAGCGGCCGGCTTCAAAGCGGTGGAGAAGCACCAGGGGCGCCGCGGTACGCGCGGAGAGCGCCATGTGCGCCACCAATCCCGTGACATGGAACAGAGGTGCGACGGCGAGGATCGTGTCCTGGCTGGAGACCTGACACAGCTTCTCGAAGACCGCACCGGTATGGACCATCGCGCGATGCGCGCACATTGCGCCTTTGGGGCGACCCGTGGTGCCGGAGGTGTAGACGAGGTAGGCGATGTCATGCGGTTGGCCGCGGGTTGCCGGTGACGCCCCGGAGCCGCTCCGAACGGTCTCCGCGTCCACGAGAACGCGCGCCGAACAGTCGGACAGCTGTTGGCGTGTTTCCTCCGCCTTGAACATCGGGCTGACGGGAACGACGATCGCGCCGAGCCGCCAAGCCGCATATTGGGCAATCAGAAACTCCGGATCGTTCTGGATCTGAATGGCGACGCGATCCGAAGAGCGCACTCCCGCGGCGGCAAGCCAGCCGGAGAAGCGCTCCGCGCGCTCCGCGAGGTCTGACCAGGTCAGAGAGCCATCCAGCGTATGCAGCGCCGGGCGTCCGGAGTGCTGCTTTGCAGTCCATTCGAAAATCGAGAGAAGATCCAATCGGAGGCATTGTATGCAACCCGAACCCTGGCTTCGCGGCTCACATCGTGAGCTTGATTTTGCGAGACGCGCTTTGGTGCACAGCTTTGAGCAGGTGCGCGAAGACCTTCAGTTGTGGACCGCCGGCCTGACCGATGCCCAAGTCTGGACGCCCGCGGATTCCCTTCCTCCGCTGGGCTTCCAGCTGAAGCACATCGCCGGCAGTGTGGACCGCTTGACGACCTATGCGGTGGGGGGCGAGCTGAACGAGCAGCAGTTGGCCTTTCTTCGCGAGGAGAGTCAACCCGGAGCTTCGCTTGCGGAACTTCTGGCGCTGGTTGACGCGGCACTCCGAGAGGGAGAGCGGCGCGCCGTTTCCGTACAGAACTTGGAGGAGGTCCGGTTTGTCGGGCGCAAGAGGCTCCCCACGACAGCGGGCGGATTGCTGATTCATACGGCGGAGCACACGCAACGGCACCTGGGACAGGCGATCGTTACGGCGAAGCTGCTGCGGCGATAGACTTTTGGTGATGATCACTCGCCGGACGTTCGCACTCGCCTCCGCGGCCTCGGCCGCGTCGCTGTCAGCCAAGCCCTTCCCCAAGCCGCTGGGCGTGCAGCTTTACACAGCCCGGACCGTTCTGCCGAACGCGCCGGAAGCGACGCTGAAGCGGATCGCCGAGATCGGCTACAAGGAAATTGAGCTGTACGACGTGAAGCAACTGGACACGTGGCTGCCGATTGCCACAAATGTCGGGTTGAAGGCCACCAGCATGCACATCGGGGCGCAGGTGTCGCTGGCTGCCGACGATGGAGCCTATAAGACGGCGCTGGAAAAGTCGAAGAAGGCGGGTCTGTCCTATGTCGGCGTGCCGTACGTGGCCCCGAATGAGCGTGGGCAGGGCGAGTTCTGGAAGGCGTATGCCGGCAAGCTGAACAAGGCTGCCGAGACGGCGAAGGGCTTCGGGTTGGGATTCTTCTACCACCATCACGCATTTGAGTTCGCGGGCGAGAAGGGGACGCGTCCGATCGACTACTTCGATAAAGAGCTGGACAAGAAGCTGGTGAAACTGGAGTTGGACGTGTTCTGGGCGGCGGCCGCCGGGCAGGACCCCGTCGCGTTGCTGAATTCCTGGAAGGGGCGCATCGCGCTGATGCACGTCAAGGATAAAGCGTCGTCGATGGGCGTGATCGAGAACGAGAGGCAGGCCAAAAAGGAAGACTTCAAGGAAGTCGGAAACGGCAACCTCAACTTCTCCGCCATCCTTTCGACGGCGCTGAAAACCGGCGTTGACAAGTTTTACGTCGAGCAGGATCAGACACCCGGAGATCCGCTTGCCAGCTTGCAGGTCAGCTTCGACAATCTGAAAAAAATCTCGGTGTGAGGGCGAGCGGCTATGAGCTGGCGACCATCGGCCGCCGCACCGCCGCGTTGTTGCTCGATGGCGTGCTGGCCGTGCTCGTCTGCGCGCCAGTGCTGTACGTGCTGACTGGCGGAGTTCGCTCGCCGGTCAACCGCTGGTTGGGCCTCGCACTGCTTCTGGTGGTCTACGCGCTGTGGAGCGTCATGCTCAGCTGGCGAGGCCAGACTCCGGCAAAGATGCTGCTGGGGATTGAGGTGATCCGTCGCGACGGCGGCTACCTAAGCTTCGCGGAAGCAACGAGACGGCAAGCCTTCTACGTGGCCTACTCGATCGTGCGCGCGATTCCGCCTCCGGATGAGGTGTGGGGACGTGAGGCGCTGAATCTGATCACGACTTTCATCCTCGCGGTGGATCTGTTTGCGGTGTTTCGATCCCCGGCGAGGCAGACTTGGCATGACCGGCTAGCGGCGAGCTACGTCGTGCAGCGCCGCCAGCCGACTTAGAAAGGACAGGCTACTTTAGCGGCTTAATGCGGATGTTCTTGTAGTAGACGGTGGAACCCGGATCATGGCCCTGGAATGCGATGGTGCCGGAGGCGATCAGCCGCCCGGGCATATCTTTCGGCGGGGTGAAGCCTTCCGGCTGTGTCCAGTCCACCACCTTCTTGCCGTCCAGGAAAACCGTGATGTTGTTGCCCTTCACGATGATGTGCTCCGTGAACCACTTTTTGTCTTCCAGCGACTCGCGGACGTCCTGCACCATGTAGAGGCTGCCAGTCTTGCGCCAGTCGGTGTGCGTGTTGTTTACCTGGACCTCGAAGCCCTTCGTCGGCCAGCCCGTCTCCTGGTAGGCGGTCTGGATGTAGATGCCCCCGTTCGACTTGGCCTCGGTCATCACGTCCACCTTGAGTTCAAAATTCTTGAAGTCGTGCTTCTGAAACGGACCGGTGTAGAACAGGTGGCAGCGGGGTCCGTTGGCGACAATGGCGCCATCCTTCACCGTGAAGGTGCCTTCATTCTCCTTGGCCTTGGTCCAACCCTCCAAGTCCTTTCCGTTGAACAGGGACGTGAAGCCCCTTTCCGGCTTGTCGGCGCCCATCACGGCAAGCGCGGCCGTGGCCAATAGCAGCAGTTTTCGCATGGAGACATGATACTCTTCGTCGAATGCCACGTTTGCTTCTCATCGCCTTGGCGGCATCCGCCCTGATTTGCGCCCAGCCTGCGGCGCCCCCCAAGCCGATTCTGTCGCCGGAGGTCAGCGCCGACAAGAGAGTCACCTTCCGATTCCGCGCGCCGAATGCAAAGGAAGTCTTTGTGAACCTGGAAGGCGGACCGCAGCGGTCGCCCATGACAAAGGGTGAGGACGGCATCTGGACGCTGACGATGGGACCGCTGGAGCCGGACTTCTACGGCTACACGTTCATCGTCGACGGTGTGTCGCTGACCGATCCGAACAATGCGCTTTTGAAGACGAACCTGCTGAACCAGTCGAACATGGTGCATGTGCCGGGTCCGCCCAGCCTGAGCTGGGAGGTGAACGACGTTCCCCGAGGTGTTGTGCATCGGCACTTCTACAAGTCCGCCGTGATTGGCGACGATCGCGATTTTTACGTCTACACCCCGCCTGGCTATGACACGAAGGCCAAGAAGCCGTATCCGGTGTTGTATCTCCTCCATGGCTTCAGTGACGATGCCAGCGGATGGACGGCGGTGGGTCGCGCGCATGTCATCTTCGATAACCTCATCGCGCAGGGCAAAGTGAAGCCCATGCTGGTGGTGATGACCTTGGGCTACGGCGCCCCGGAGATCGTGCAGCGGGGCAGTATGGGAATGCGGGATCAGGACGTTCGAAGCCGCAACGTTACGAAGTATAAGGAGGCGTTGCTGGCCGAGGTGATTCCGGCGGTGGAGAAGAGCTACCGTGCCGCAACCAACCGGGAGCAGCGCGCCATTGCCGGCTTGTCTATGGGCGGGGGCGAATCCCTCTACGTGGGCCTCACCACGATTGACAAGTTCGCCTATGTCGGCGCCTTCAGTGCCCTACCGCCCGGAGAATCGCTCGCCAAGGACCTAGAAGGACTGGACGCGAAGAACACGTCCGCACTGCGCCTCTTGTGGATCGCCTGCGGAACCAGTGACTTCCTGATTGAGCCGAACCGTAAGTTTGATGCGTGGCTGAAGTCGAAAGAGGTAAAGCACACCTACATCGAGACGCCCGGCGCGCACACATGGTTGAACTGGCGGCGATACCTAACGGACTTCGCGCCGCTTCTGTTTCGCGAAAAGGTGTCGTAGGTGGACTTCGAGACACTCGCAATCCACGCCGGCCGAAAGGTCGACCGGGAGACGGGGGCCATCACGGCGCCGATTCATCTCTCGACCACGTTTGAACGCGAGCCCGACGGACGTTACGTCCGGGGCTTTGAGTACACGCGCGAGGCAAACCCGAATCGGAAGTCTCTTGAGACGTGTCTGGCAGCGTTGGAGAACGGAACCGAAGCACTCTGCTTCGCCAGTGGAATGGCAGCGGTGGACGCGGTGCTGCATGGCCTGGAACCTGGCGACCACGTGATTGTGCCGGACGAGGGCTACTACCAGGTGCGACGTCTTCTGGCGACCGTTTACGGTAAGGCGGGGCTCAGCGTCACCGTTGTCGACTATCGTGATTTGGACCAGTTGCGGGAAGCGCTGCGGCCGGAGACGCGCCTGCTGTGGCTGGAGACACCGTCCAATCCGATGATGAAGATCATTGATCTTTCCGCCGTGGGGGCACTTGCCCGAGAGCGCAACATCATGACGGTTTGCGATGCTACGTTCGCGTCGCCCGTGCTGCAGCGCCCGCTGGATCATGACATCGACATCGTGATGCACTCGACGACAAAGTACCTGGGCGGGCACAGTGACGTGTTGGGAGGAGCCCTGATCACAAGGCATCCCAATTACCTGTTTGAGCGCGCGCGGGAAGTGCAGATGGTGGGCGGCGCCGTCCCGTCACCCTTCGACTGCTGGTTGCTGCTGCGGAGCATCGAGACGTTGCCGCTACGAGTACGGGCGCAGTCGGCCAGCGCTGGCGAACTGGCGGTGTTTCTGGACGCGCATGAGCGGGTAGAGAAGGTCTACTATCCCGGACTGCCGTCCCATCGCGGCCATGAGATCGCGGCGCGGCAGATGAGCGGCTTCGGCGGAATGCTCTCGTTTCAAGTGACCGGCGGCAAGCCGGAAGCCCTGGCTGTGGCCGCTCGAACGAAGCTCTTCACGCGGGCGACCAGCCTGGGCGGGGTGCATTCGCTCATCGAGCATCGGGCATCGGTGGAGGGTCCGCAAACGAAAACGCCCCAAAATCTGCTGCGGCTGAGTGTAGGTCTGGAAAGCGTGAATGACTTACGCGCGGATTTGGAGCAGGCGCTCCGGTTCTAGCCTCCGCGTGGTCTCGAATCCGTCAGCGCGGTCGCGATAGAATCGGCGCTCGATGCCTCGAGTCACCATTCTCTTGTTGCTAGCTGCCTCGCTGTTTGGCGACGGCTTATCGCGGAAGGACCCCGCCTTTGACCAGCTGATCGCACCCGGGGCAAAGATCGAAAAGATCGCCTCCGGACTGATCTTCACGGAAGGTCCGATCTGGATGCCGGATGGGACGCTCCTGTTCTCCGATGTCCCAGGAAACACGATCTACCGCTGGAAACAGGGCGCGAAGCCGGAGATCTTTCTGAAGCCGTCGGGCTATGACGGCAACGATGCGCCCGCCGGTGCGTACATCGGATCGAACGGCCTGACACTCGACCGGCAGGGGCGGCTGATCATTTGCCAGCACGGCAACGGTCGCGTGGTGCGGCGGGAGAAAGACGGCAAGCTCACGGTGCTGGCGGACAAGTTTGAGGGCAAGCGCCTCAATTCGCCGAATGATGCGGTGTATCACTCGTCCGGCGCGTTGTACTTCACCGATCCGCCGTATGGCTTCCCGAAGCAGGACGACGATCCGAAGAAAGAACTGAAGTTCAATGGCGTGTACCGTCTCAAGGACGGCAAGCTGACGCTGCTGACGAAGGAGCTGTCGCGGCCGAACGGCATTGGCTTCTCGCCCGATGAGAAGTGGCTGTACGTGGCGAACTCCGATGAGAAGCGCAAGATCTGGATGCGGTACCCGGTGAATGCCGATGGGACGCTGGGCAAGGGATCCGTCTTCTTCGATGTCACGAAGGAGACGGCCGACGGTCTGCCGGATGGGCTGAAGGTCGATAGACAGGGCAACCTTTACGGCACTGGTCCGGGAGGCGTTTGGGTGATCTCGCCTGCGGGCAAGCACTTGGGCACGATCTCTCCCGCAGAGGTTCCGGCGAACTGTCATTGGGGCGACGCCGACGGCAAAACGCTGTACATGACGGCGCGGACCGGAGTCTATCGGCTTCGCATGAACATCTCCGGCGTCCGTCCCTAAGCCCCTCGTGCTGGCGGCGGGCCACTTCGCCCACGAATAAAATCGAGGGATGCGTTACGCAGCCTTGATCGCCGCCTCCCTCACGGTAGCCGCGCAGCCGGTCGCACCCGCGGCCTCCACCGTGAAGTTGGGGCACTCTCATATGGGAGAGGCTTTTGACGAGGGTCCTCGCCAGCGTCCGGAGAAGATGACGGGGATCGGGAAGGCTCACTTCCCGATCACCACGGCGAAGCCGGAGGTGCAGGAGTGGTTCAATCAGGGCATCGCGCTGCTGCACTCCTTCTGGTTCTATGAGGCGGAGCGCACGTTCCGCTGGACGGTCAAACTCGATCCGGACTGCGCAATGTGTTGGTGGGGACTTTCGCGCTCCACCGAAGACGCTGAGCGCGGCAAGCAGTTCATTCGCGAAGCGGCCAAGCGAAAGGATAAGGTGACGCCGCGGGAGCGACTCTACATCGAGGCCTGGGAGCAGGCGCCCGGTTACGATTTCTTCCGCAGCGACCGTGATGAGAAGTTCCGCTATGCGCTCGAAAAGCTTCTGATCCAGTACCCCGATGACATCGAAGCGAAAGCGCTGTACGGCTTGACCAATCTTGGCGGTCCGACGCGCCTGGCAAACGATCGGATACTGAAGGAAGTTCTCGCTAAGGATCCGCTGCACCCCGGCGCGCACCACTATCGCATCCACAACTGGAATTACCGCGATGCCGATCAGGCGCTGGACTCCGCCGCCGCGTATGGCAAGGTGACGCCCGCCATCGGGCATGCCTTGCACATGCCGGGGCACATCTACGCCACTGTCGGCATGTATCAGGAAGCGGCGATCTCGCTTGATTCGGCGACGCGCGCGGAGGCCAAGTACATGCGCGAGCGTCTGATCTTTCCGTTCAACGACTGGAACTATGGGCACAACCGCAACTACTTGAACTACACCCTGGAGCAGCTCGGGATGGAGCGCTCCGCTATCGCGGGCGGCAAGGAGTTGCTGCAGAACCCGATCGATCCGAAGTATGACCGCGCGAGTTGGCGTTCCACCGTGCATCAGGGCATGTGGTCCCTGGCGCGGACGCTGGTGAAGTTTGAGCGCTGGAAGGAATTGCTCGATCCGAAGACAATCCCGTGGGACGACTTGACTACAGCGAAGCTTTGGAAGAGCTACTGCGAAGCGCGGGCGCACCTCGGTCTGGGCGACCTCGACAAGGCCGAGAAGGCAATCAAGGCGAACGCCGAAGTGAAGCTAGCCGAAGGCGAGAAGTACTACGAAGTCTCCAAGAAGATCATGCAATTGGAACTGACCGGCCTGCTGCGTCTGGCGCGTGGTGAGGTGATGGAAGGCTTAACCGCTCTGGGAGAAGCCGCGCAGAAGCATTACGAACACCAACTGCACGACAACGATCCGCCGTCCTATCCCAACTCGGTGTACGTGGTGCTGGGCCGCGCTTATTTGGATCGCAAGAGCCCACTGCTGGCGGCAGAGGCCTTTGAGAAAGGTCTGGACCTGGTGCGCAACGATGCATTTGCTCTGAGCGGCTTGGTCGAGGCATATCACGCGATGGGCGAGAAGGCGAAAGCTGAGCGGGCTATGGCGAGGCTGCTGGCCGTCTGGGCCGATGCGGATCCGAACCTTCCCGCGATGGCGCGTGCCAAGGCCACCGGTGTGGTGGCACAGGCGAAGGACGAATCGCCGCTGCCACAAAGGAATTACCTGCGGACCTCACTGGAGAAGTTCGGTCCGCCTCATTGGCAGCCATTCCAGGCTCCGCAGTTGGACGCAAAGGACGCGGACGGAAAGCGCGTCACGCTGAATGACTATCGCGGCAAGAACGTCGTGCTGGTGTTCTTCCTTGGCCAGGAGTGCGCACACTGCCTGGAGCAGCTCGACGGCTTGAACAAGCGCAGCGACGAGTTCGCCCGAATTGCGACGGAGATCGTCGCAGTGTCACCGTCCGAAGCCAAGCCAATGAACGGCGTCCGCGTGTTGACCGATGCCGACAAATCCAACGCCAAGCGCTTCAAGAGCTACGACGATTTCGAAGACATCGAATTGCACGCCACCATGCTGATCGACCGCTACGGCCGGGTGCACTGGGCGCGCCTCGGCGGTGACCCGTTCACGGACTACGAGTTCCTGCTAAAGGAACTGAAGAGAATGAATGCGATGGACGGTCCGTCGGGGCAGTGATACCGCCTCTTTTGCTGTTCGCGAGTTTGGCGCAGGCTCCGCCGTCCGTCGATGGCGCGTGGATCGGCACATTGGAAGTGCCGGGCGCGAAGCTGCGGCTGCAGCTCAATCTGAAAATGGCTGAAGGCAAGTTGACCGCTACGCTCGATAGCCTGGATCAGGGTGCTCGCGGAATCCCGGTCAACCGTGTCGCGCTTGAGAGCGGGAAGCTGACGTGGACCGTTGATGGGATCCAAGCAAGTTACGAAGGTACGCTGAACGCCGAGGGCGATCAGTTTGAGGGAACGTTCCGGCAAGGGCAGGCATTCCCGCTGCTGCTGAAGCGGACTGCGGAACCGGCGCCTCCACCACAGCGTCCGCAGGAGCCGAAGCCGCCGTTTCCGTATGTTTCGGAAGAGGTGACGTTTCCAAGTAAAGCTGACGGCGTGACGCTAGCCGGCACGCTCACCAAGCCGCCAGGCACGGGGCCGTTCGCAACGGCGATCCTGATCTCCGGCAGCGGACCGCAGGATCGTGACGAAACGCTGCTGGGGCATAAGCCGTTTCTGGTGCTGGCCGACTACCTGACGCGCCAAGGCATCGCGGTGCTGCGCTATGACGACCGCGGCACGGCGAAGTCGACGGGCGACTTCAAGGCGGCTACGTCGGCCGACTTCGCGCTGGACGCCGAAGGCGCGTTGGAGTTTTTGCGCAAGCGGAAGGATGTGGTTCGCGCTGGGTTCATTGGTCACTCCGAGGGCGGCCTGATTGCTCCGATTGTGGCGGCGCGCCGCAGAGATGTTGGGTTCGTCGTCATGCTGGCCGGTCCGGGATTGCCGGGCGAACCGATCGTTCGTTCGCAAGGCATGACAGATGCCATGATCGACAAACAGCGCGAAGAGAGCGCGTGGTTTCGCTCTTTTTTGGCGTATGACCCGCAGCCGGCGCTCCAGCAGATGAAGTGTCCGGTGCTGGCCCTGTTCGGCGAATTGGACCACCAAGTCTATCCGTCGATGAATGCGCCGTTGGTGGAAGCAGCCCTGGCGAAAAGCGGCAACACGCAAGCGACCGTGAAGGTCTTGCCGGGCTTGAACCACCTGTTTCAGACCGCCAGGACCGGTCGGCCAGTCGAGTACGGAAACATCGAAGAGACGATGTCGCCCCTGGCGTTGAAAACCGTGGCCGACTGGATTGCGGGATTGGGGCGGTGAGGGCCCTTCGTACACTAGAGACTAGTGAGCGCTTCCCAGTCCGGTGCGATGGCCGTCGGCATTGACCTCGGCACCACCAACTCCGCAGTGAGCTTTATCGATCCCGTCGAGGCCGCGGACGCGGACTTTCCACCCATCCACGTATTGCCGATCCCGCAAACCGTGGCTCCAGGACAAGTAGAGTCGAAACGAACGCTTCCCTCTTTCCTCTACCTGGATCAGAACGAGGTCCACGTCGGAGCCTACGCGCGGGAGCAAGGCGCTCTGGCGCCGACACGCTCTGTCTACGCGGCGAAATCCTGGCTGTCTCACTCCGGTGTTGACCGCACGGCGAAGATCCTGCCCTGGGATGCGCAGGAGGGCGGGAGAGTCTTTTCTCCGGTCGAAGTCTCTGCCAAGTATCTGACGCATATGGCGGCAGCCTGGCAGGCTCAGCGGGGGACGAAGCTGGGCGAGCAGGACATCGTGCTCACCGTACCGGCTTCGTTTGACGAGGAAGCGCGCGAGCTGACAGTTGCCGCCGCCAAAGAGGCTGGTCTGGAGCGACTCACCCTGATTGAGGAGCCGGCGGCTGCCTTCTATTCCTGGATTGCCAACCATCTATCGCAATCGCAGAAGT
>CAYNDS010000005.1:26674-38114 GCA_964395885.1 uncultured Solibacteraceae bacterium | reverse complement strand
CGGCATGGTTGTGGTTGTTGTCGATGTCGGCGGCGGGACCAGCGACTTTACGCTGATCCGCGTCGGGCGGACCGGAGACCGCGTCGAGTTCACCCGGACGGCGGTGGGCAAGCACCTGCTACTCGGCGGCGATAATCTCGACCTGACGTTGGCATGGTTGGCGGAGTCCAAGCTGAATCAGCAACTGTCCCTGCGGCAGCGCAGCGCCTTGCGACGCCAATGCGCCGCGGCCAAGGAGCGGCTTCTTTCGGAGCCGGACCTGCAGTCTGTCGAGGTGACCGTTCTCGGCGGCGGATCGTCGTTGATTGGGGGCACTCGCAAGACCGAAATCACTCGCGCGGAGGCGCTGGAACTCGCGTTGGAAGGCTTTCTTCCGTTCTGCGAACGATCCGAACAGCCGAAGGAAGACAAGCGGAGCGTTTTCCGTGAACTGGGTTTGCCGTACGTCAGCGATCCGGCTGTCACACGGCATCTGGCGGCGTTTCTGAGCATTGCCGACCAGGCGCCTGATGCCATTTTGTTCAACGGCGGCTTCTTCATCCCCGCGATTCTTCGCGAGCGGGTTGTCGAGGTCTTCGAGCGCTGGTATGGGCGCCGCCCGATGGTGATGGAGAACCACGATCTCGACCTCGCGGTCTCGGTAGGTGCAGCGTATTACTCCTATGTGCGGTCGACGGGCGCGGGTGTGGTGGTGCGTGGTGGACTGCCTCGGACCTACTATGTCGGGCTGGATCAGAATCGGGCGGTGTGTCTGGTTCCCCGTGGGTCTGAAGAAGGCCAGACGCTTTCGCTCGAACGCGATGGTCTGCAGTTGATCGCCAACAAGCCCGTCTCGTTCCGCCTCTATTCGTCGCTCGCGCGGGCGGAAGATCAGGTGGGTGACGTCGTCGCTGTGGAAGAAGACTTTCATGAACACGCGCCGTTGGATGCCGTCATCCGCTTCGGCAAACCGACTGAGGAGCGGCAGATTCCGGTGAAGCTGGGCGCGAAGCTCACGGAAGTGGGAACACTCGAGACGTGGGCGGATTCGAAAATCAGTGAACATCGCTGGCGCTTGGAGTTTCAGTTGCGCAAGGCGCGGCAGCGAGGAACGTCGCGCCCGGCAGCAGTGATCGCGGATGACGTACTCGGAAACGCCGAGACCCTGATTCGAGAGTGCTTCGCCGCTTCGGCCGTGGAACCGGCTGAGCTTCCCGCCAAGCTGGAGCAGGCCATCGGACTTGGCCGAAACGCTTGGCCCCTGGCTGCCATCCGCCGCCTTGCGGATGTTTTCCTGGCCCATGCAGACGGGCGCAAAAAGTCGGCTGCGCATGAGCTGCGATGGCTGAACTTGGCCGGTTTCTGCTTGCGCCCGGGCTTCGGCTTTCCGGGTGACGATCTCCGGATCGAGCAGGCGCGGCGCATCTACGCAAGCGGGTTGACCTTCGCCAGCGCTGTCCAGAATGAAGCGGAGTGGTGGATTTTCTGGGGGCGCGTCGCCGGTGGCCTGAACCGGAATCAGCAAGGCGACCTCTATGCCCGCCTGTCCGGCACGATTGTGCCGCGGGGGAAGAAGACCGTCCGAGTAAACTCCAGCCTGCTTCGCGAGATGTGGCGCTGCGCCTGTTCGCTGGAGCTTCTGCCGATCGGCGTCAAAACTGAACTCGGAGAGGCGCTGGTCAAGAAGGTGAGGGCGAAAGAGGCCGGCAGCAGCGATCTCTGGTGTTTGGCCCGGGTCGGCGCCAGACAGCTCTTCTATGGGCCGAACAATCAGGTCCTGCCGCCTGCAACCGTTTCGCGCTGGGTCGAAGCTCTCCTGAAGGTGGAGAATGCAAGTGACGCTCTCGTCGCGTTGGCGCGCGTGACCGGCGACGCGGCCCGGGACCTGCCGCCCGCATCAGTAGAACTGGCAACGCGCGCTCTCGGCGAACAGGCGTACCGTCTCGAAGCCGACGAGCATGACTTGGCCGCGATGGGCCGCGTGTTCGGCGAAGAGCTTCCCAGCGGACTTGTGATCACGCAGCCTTAGGACGATTTCTGCTTCTTCTGCTTCCCGGCGGACCGACGCTCGTCCTGGTTCTCGATCATGAGTTCGTTCTCGACAGCGAATGCGCCGGGCACCTGGTTGGCCTGTATCCCGGCAATCGCCTTGTCGCCCGAGTTGCCGACAACGCCTTCCAGCGTGACGTTTCCGTTCTTCACGATGATGTGGATGGCATGCCAGCCAAGCGGCGGGTCTGCCGTGATGCCGCCCGCTGCCATCGCCAGTGACGGAATGATCGGTCCGCCGGAACGGTAGCGTCGCATGGCAGGGTGGCCGTAGATGCGGACGTAGGTGGCGGCGCGAATCTGATCATCGTTGGGCGACAGCGGCAGCACCTCAATGCGGTTATCCACCTGTGCCACGCCCTCCACCTGCTTCACCACGCGCTCTGCGGAGTCCTTGAGGGTAGGGCGCGACGCGTACCCCTTCAGAATGACGTTGTAGCCGTTGAACGAGAACCGCAAGGAATCGAACACACCGTAATTCGGCAGCGTGAGGATTGACTTCTGAATGTCGCGAGCGATCCGCATGATCGTCTGCTCGCTGGGAGCATCGCCTCGCTGCGCAGGCTGTTGGGGCGCCTGAGCCAGCAAGGAAACTGTGAGAACTGCAACCGCAAAGGTGTGACGCATATTCCTCCTGACGTCCTCTATGAGCAAGGACGGTGCCAGTCGGCCTACGGTTTTGGGAAAACGACTACAGTTTTCGCTTCGCCGTTTCTTCGCGGAGAGTGGATAGCCCAACCGCCATCGCCTGCCGGTACACGAAGCTGTCGGCCCCCCACGAGACGACGTCAAACCCGATATCCAGCCACTGCCGCGCTTGTTCCAGGTTGCTGGGCTGAATCCCAAGGCGCTTGCCATGGCGCCGCGCCGCGGACACCACCGTATTCAGGGCACCCAGGAACTCTGGATGCTGAAACTGCGCCGGGATTCCCATGTTCTGTGACAGATCGAAATGTCCGACCCACAGGTTATCTACACCCTCCAGGGCAGCAATGGCGTCGGCATTCCTGACGCCCAGGGGAGATTCGATCTGGCAGATCACCACGGTGCTGGAATTGCTTTCGCGGAAATATGACACCGGGTCGGGAGCGGTGAAGTCCGTGTGTGCTGTCCCGATTCCCACGCCGCGTTTGCCCATTGGGGCGAACTTCACTGCGTCGACGATCATCTGTGCCTCCTCCGGAGTCTGCACATTGCCGATCATCACCCCAAGCGCTCCCGCGTCCATGATGCGCGCCAGGAAATGATAGTGCGCCTGCGGCACGCGGACGAACGGCGCAAAGCTCGCCGCCTTGGACCAGGCAATCAAGTCGAAGACCTTGTCCACGCCAAAGCCGGAGTGCTCCATGTCGTAAACGACAAAATCGAGATCCAGCGAGTCGAGCAGCCGCGCGATTCCACGTGTTGAGAACTCCCAAACCATGTGGCCGACCGGGATACGGCCTTCGGCAATCGCCTGGCGATAGCGGTTCTGTTTCATCTCTCAGCTCCTATGACGGGCCAGTTTTGTGGCGAAACCTGAGCGGGACAGCACTTCTCGATTCACGATGGCAGCGGGGACGCGGCCGCTGGCGATCTCGACGATGTTCGCGCAAGCATCCAACGAGTTATCGCGCGCCACTTCCAAAGTCCACGGCAGCCCGTGGGGGGTCAAAATCGTGTTCGGGCACTCGCGAATGGGGTCGTCGGCAGGAAGCGGTTCCACGTCAAACACGTCCAGACCTGCCCCGGCGATCCAGCCCTCATTCAACGCCTTGACCAGCGCGCGTTGGTCAACAATCGGACCGCGCGCGGTGTTAATGAAGTAAGCGGAACGCTTCATCAGCCGGAGGTCTGCTTCACCCACCAGGCCACGGGTTGCCTCGCTCAGGAAGGTGTTCACACAAAGGTAGTCGCTCTCGCGGAACAGTGTCTCTTTGGACACCAGCTCCACGTTCAGCCCTTCGATCGATGCGGGGTCGACAAACGGATCGCACGCGAGCAGACGTGAGAAACCGAGTGACTGCACCATGCGGAAAAGCTCGCGGGCAATATTTCCACAGCCCAGCGAGCCCAGAACGCGTCCCTTCAAATTCCAGCCCAGTTTCGGCAGATCGCCACGCCACTTGCCAGCCCGCACCAGCGAGTCCTGTCCTACCAGGTTCGTGGTCAGCGCGAAGATCATCGTCAGGATCGCTTCCGCCACGGGCCGCTTCACGGCATTGGGAGTGATGGCGAGCGCCACGTCGGCGGACGTGAGCGCCCCAGTGTCGATCATGTCGTAACCAACGCCCCATCTTGCGATCACGGTGAGGCGGTCCAGACCCGCTAATGCACTCGCTGGAAACTTGGTGGCCAGCGCCAGGATCGCATCGTATCGATCGATGACTTCAGGCGTAGCGACATTGCCCGGCATCTCCGGCATCGGCTCAAACGCGATGCCGGCCGGCTTCAGGACCGACTCGACCTCCGCCTCGAACTTGCCTTTCGCATCGATGTAGAAGTCGGGTGTGATGCCGACGAGAAATGACCGGGACACTCGGTAGAGGATATCAATCGACGGTCAGCTCGACATAGCGGAGCTTTTCCGCTCGCTCCACCTGTAGCACCACCGTGTCCCCGGGCTTCGTGTGAGCCAGCGCCCCCTTGATCTCGTCCAGCGTGGTTACCGGAGTGCGATTCACCGTGTAGATGATGTCGCCGTTCTCCAAAACACCCGCGGGACGGCCTGCTGACGCGATCACATTGGCCACCAGGATGCCACGCGGGCGCCGCGTTGCGGGCAGCATGTCGCGCACCTTCGTATCGATTTGAAGACCCATCACGCCAATCTGCGGGATGGTGGCGACTTCGCGATTGACCAGTGCGGCAAACCGGTCGGGGTCGTTCGGCAACTCCGTCACCTTCACGCGCCGGCGAAAAGTCCGCCCTTTGCGCAGCACCTCCACTTCGACCAGACTGTCCACCGGCACGGAATACAGATTCACCTGCAGTTGTCGCGCGTTTTCCATCGCTTTGCCGTTCAGAGAAAGGACGATGTCACCGATTTCCAGACCAGCCATCGCGGCGGAACTGCCGGGGCGCACGTCACCAAGGATCACGCCAAGGGGCCGCTCCAGGGCCAAAGCCTCCGCCATTGGCTCGGTGATCGTTTGTGGTTCAATTCCGATTTCGCCGCGCCTCACAAAGCCCTGCTTGATAATCTGTTCCGTCACGGTCTTGACAATGTTGGACGGAACCGCCAGGCCAACACCTTCGCCGAGGCCGGAATCCGAGATGATCATCGTGTTTACGCCGATGACGTTTCCCGTTACGTCCACCATCGGCCCGCCGGAGTTTCCCGGATTGATCCTGACATCCGACTGAATGTAGATCATGGGGTCGTCGGCTTCCAGTTGCCGGGCGACGGCACTCACGATCCCCATGGAAACGGAGTTCTGCAATCCAAACGGGCTGCCGAACGCCAAGACCAACTGCCCCTGCCGGACACGATCAGAATCGCCCAAGGTGAGAGCCGGGAGATTCTGCGCTTCCACTTTGAGCACAGCGATGTCCGTCTCGCGATCCAATCCGACCAGCCTCGCGCTGAGCCGCTTGCCGCGCGGACGAAGAATGCTGCTGCCGCGCTGCGGCTCCGCCTGGGTCGCATTCAAGATCACGGTGACCCGCGTGGCGCCCTTTACCACGTGGGCATTCGTCACCACATAACCGTCACGACTAAGGATGATCCCTGATGCTGTCGACTGCTCAAACGCGCTGGGGCCCGTCGGGGACTCCGTCAGCGGCGTGTACGCGTCACTGAGCACCTGCACCACGGCGGGGGCGATCTTTTCCGACAGCAGCGTGAACGACTGGTCCAGCACGCGGAGATCGGTCTGAGCCGCGGCCGCACGCACCAAAACCACGGCGCTGAGAACGGCCCTGCAAAATGCCATGAAGTCCCCCGAAAGTCCTGCTCTAATTCTGCGTCAAGAGCTGGGCTGCGTGCTCCAGTGCCGCCGGCGTGAGGCGGGAGCCGGCCAACATCCGGCCGATTTCCCGAACACGCGCCTCATGGTCCAGAGCATGCACTTCGGCGCGCGTGCGGCCGCCGTGTTCTGACTTCGCCACGACGAAATGCTGGTCGCCGAAGCCTGCGATCTGCGCAAGATGCGTCACGCAGAGAACTTGATTGGCGGCCGCGATGCGCTTCAACCGGCGGCCGACGGCCTCCGCCACTGCCCCCCCGATGCCCGCGTCGACTTCATCGAAAACCAGGGTGCGGCCTCCTGGCGCCAGGGACGAGACGCACTTCAGAGCCAGAGCCAGACGTGAAAGCTCGCCTCCGGAAAGTACCTTGTTCATTGGCCGCGGCTCTTCCCCGGGATTGGGCGAGACCAAGAACGTCACGCGGTCCGCTCCATGAGCAGACCAGGGTGCAGCTTCCAACGAGACGCGCAGGCGTGTCCGCTCCATCGCCAAGGACTGTAGTTCTTGTTCGACGGCCGACTCCAGATTCGCCGCCGCCTCACGACGAGCGGCTGTTACGCGCATCGCTTCGCGCTCATACTCGCCCGCCACCGTTCGGAGGCGCTTCTCCAGTGACTTGGTCCTTTCCTCGGCGGAGTCCGCCGCTTGCAGCGACGAGGTCACTTCGTCCAGGTAGGAGATCACCGCAGCGAGTGTGGACCCGTATTTCCGCTTCAGCTTGTCCAACGCGGCAAGACGACCCTCCACCCACTCCAGCCGGGCCGGATCGGCCTCCAGCTTGCCGAGGTAGTCCCGCAGAGAGTGAGCCGCGTCGTTCAACTGGATCTCGGCGGAACGAATCGACTCCAGGGCAGGTTCCAGTGCAGGGTCGATGCGTACCACTTCATCCAGGCGCTTGGCGGCGAGGCGAAGCCCAGCCAGCGATGAGGACGGCGCGTCATACAGGGAGTCGTAAGCGTCCTGCGCCAAGCCGCTCAATTTGGTGACGTTCGACAGCATTCGGCGCTCGGCCTGCAACTCCTCATCCTCGTCGGGCAGAGGGGCAGTCTCCTCGATCTCGCGACGCTGAAACGCCCAAAGGTCCGCCAGGCGAAGCCGCTCCTGCTCAGACCGCCGCAATTCCTCCAGCTCGGTCTGCAGCTCTCGCCATTGTGCGTGGAGCGCCGCGGCTTTTGACGTATCGATTGCGCCGAAGGAGTCCAGCAGGGCGCGCTGCGTCGGCTCTTCGAATAGCGTTTGCTGATCGTGCTGACCATGGATGTCGCCCAAGGCGTCAGCCAGTGCACGCAGTACTACCGTCGTCACGGGCCGACCATTGACAAAGCCGCGCGACTTGCCGGTGGCGGAGATTTCGCGTTCGACGATCAGTTCTCCGTCTTCCGCCTCCACCCCTTCCGGCAGCGTCGGCGGCGCATCGAAAATCGCCGCGACACGGGCACGCTCCGCGCCAGAGCGCACCATGTCCGCCGAGGCGCGACCGCCGAAAACGAGTGCGAGCGCATCGACAACGATCGACTTGCCGCTGCCTGTTTCTCCGGTCAGCAGGTTGAAGCCGGGGCCAAAACGCACGCGCACCCGCTCCACTACGGCGTAATTCTCCACGAGCAACTCTTGGAGCATCCGTACCGTGATTGTAGGATGGAAGTTCCAAAGCATGCACATCCAGCTTTTGGACTTGATCCGCCCCGATCGTCCTCTCACGTTCTCCGTCTTCCTCCTGTTGCTGGCCGCCTCGATCTTTTCCTGGACCGTGGTGTTCTCCAAGTGGGGTGCGTTTCGACGGCTACGAGTGTCCAACCTCGGCTTCCTGCGCGCCTTCCGGCGAGCCAACGGCTTCGACCAGGCGGCAATCGCCAGCGAACAGTTTCGCGGCGCCCCTTTGGTCACCGTCTTCGATTACGGGTTTGCGGAGGTGGACCGGCAGATGAAGGTCCGGCAGACCGTATTCAACAAGCTTTCGATCGAACGCAGCCTGCAGCTCGGCATCAGCGAGGAGATCGGAAAGCTGGAGAAGAATCTGAACTGGCTGGCGACGACGGCGACCGTCACGCCCTTCATCGGACTGTTCGGAACGGTCTGGGGCATCATCGACGCGTTCCAGGCCTTGTCCAGCGCCGGTGCCGCGAGCCTGCGAACAGTCGGTCCCGGCATTGCGGATGCGCTCGTCGCAACGGCCCTGGGTTTGGCAGCGGCGGTTCCCGCTGCGATCTTCTACAACTGGTTCGGCCAACAGGTCAGAGAAGTCGGCGCACGCATGGAAGATTTCACGCTGGAGTTCATGAATCTCACTGAGCGGACGTTCGAGGACTAACGTGGCATTCTCCTCTCTCGGCAGTGGCTCCGGAGTGGGACGCGGGCGCTTTCGCGGCCATTCCACCCTTTCCGAGATGAACATCGTGCCCCTCGTCGACGTCGTTCTGGTCCTGCTGATCATCTTCATGATCACGGCCCAGGCGATGCAATTCGGTCTGGACATCGAAGTTCCCAAGGTGAAGCAGGAACGCGTGAGTGCCGAGGATCTCCCCGTCGTCAGCGTCACCCGCGCCGGAGAGGTCTACCTTGCCGAGAAGCCAGTCAACATCAACGAACTGGGTGAGCGCATCCGCAGCGAATACGGCAAAAAGGGCAATGCCGCCTATCTGGTCGCGGACACCAATACGAATTGGGGCGCTGCTGTCCAGGTAGTGGACGCGCTGGGCCGCGCCGGAATCGCCGTGCGGGTAGTGACTACGACCCAGGAGGACAACCCGAGGAAGGGACGATGACGGCATCCGCGGCACCGACCCTGCGTCCGTTCTTTGCCCGATCCCTGGGACTTCACTTCGCCCTGACCGCGGCATTGATTGGTTGGAGCTGGTGGAACAACCGGCAGCGGGAACGATTCGGCGACCCGAACGCGGGTGGTTTCGGCTCGGTCACCGTCTCCACAGCGAAACTGCCGATCCCCGTCCGCGAGGGGCGCACCAATCCCGTCGCCAACGACACCAAAAGCGAGTTGCCGACTCCCCCCAAGCAGGAGCCCCGGCAAAGGGAACGCGCCATAGAAGACCCAGACGCGGTCGCGATTAAGACGAAGCGCCAGAAACGGCGCCTTGAGGACATCGCCGCGCGAACGCAGCGCTACCGCCCACCGGAGGTCGACCGTGAGAACCAGCTCTACTCCAATGCCGGGCAGCGTGCGGTGTCGCCGATGTTCGGGGTGCAGGGCGCGGGTGGAGTCGGTACCGGAACCACCAGCGCCCTGGGCACTCGCTTCGGGTGGTACGAAGCGCTGCTGCGCCAGCGCGTTGGTGAGAAGTGGCGCACCAACGAAGTCGATTCCCGCATCCGCACGCTGCCGGTGGCCATTGTCACGTTTACGATCCTCCGCGACGGCAACGTGCGCAGTGTCCGTTTGGCGCAGTCCAGCGGGAACTATGCGTTGGACATCTCCGCCCAGCGCGCCATTCAGGAAGCGGCGCCGTTCCCGGCACTGCCGCCGCAATTTGAGCGAGACAGCGCCTCGATAGAATTTTGGTTCGAGCTGAAACGATGAAAAAAACATTCGCCGCATTTTTTGTTCTGGTGGCTGCCGCGCTGGTCTGGGCGCAGCAGAGCGACATTCTCGTCATTCTGCGGGGCGGCAAAGCGCCCGTGATCGCGATTGCCGACATTCGGGGCGCGGGCGCGGCTCAGCAGTACATGGGTGCGTTCAACACGACTCTGTACGACGAGATCGCCAACTCCGGCTCTCTCGACATTGCCGCCAAGAGCATGTATCCGCTGCGCGTGCCGCAGCGTCCGCAGGACTTCGTCCCGGGCGGGGCATCCCTGGAGGAATGGAAGCGCCCACCCGTCAACGCAAACTACCTCGCCTTCGGCTACACCGCGGAACAGAACGGGCAACTGGTGCTGTTCGGTTATCTGTTCGATACCGCGCAGCCGAACGCCCAGGCTGCACAGGTGATCGGCAAGCTCTACTTCGGACCGATGAGCGAGGACGGCGCACGCAAGGTGGCGCGCGAGTTCGCCGCGGATATTCTGGCCCGCTTCGGAGCCAAGACGCTGGCGGGTTCGAAGATCTACTTCGTGAGCGATCGCACCGGTGCCAAGGAGATCTGGGAGATGGATTACGACGGCGCGAATCAGAAGCCGGTCACCAGCTTCAAGGAGATTTCCATCACCCCGGCCGTGTCTGCCAACCGTCTCGCGTTCACGCGAATTGGAGCAGCCAATCCATCGATCATCGTTTACTCATTGGAGACTAAGCGCCGTGTTCCGTTTGTGAATCCCCAAGCGAGCGTCAACTCTTCGCCAGACTTTGCGCCCGACGGGAACACGATTCTGTTTTCTTCGTCACTTGGCGGCGGATGGGCCAATATCTTCGCGGCGAATGCCGATGGCAGCAACGTGCGGCGGCTCACCTCGGCGCGTGCGGTCGAAACGGAACCGAAGGTGAACCCCAAGTCCGGCACGGAAGTGGTTTTCACTTCTGGCAGATCCGGGCCGCCGCAATTGTATAGAATGTCAATTGACGGAACCGGAATCGAGCGTCTGACGACGGGTGAGGGCGAAGCAGTAAACCCGAGTTGGCATCCTGACGGACAGTTCATCGCCTTTGCCTGGACGCGCGGCTTCGAGCTCGGCAATTTCAACATCTTCGTGATGGACGTGAACAAGCGAGAGTACATTCAGCTCACCCACGGCACCGGGCGGAACGAGAACCCGACCTGGGCGCCGGACGGTCGGCACCTTGTTTTCGCGTCCACGCGCGGCCGGACCACGCAAATCTATACGATGCTGGCGGACGGAACCCAAGTGAAGCAGTTGACCGCGTCCGGCAACAATCGAATGCCTGTCTGGAGCCGATGAGTCAGACAATTCCGAGAAGTTTCGATCCGACCGAGGAGGCCCCCCACACGTGACCAAACGAAACCTCAGCGCCCTGATGATGGCGCTCACTCTGATTGCAGTTGGCGAAGGCTGTAAGAAGAAGGCTCCTGCGCCTCCGCCTCCGCCCGCTCCGAAGCAGGAAGCACCCCCGCCTCCGCCGAAGCCTTCGATCAGCTTCAGCGCGGAGCCGACCACGGTGGAGCGTGGACAGTGCGCCACCCTGCGCTGGAACGCCGAGAACGCAACCAGTGTTTCGATTGCGCCGGGCGTCGGCAGTGTCGCTGCTAACGGAACGCAGCGCGTTTGCCCCACCTCGACGACCACCTATACGGCAACGGCCACTGGTGCGGGCGGTACCGCCTCCGGCACCGCCACCGTCAACGTCACCGCGCCGCCTCCGCCTCCGCCACCCCCGCCCGCACCGGCCAAGGTCAGCTTCTCTGACATGATCAGTCAGCAGCTGCAGGACGCTCTCTTCGACTACGACAAGAGCGAAGTGCGCGAGGACGCCCGTGCGATTCTCACCCGCAACTCGGAATCGCTGAAGAGTATCTTCCGCGAGTATCCGGATGGCGTGGTGAACGTCGAGGGC
>CAYNDS010000005.1:16162-26664 GCA_964395885.1 uncultured Solibacteraceae bacterium | reverse complement strand
GGCCATTGCGACGAGCGCGGCTCGGCCGAGTACAACCTCGGTCTCGGCGATCGCCGCTCCACGTCTGCAAAGGAGTTCCTGACGAATCTGGGCGTCCCGGCCGACCGGCTGAAGACGGTCAGCTACGGCAAAGAGCGTCCGACGTGCACGGAGTCCAACGAGTCGTGCTGGCAGAAGAACCGCCGCGCGCACTTCTCCGCAGGCCAGTAGACAATTCTGAACGTCAATCGCGGCCGGCCGGTCTATCCAACAGACCGAGTCGGCCGCTTTCGTTTTTTGCCAGCCTACTTGCGGACGATCAGATCGTTCTGCACGTGCTCCACGCCGGGAACGCGGCGCGCGCAGCGGCTCGCGACGTTGCGATCCAACTCGGACTGCACAACGCCTTGCAGGGTCACGGCGCCGTTCCGAACGGAAACGCGCACGTCCGGCTTGGCCCCCGCGCGAAGGCGGTTCCAAATCCCGTCAGCCTTAAACGATCGCACCACTTCAAAGCGCAGTTCCGTGTCCATGCGCATCGGGTTGATTTTGGGAGTGACGGCGAAGCTAGCCACCGTCACTGTCATCGTTGAAACCAGAACCTTGAAGTTCATTGGCGGCCTCCTTACGCTTGGTGGTGCGAAGGCCGTGAGGCGCGCTTCACCACGGAAACTTGCATTGGGGTGGACGGCATTCGCCCCAGCCGGTAGCGCGAACTTGCCTGAAGTTGCTTGAATAGAGAAGAACCTATGCGAGCCCTAGTCGTACTGACGGCGATCGCCTGCTTGGCGCCCTCGCCTGTGCCCGCGCAGAAGCGCGACCTGATGGTGGAAATGCAGCGCGACATTGCATTGCTGCAGGATCAGCTCCGTGGGCTGGAGCGCTCTCAGTTGGACCGTATGACCGCCATCGAAAAGCTGGTCACCCAAGCCATCGACAATCAGGGCAAGATTACTGGTGCCCTGGAACGCCTGGAAACCTCGATGGGCTCCCAGCAAAAGCAGATCACCGCCCCAGTGGCCGCGATGGGCTCCAAAATCGACGAAGTCTCCGGCGAGGTGGGCGCCTTCCGCGAGCAACTGGCCGAGATCAATTCCACCATGCGCAAGATGCAGGCTCAGCTTGCGGACCTGGGCAATGCCGTCAAGACGCTGCAAGCTCCGCCTGCCCCGCCGCCTTCCGCCGACCCCAACATGCCGCCGGCCGGCATGACCTCGGACTCCCTCTATCAGGGCGCGATGCGGGCCAAGAGTGCCGGGCAGTTCGACTTTGCCGTCCAGCAGTTTTCCGATTACCTGCGCTACTACCCGCAAACCGATATGGCGGCCAACGCGCAGTATCAGATTGGCGAAATCCACGCCGGACAGCAGCGGCCGGAAGAAGCGCTCAAAGCCTTTGACGCCGTCCTGGAGCGCTATCCCGACAACAACAAGACGCTGGACGCACAGTACATGAAGGCCGTCGTGCTGGCCCGCATGGATCAGCCGAAGGAATCGGCAGCGGAATTTCGCGCTCTGATCCGCAAATCCCCGAATAGCGAACAGGCAGCCAAGGCGCGCGAGCAGTTGAAGCGGCTTGCGGCGCCGCCCGCACCCGCAAAGAAGAAGCGGTAGTCTCGGCATGAGAACCCCGGCGCTACTGCTCTTCACCACCGCCTTGGCGTGCGCGGGGGAATTCCCGCGCGAGTTGCGCGCGTATCCCGGTCTCACCCCGGTGCTGGATGGCAAGATCGCCCCGTCAGAGTACGCCGATGCCACGCCCATTACGGGCGTCCTGGACTGGACTCCCCAGTTTTCCCGGACCACGGACCCCCAGGATTTGGCCCTGAAGGGCTGGGTCAAACACGATGGGAAGCGGTTGTACTTCGCCTTTGACATCACCGACGACGTTCTGTACGGCATCGACACACCGCGCTGGCTTCCAGACGAGAATGCCAAGGCCCATGACCTGACGCGCGAGGGTTTCCCCTGGTTTGGTGACGAGATGGAGATCCTGATCAACTCCAGCTACCGGTGGAGCGGCAATGAGAACGCCGCCGGCAATGGACGCAGCTGGCAGATGGTCTGCAACCTCACCAAGTCCCGGTTGCACGGAATCGGCAAGGGTGGCCTGATGGAAGGCGAGCCGCGCCGCGATCCGGCCGCTTGGTTCACCTACCAGAAGTGGATCCTTGACGGAGCAATGGAGTGCGCCGCAGAGCGCAAGCCGGGTGGCAAGGGTTACGTCATCGAGTGGGCGATTGACTTTAACCCGTGCCTGGAGGTCGAGCCCGGTCAGTTTTATTCGCCTGCGATGGGCGACCGGAAGGTGGGGCTGAACATCGCGCTCGGCGACCTGGACGAGAAGGAGCGCGGCGCGGGCAACTTTGGGCACTTCCATCACGAAGACTGGTGGACCGGCGCAAAGGACACGCGCACCAACTTGAGGCAATTCGGAACCCTATGGCTGATGGCGAAATCCCGCAAGTAGCACCCGCTCCGCTGACGCCGGAGGAGTTGGCTGCGCATCTGGAGTGGCCGCTGATTCACCCGACCTTGACGGAGGAGCAGGTGGCGGCCCGCGTCGAGACGGCCTGCCATGCCGGGCTGCGCGCCGTCATCGTGCGCCCATCCGATGTCGATCTCGCGACCCGTCATCTGGAAGGGAAAACTCTGCTAGCGGTGCTCTGCGGCTTCCCGTTCGGCTATGCAACCACCTCCACTAAGGTTTTCGAGGCCAAGGATGCGATCCGCCGCGGCGCACGGCGAATCGATGTCGCGGTGAACATCGGCAAGCTCCAGTCGCGACAATTCCAGTTTGTCGAGATGGAGCTGATCCAGCTGGCGCAGGCGTGTCACGAGGCCGGTGCGCGGCTGCGTGCCATTTTTGAAACGCCGCTGCTGGGGGAGGAACAGCGCCTGGTGATCTCCAAGGTCTCGAAGAGAAGCGAAACAGACGAGGCCTTGGCCTCCTTCCGGCCCGTCAGCGCCGATGAGGAGTCCTTGTTACTGAAGAAGTGCACGCCGCTGGTAGCCGTTGCCGGTGCCCGCCTCGGCCTGGATGCGGTGCTTGAAGCGCTGCCCCGGTTCACCAGCCTCGTCGTCGATGATGCCGCATCCGTTGTCGACCAATACCGCGCCCGTTTGGAGGCCGCCGCGGCACAGACGCCAACCGAGAGCGTGCTACCGTAATTTTCTGTGGCCGCGAAAGCATCGAGGGCGTCGTTCCCGCCGGTTTGCATCGCGCTTGGACTCCCCACCATTGACCAATTGCTGGAGCATGCGCGCCGAGAGGCCGCCTCTGGCGAGCGGTTCTTTGAGTTCCGGCTCGATTACCTGAGCCGCCCCAAGGACGGGCTTGCCGCAATTTCCCGATTTCTGGATGAGCAGCCCGATGCCGTCATCCTAGCCACCTGCCGCCGGCATCAGAACCACGGCCGCTTCAACGGTTCCATTGAGGAACAGCTTTCCATTCTCTCCGGCGCAGTGGCTGCCGGAGCGCGTGCCGTCGACCTCGAAATCGAAAGCGCAGAAACGCCCGGACTCAAGTTGGAAGCGTTGCGCACTCAGTGCTTCTTCCTCGTCAGCTATCACAACTTCGAAACGACGCCGCGCATGGAGCCGTTGGTCAACCGAATGGCGAAGATCCCGGCGGACGCCTACAAAATCGTCACCACTGCGCGCAAGCCGTCGGATTCCCAACGCGTGCTGGCGCTGGCGAAAGCGTACCCGCGGCTGAAGCTCGTGCTGCTGGCCATGGGCGAACAGGGTTTCCCCACTCGCGTGCTCTCACCCGCCATGGGCGGGCTCTACACGTATGCGGCTCCAACGTCGGCGGAGGGAACAGCGGCGGGACAGGTCTGTGCGCGGCAGCTTCGCCAAACTTACCGCTTCGACAAGCTTTCCAAAACGGGCAAAGTGTTCGGTGTCATCGCGGACCCGGTAGGCCACTCCATTTCGCCCCACGTGCACAATCGAGCCCTGCAAGCCCGCCGGGTGGATGCTCTTTACCTCCCCTTCCTGGTCAAGCCGACGCAATTGAGAGACTTCCTTGCACTGGCCGAGGCATTGCCGGTCAGCGGCTTCAGCGTCACGATTCCGCACAAACAGAAGATCCTCCGGTTGCTCGATTCCGTGGAGCCATTGGCCCGCCGGATTGGCGCCGTCAACACCGTTTGGCGCAAAGCGGGGAAGTGGCGTGGCACCAATACCGATTGCGACGGCGTGACAGTGCCGTTGTCCAAGGCTCTCAAGCTGGCCAAGGCGCGCGTGCTGGTTGCCGGCAACGGCGGCGCTGCCCGCGGCGCGGCCTTCGCACTGGCCGATGCGGGTGCCAAGGTCTCGATTGTCGGCCGAACCCCGGACCGCGTGCGCGCCCTCGCCAAGGCATGTGGTGCGGAGGTCATCACCAAGGAGCAGATCGCCGGGAATGGCGTTCAGTTCGACGTTCTGGTGCATGCCACGCCGCTGGGAATGCATCCTCGAGTGGACGAAAGCTTCTTTGAGGATCGAGTCCCCGCTGATCTGGTCTTCGATATGGTCTATAACCCGCGCGAGACGAAACTTCTGAAGCTGGCTGCCGCGCAAGGCTGCGAGGTGATTCCCGGGCTGCAGATGTTCGTCGAACAGGCAGTCCGTCAATTTGAGATCTTCACCGGTGAGGCCGCGCCGCGTTCCGTAATGGAGAAGGCTGCGGCGGAGGCCTTGGCATGACGCGCCGTGAACTGCTCATGGCTGCGGGTGCCGCTCCGGCATGGGCTGCGAAATCGACTCCCATCGGGGATGACATCTTCTTTGCGCCAGTCTCGGAAGTCAGCCGCCGTCTGCGGGCGAAAGAGTTCTCCTGCGTCGAGCTGACGCGTGCCTTCTGTGACCGGCTGGAGAAGTTCGGCCCACGCTACAACGCGCTGGCGCTCTCGCTGCGGCAGTCTGCCGTCCAGCTGGCCAAGGACGTCGATGACGAGATCAAGCTGGGCCGTTTTCGGGGTCCGCTTCATGGGATTCCGTACGCCGCCAAAGACCTTCTGGCCCTGGAAGGCAGCGTCACCGCCTGGGGAGCGAAGCCCTATGCCGCGCAGGTGCTGGACGAGACGTCCACCGTATTGAAAAAGCTGGCCTCGGTCAAGGCGCCCCTTCTCGCCAAGCTCGCCATGGTGGAACTGGCTGGCGGACCCAACTACAGCGCGCCCGCCGCATCGTTTCATGGGCCTGCGCGAAACCCCTGGGACCCCACTCGGTGGGCCGGCGGGTCTTCCAGCGGCTCCGGTGCTGCCATGGCGGCGGGCCTTGCGCCCTTCACTCTCGGCAGTGAAACGTCCGGATCGATCCTGACGCCTGCAGCCTACTGCGGCATCACCGGACTGCGGCCCACGTTCGGTCTGGTCAGCCGTTTCGGCGCGATGAGCCTCTCGACTGCGCTCGACAAGATCGGCCCGATGTGCCGCACCGCGGAGGACTGCGGTCACGTTCTCGCCGCGATTGCCGGCGGTGATGACAAGGATCCGTACTCCGCCGGCAAGCCGTTCCATTTCGCGCCGCAGTTTGCCCGCCCACTCGGCGAGATCCGAGTTGGATTCGCTCCCGTAGACTTCGAAGTCTGGGCAAGCGAGGAGATTCGACCCGCTCTCCGCCAAGCGCTCGACGTGGTGAAGAGCCTGGGTGTGCAGATGAAGGAGGCCCGCATTCCCGACTTGCCCTACGGACCCACCGTGGGCACCATCATCATGGCCGAGGGTTCACACTCATTTCGCAGCCTGATCGAAACCGGCAAGGTGGATGAGCTGGCTGACGCGCGTCAGATCCAAGGTCTGAAGGATGGTTTGAAGGTTACTGCGTCCGACTACCTGAAGGCACTCGAACGCCAACGGGAGATCAAGGATGCGTTCGCGAAGTTCTTCTACGAGGAGTGCGACGTCGTGCTGGCGCCCGCCCGCCTGACCGTGGCCGACCCGGCCGACCAACCGTTTGTCCGGCGCGACCCGAACGCGCGGCCGCCCTCGCCGGACCGCGGCAACACCGCGATCATACCTGCCGGCAACCTCGCTGGCCTGCCTGCCATCTCCCTGCCCTGCGGCTTCGCGGGAGCACTTCCCGTCGGCATCCAGCTTGTCGCGCGGCAGAACAACGAGAACCTGCTGCTCAAGTTGGGAATGGAGTTCCAAAAGAGAACGGACTGGCACACCCGCCGCCCAAAGGTGGAGTAGCCTCCCAGAAACGACGGAACGTGGCGCATGCCAAAACCACCGATCGTTCCCCCTCGGTTACCGGGCTCGCTGATCCCGAAGGCGACGCCGCGCAGCAGTGCCCCTCCCAGCTTCTCCGCCGCCCGTCGCCCCCCGCCTGTTCCGGCGGCTCCCTATCGTCCTGAGGTCCGCCGCGCGCCGGTCACTGTCGCTGCCGTGACGCGAATGGCCGGTCCCGTCTCACCCCGAATGCCGATCGCATTGCAGCGGATGGAGCATCCCGAATTGCCGCTGCCGAAGGCCTCCGGCCGAATGATGCTGCGAGGCGTCGTTCATTTTCTTCAGACTCACTGCCCCGGACAGTGGGCCTTTACGGGCAGTTTCGCAATCTGGCTGCACGCCTCCGCTCAAGGGGCCTCATTCCGCCGTCCTGGTGACATTGACATTCTGGTCTCCCGGGCGGTCTTTGATGAGGTCTTGCCGAAGCTTCTGGACACGGGGCTGATCAAGGGTAGCTACTCGGCCATGACGAGTAAAGGCTGGACCACGAGCTTGGCCTTGAACCCAAGCAATTCGATCGACTGGATCATTGAGAGTAAGGCGCGAGGTGCACTCACCGATGCAACAATGCTCTCCGGCACGCCGCTCGGCACCGTGCCCGTGCTCAAACTCGGTGCGCTCGAGGGACTGAAAACAGTGATGGCGAAGGGCAAATCCGGTCAGGAGAAGCAGAAGCAAGCGAGTTCCGACCTGGACGCAATGAAGGCACTCAAAAAGTAAGGGTTCGCGTTTCCCTGTCTGTGGGCGGGGCCGCCATCGACGCCCCCGCCCTTCATCCGACTAGTACTTCACTGGCTGGCCGCGTTGGCCCGGACGCTCCGCCGACGGCTCGATGGTGACGGTCACGGCCGTCTCGCGCTTTTCTCGCACCACCGTCAACGGGAATGCGGTTCTCTCTCGCTGTTCCCGGATGGCCGCCGTGATTGCCCGGGGCGAAGAGACCGGCGTCTGATCGATCTTGGTGATCACGTCGCCCGCCTTCAGACCGGCCTTTTCCGCCGGCGTGCCCTTCCCCACATTCCGAACCAGGACGCCTTCCTTCACCCCGAAGAACTCCGCCAAGCTGCCTTGCAGCGCCTCGCCTTCAATCCCCAACATGCCGCTCCGCCAGCTCATGTTCGGTCTCGGCATGTCCATCACACCGGCGACTGCGTTCTCCATGGCACGTCGAACTTCGTCCCGCACCTCCTGCCTCGCAAAAGCCATTCGCTTACGGGCAGCCGTCGTGAGCGTCGCCGTCTGAGTCTGACCGTTGCGGCTGTACCCCAGACGGACTTCGCGTCCAGGCGGAGTCTCGCGCACCATGCGCATCAACTGGTCCATGCCCTCCACCCTCTGGCCGTTGAACTCCAGGATGACGTCTCCTGTTTTGAGTCCCGCCTTCGCCGCTGGAGCTTCCTCCTCCACACTGGTCAACTCCACACCGCGGACCTCACTCAGGTTCAGCGCCTTGGCGCGGTCGCTGTTCACATCCGCGACGCCGACACCCAGATAGCTGCCGCCGCCACCCATCGCAGTGAAGATGGCCGGACCGCCAGGCGGCGGCGGGGGCGGCGGACCGGGCTGGGCGAACGCAGCGGTGCCGAGCAGTAACGCACTCCCAACAATTTGTTTGAAACAGAACATTGGATTTTCGTACCTCACTTCTCTGGACGCTGCCCCATGCGATTCGTCACGCGGCGTTCACCCCGCTTTCAACCCCCTCAGAACATAGGCGAAGCGCGCATTTCGCTCAGCATCCGCTGCATCCGCTGGCGGACATACTCGTCCCGTTCCCGCAGCAGCATTTCCTGGAAGGGTCCCACTAGTTCCTGGCTGCGGGAGCTTGTCAGCACATCGATCGCTTGGGCGCGCACCGTCGCATCCTGATCCTTCAGCAGCACGCGCGTCAGCGCTTCCCGCGTTCGCGCATCCTTGGCAAACGGCTTCAAGCCTTCCAGCGCCTTGGCGCGAACACCGGCGTTGGCGTCGTGCTCCACGGCTTGCACCAGCGCGTCACGAATCTCAGCCTCTTGAGGACGGGAGCAAAGCATCTCGACGCTCTCCACCCTGACACTGGCATCGCCCGGTTCCTTCGCCGCTGCGATCAGAAGCCGCCGGATCGACTCATCTTCCAAGCTGCCGGAGACCACGCGCGGGCGAATTTCGTCCAGGCCAATCCGCACGCCCGCGCCCGATGGGTCTTGTTCCACAAAGCGCACCTTGGAAGCAAACGGTTGCGCTTCCGGTTTCGGCGTCACTGTCGCCCGTCCGCCAAAGAATGCCCCCACGGCGACGACAGCCGCCAGGGCGGGCTTCCACGCCGACCAGCCGCGCAGAGCCATCCAGAACCCACCCGCGGCGGGCTGAGATTGCTGCTGCAGCCGGATCCGCAAGTCGCGCCGCGCATCCACCAGCAGACCGTCCGGAATCGCCACGTCAGCCTCATCGAGTGCCCGATGCAGACGCTCTTCCCGCGCCAGAGCCGTTCGGCAGGATTCGCATTCCGCCAGATGGGCCTGCAGACGCTCTTCCTCGGCAAAGGTCAGTTCGCCGTAGAGAAACAGCGAAAGGTGCTCGCGGACTGCCTCACAAGTGGTCTTCATCGGAAATCTCCCAGCGCGGCGCGCATTTTCTGAGTGGCTCGGAACAGGCAGTTCTTCGCGGCTTCTTCCGACGTGCCGACGGCCTCTCCAATGGCCTTCAGCCGCATGCCTTGGAAGTGGCGAAGCTCAAAGACCAACCGCTCGCGCGGGGTCAATTGGCCCAGGGTTTCCTCGATGCGCTGCCGCAGCTCGCGGCTCGCCAACTGACGCTGCGGGTCAGCCCCAGCGTGCGCATCCGCGACAATATCGCTGCGGTCCCGAACGCCTTCTCCGGTCTCGACCGCCGCAGGCTCTTCCTTCCGCACTTTGCGCCGGCGCATCAGGTCCAGACACTGATTTGTGACGATGCGGTACAGCCAGGTTTGGAAGCTGCAGTCGAAGCGAAACTGATTCAGATTTCGGTGGACGCGGAGAAATGCTTCCTGATAGATGTCGCGAGCATCGTCTGCGGAGCGCAGCAGGCGGTAGGCAAGGCGCAGCACCTGCTGATCGTAGTTGCGCACCAGACGCTCGAACGCATCGCCATCGCCCCGTTGGGCGGCGCGAATTAAATCCGCTTCCTCCACTGCTGCAAATCGTACTCCGGCAGCGGCCACGGCTTCCCCGGCTTCCATCACCCGTTGGACGCGCCGGCGGAGAATCCGTTAGGCCATCTCGAGATCGATGCGCTTTTTCTGAGCGTCCAGCCCTGTGATGCGGAAGCTACGGGTCTGGCCAGGACGCGGTATGTCCGCTTTCGGCTCGTTGCCGCCCACGCCCTGCTTCCACTTTGCGTTCAGGAGAGCAATTGCCGAGGAAACATCCGCTTTTGCGGAGTTTCCGCCCGACTTCGCCTGCCCGCCCTTGGCTTCATTCTGCAGGCGGCACAATCCGCTGACGCCCTCGCCGAGTTCCACCTGCACCCGACTATCGCGCACGTCGACCACGCGCCCGGTCACCGTGTCACCCACCTGATGCTCGGCAATCCACTCGTCGGTTTTGGTCGGCTCCAACTGCTTCATGCTGAGCCGCATCCGGCGCTTGGCCGGATCGATCTCCGTCACCACGCAGCGGACGGTCTGTCCTACGCTCAACACATCCTTCGGATTCTCGATCCGCTTCTCGTGCGTGATGTCGCCGACATGGATCATGCCCTCAACACCCTCGGCCACCTGAACGAACGCGCCGAACTTCTGGATGCTCACCACGGGAGCCGCTTCGATCACCGTACCCGCGGGGAACTTTGCCGCGGCTTCCTGCCACGGATCTCCGAGTGTCTGCTTCAGGCCGAGCGAAATCCGCTTCTCCGGAAGGTTCACGCCCAGCACGACAACATCGACCACTTCGCCCGCCTTCAGGATGTCGGACGGACGCGGATTCTTCTTCGTCCACGACATCTCGCTGACGTGAATCAATCCCTCGACGCCCGGTAACAGCTGAACAAACGCGCCGAAATCCGTCAAGCGCGCAACCGTGCCCTGAACCCGGTCACCCTGCTGGAACTTGTCGGCAGCCTGTGTCCAAGGCTCCGGCTGCAACTGCTTCATGCCGAGTGAAATCTTGCGGGTCTCGCGGTTGACCTTGAGAACCTTCACTTGCACCGCGTCGCCAGCCTTCAAAACATCGGCGGGTTTTCCGATACGCGTCCAGGAAATGTCGGCAACGTGCAGCAGTCCGTCCACGCCACCAATGTCGACGAAAGCGCCAAATTCAGTGAGCGTGCGGACAGTCCCTTCACG
>CAYNDS010000005.1:10335-16152 GCA_964395885.1 uncultured Solibacteraceae bacterium | reverse complement strand
TTCCACAGCGGCGAAGATCTGCTGCTTCTGTTCCCGCTCCCGCTCTTCCAGAATGACGCGGCGGTCCACCACCACGTCTTCCTTGTCTGTGTCGAGCTTGGTGATCCGGCACTCCAGCTCCTGGCCCACCAGCTTTTCCATGTCCGGCACGTCACGCGCGCCAGAGCGCGATGCCGGCATGAACGCGCGGACCCCGCCCAAGTCAATCCGGAGACCGCCCTTGATCAGTTCCACAGCCCGGCCCAGAACCGTCGCCTTTTCGTCAAAGGACTTCTGCAGCGCCGACCAATCCTTCGGCTGCTCCACCTTCAACGTCGTCAGCGTGTACTGGCCCTGCTCGTTGGTTCCCGTAATCGTCACCAGCGCCTTGGCGCCCGGCGAAATGGAAAACGTTCCGTCCGGCTGGCGGAAAGCGGCTACATCCAACACGCCGTCCTGCTTGCGGCCGATGTCGACGAATACGCCGTCCTCGGATACGGACAGAACCGTGCCTTCTATGGCTTGTCCCTCCGGCGCGCGGGTCTGCTCGCGCTCAAATTCGGAGAGAATGTCGGCGAAAGAGGGCCCTTCCAAGATAGGGGTCTCTTCCGTCATCGAGTCGGGGGTCGGGACGTTCATGCGAGAAAACTGCTGTTTTTCCATTGTCGCAGAATGTTCGGCGATTCAGGATGGGGGTAAGCTCAAGGCTTGGGAGCCATCGGCCGCTACCTGAAACCGCAGGATGCCGTTTGGCTGATTCTGTTCGGCGCACTGCACGCTGCAAGTCCCGTGCGGCACGATGCCGAGATCGAGCTGCTGATCGCGCTCGCCGTTCTGCAACTGGCCACGCCGCGCATTGCCTGGTTCGGCACACCGGCCGGAACCGCCGTCGCGATTGCGCTGAAGATGCTGCTCGGGTGGCTTCTCATCGGCGTCACCAATGCGCTCGCGTCCAACTATTACGTCATCCTGCTGCTGCCGGTGGTTGCCGCCGCCACTGCCTACGGGGCCGCTGGCAGCCTCGTGGTCAGCCTCGCCGCCGCGGGGGCATACCTGTCCTTCTTGCTGTTTGTTCCTCCTGGACGCCTTGCCCCGGAGGAAATTCGCGACTTCGCTGTCCGAGCCCTTTTCTTTCCCCTTGTCGGCTTCTTCACCGCACAAATGGCCGCCGCCGCACGTGCCGAAGCCAAGCGCGCGCATCAGGCCGCCTTGCAGTTGAATGACGCGAATCGCCAACTTCGCCAGGCAGAGGATGCAGTGCGCCGCGCAGACCGCCTGGCCGCTCTTGGCCAACTCACCGCCGGCCTTGCGCATGAGCTGCGCAACCCGCTCGGTACCATCAAGAACTCGGCGGAACTCTTGGCTAAGGCTCCGCCTGGTTCGGAAACGGCGAAAGAACTGGTCGGCTACATTGTCTCCGAAGTCGAACGCGCCAACCTCCTGGTGACGCGCTTCCTGCGCTTCGCCAAGCCGGCCCCGCTTCATCTCCGCGAAGCCTCCATCGGAGACCTCCTGGACCGTGCCGTGTTGCGCTTCCGCCAAGGGAACCCGTCGCCCCGCGTCAGCGTCTTTCGCAACGATTCTCCCGATGTGCCGCCAATTGCGCTGGACACCGACATGATCGAGCAGGTCTTCCTCAATCTGCTCTGCAACGCTGCGGAAGCCTCGCCCGAAGGTGGCGTGGTCACCATCAAGACTCGGCCCGCGCCGGAAGGTGTCGAGGTGTCTTTCATTGACCGAGGTGCCGGCATCGACCCGGCGCACCGCGAACAGATCTTCAACCCGTTCTTCTCCACCAAGCCGGATGGCGTCGGGCTTGGCTTGGCGATCGTTTCCAAAATCGTCGATCAGCACAACGGCCGCATCATGGTCGATTCCGTCCCCGGCGAGGGGTCTGTGTTCCGCGTGTGGCTGCCGATGAGGCCACTATGAGCCCCCGCGTGCTGATCGCTGAGGATGAAGCGAAGCTGGCGCGCGTGCTCGAGCTGCAGTTGCGCAGTGCCGGCTTCGATGTCGAACTCGCCCGCGACGCCGGCGAAGCGCTGACTAAGGCTGCAACCGCCGATCTTCTCCTCACCGATGTGCGTCTGCCCGGCACCTCCGGTGTGGAACTGCTCCAGACGTTGCGGGCCCAGGGCTCCCGGCTGCCGGTCATCGTCATGACGGCCTACAGCACTGTCGACGTCGCAGTGGAGGCCATGAAGGCGGGCGCAATCGATTTTCTTCAGAAGCCCTTCTCGCTGGACCACCTCATGGCGGTTGTCGAAAAGGCTTTCGCCGTGCGCGAGCTCGAACAGGAGAATCAGCGCCTGAAGGCGGAGCTCGGCCACCGCCGGGACCTGTCCGGTCTCATCGGCGGCAGCCCCGCCATGCAGGCCATCTTTCGCACCGTGGAGCGTGTCGCTCCTTCGCGGGCCACGGTTCTGATCTGTGGGGAAAGCGGCACCGGCAAGGACCGGTTGGCACGTGCCATCCATCAGCAATCTCCGCGTCGCGACAAACCGTTCGTCAAGATCGACTGCACCGCGCTGCCCGAAACACTGATGGAAAGCGAGCTGTTCGGCTTTGAGAAAGGCGCCTTCACCGGAGCAGCTGCCGCCAAGCCCGGCAAGTTCGAGCAGGCGGACGGCGGAACGGTCTTCCTCGACGAGATCGGCGACGTCCCCCCGGCCGTTCAGGTAAAGCTGCTGCGCGTGCTGCAGGACCGCGAACTGGAACGCCTGGGCAGCAACAAAGTCCGTACCGTTGACGTCCGCGTCATCGCCGCCACCAACGCTGACCTGCGGTCCGCCCTCGATGAAGGCCGCTTTCGCGAGGATCTCTACTACCGCCTCAACGTGGTGCCCTTGAACGTGCCGCCGTTGCGCGAACGGCGTGAGGACATCCCGGACCTCGTGCGGCGCTTCGCGCAGGGCGTTCCCGTCACGTCCGCCGCGCTCGACCGCTTGCTCTCCCACCACTGGCCCGGCAATGTTCGCGAACTCGAGAATGTGATGGAGCGGAGTCTCTTGCTGCGCGACGGCGACAGGCTGGACACCGGCGACATTCGCATCGAGCCGGCGCCGGTCCCGCGGATGGCCGCACCAACTGGGTTCCTGCCCGACGGTGTCTCGCTGGAACAGCATGAGCAATCGCTGATCCGGGAAGCCATGAAGCGCGCCAACGGCAACAAGAGTCTCGCCGCACGCCTGCTCGGCCTGACGCGCAACGCGCTGCGTTACCGCCTCACGCAGATGGGTCTCGACGGCGACTAGGTCCGGAACCGCTCGTCGATTTCGACCTGCCAGCCCGTCACCAGTTTGTTGGTCTCATTCGCCATGCCGACGACGGCCATCAGTTCACCGAACATCGCCTCGGTCATGCCCGCCTTCCGCGCCGCCGCCGTGTGCGAGGCGATGCAGTAGCCGCACTGATTGGTCACCGAGACGGCAACGTAGAGCAATTCTTTGGTGAGTGCGTCCAGCGCACCCGGCGCCATCACCTGCTTCACGCTCTCCCATGTCCGCCGCAGCGTCACCGGATCATGGGCCAGCGCTTTCCAGAAATTGTTGACGTCATCCGTCTGCCGCGTCGCCATGATGTCGTCGTACACGGCGCGGACCTCGGGCGAAGCGTCCGCATACTCGATCAAGCCGTAGGTAGCCATGGGGAACTCCTGCAGGCCACGGATTCAGACCGTGGACCGATCCGTTCATCGCGTATGCTAGCACCCTCCCGCCTGCTCCCGGCTACCCGGACCGGCAGCGGTGAAGCCACCCCGTGGGCTCTGGAAGCAGTTGAAACGACTGGTGGGCCCTCACGAACTCGAAACGGCGATCCAGCCGAAGCATGGACCCGAACGTGTCCCGTGGTGACGCGAAAAAATAGCCCACCGATGGCGGTTCTGCAGATTACACCCACGATCTCGGGCGAAGTATCCAGCCCGGCGATCGCCCGTGGAGCGTGACTCGCGTTCTGGGCACTGGCGCACTTGTCGGAGAACCACCGGCGACCGCCCGGAAGGGGACTTCTCGGGGGGTGGCGTGGTGGCTCCTCTCTAACAGGCGGGCACGGGCCGGAGGCCGTCATCCCGGGCAGGCCCCCGGGCGTCAAACTGCCCTTACACCGCCCGGACCGCGTCGGACCATCGCGCCAGCAGAACCATTCGGCGCAGAAGCAATGACTGCCGTTCCGGATCGGACGTGAGCGTTTGCAGCCACGCAGCGGTTGGCTCCGGTATCTTCCACCCCGGTAGCAGGTCAGACCGGAACCGATCACTAAGCTCCTGCTGGAGACGCCGGTGCTGCTGCTCCGTGGCGCCGTGCCAGACGCTCCAGATATAGTTGTCCCGCTTGTGAGCGAATTGCCTTCTTCCGGCGAGCTTGATGTGAACGCGTTCCGCTAGAGTGCGTCCCAGAACGGTCGCCGTGTACCGCGCCAGCGCAAGCGTGCGAGGAATCTCCGCCGGCCGCTCCTCGCAATGTGGGATGGCCGCGACGTTGGGAAATCGCTCCCGAAACAATCGCCGTAGCAACGTCCGATGCTCCAGCGCCATCTTGGGCATGGCCAGCCAGAGATCCATCAGGCGGTGATCGTAATTGGGCGCCAGCGCGCGGAACCTGGTTCCCAGATACAGCAACTGCGGACCGACGAAGCGACGCTGCCGGTTCTCCATATCCCAAATGACAAAGGCCTGGTAGGGTTCGCCCTGCTCCGGCAGCGCGTCGGCGCAATCCCGCCGCAGGTCTTCAAAGGAGACGGGCAACCCGAGCCGGCTGCCGAAGTCTCGCACATAGCCGCCGGTGAAGTGTCGCACCAGACCGGTGACCACGGTCTCGCGGGCGCGCAGCTCTTCATCGGTGAGCCAGTTGATGTGGGCCCCGGCCAGCGCGTCGCCGAGGAAGCCGTGTGTGATCAGCCCGGCCGCGGGGTGGCCGGACTCCAACAGGTGAGAGATGAACACCGTGTGGGAATCCAGTTGCCCTTCCGAGACCGCCAGCCAAAGATCCAGCATGTCCAGAATGTCGCGGCGCGGTTCCTGCACCTCATGCGGCAACCCGAGCGAGTCCGCCACCAGGCGCGCCACCTGCACCTCGGCGTGATGCGGCTTGCCCAGAGTGCGCAGCGAGGGCCGCAGCGAGAACGCCGATGCCGCGCAGGCCAGCAGCCGGGAATCGAAGCCGCCGGTGAGGGGCATCAGCCAACCCAGTGACTCCGGCGCCGTGATCGCGCGAAGGCGGTCGCCGAGCGTGTCCAGGATTTCGCGGATCGTCAGCGCGTATCCCCGCTCTCCCCGGATGCCGTTGGCGAGAATGCGGCGCTCATCGCCGGAGGACGGCCCTGCCTCAGGCGTCCAGCGGATCACCTCGCCGCACCGGGAGCGCCGGATGCGGGCGTGCAAGGTTCGGTGCGCAACGGCGCGCCAAACGTAAGAAACGCCAGGACACCGGCGGCATCGATCGGAGTGGCCAGCTCCGGCCGCAGGGCGAGCAGATCCCGCAACGAACTTGCGATCAGCCACCCCTCCGGCAGCTCCGCGATGAAGAGCGGCTTCAGCCCCAGCGGGTCGGAGCGTAACGTGCAACCGCAGGCCTCCCGCTCGACCAGGTGATACAGCTGGCATTGCGAGGAAATCTCGGCTTCCTGCTCCGCCGCCGTGCCGCCCCGGTCCATGATGCCGCGGGTGACGGGCGAACCCTTCGCTCCCGGGAGCACATCGAAGACGAATCCGCGAAAGGTCCCGTCCGGTGACCGTCCGGCGAGAAGCGGGTCCGTGGACAGAACCGTGTACCCGGCGCGTTCCAGGCCGCCACTTAGCGCCGGGTCCGCCGCCCGGCCGTTCGCGGGCAGAAACAGCAC
>CAYNDS010000005.1:7241-10325 GCA_964395885.1 uncultured Solibacteraceae bacterium | reverse complement strand
GGCGATCACAAAGCATTCGCGGTCTTCCGTCCCAGCAACCGATGAAAGCGCGCGACCGCGGCGCCCACATGCTCCGGGGCCGCCACCAGCTTCAGGAACACCGGCGTCGCCAGCGCCATCGTGACCAGGGCGCCGCCGATCAGGCTGGGCCAATCGACCGGCGGCAGCAGGCGCGATAGGCCAAGGGCGCAGACGCCGGACCACACACCAAGGAGGATGGGACCGCGCAGCACGCCGCGCCAATACTCCGCCCCGCTCATGCCCAGAACGCGCAGCGTGTGCGGTGCCAGAAAAACGACGTGAGAGACGAACATGGGCGCCAGTGTTCCCAGGGCGACCCCCGCCAGTCCCAGCGGCCGGATCAGCGCCAGCGTCAAGGCCAGGTTCGCAGCCGCCTCTCCTCCGCGAAGAATGGTGAGAAACCGCATGTCCCGGATGCCCATCAGAAGCTGAAAGCTGGTGTTCTGCAGCGTTCGCGGAAGCGTGGCGGCCAGCAGCAGCGCCAGCACGATGTCAGCGCGATACCGCCAGTCCCCGGTCACATACTTGGCGCCCACCCACAACCGGAGAAAGGCTTCACCGTAAAGGAACAGCCCGGCGGCCGACACTGCCGCGAGAGCGCCAGTATACCGGGAGCTGCTTGTAAACAGGGACCGCAGCTGATCCATCTGCTCCGACGCGTGCAGGTGTGTGAATGCTGTGGTCAGCGTCATGGCGATGGTGGCCACCAGCATGTGATAGTTCACCACCATCTGATTGCCCAGGCTGAAAGGCGCTACCAGCGCCGCGCCCAACACCGCGCCGATGAGAATCACCTGCACGTTGTTGATCAGCAGAATAGTGACATTTACGAAGAAGTTCGCGGAGCCTAAACGGAGCGCGTCGCCCACCCGCCCGAAATCCAGGCGAGGAGGCCAAAGCGAAGTTCCCGCGCCGACCGCGCGCACCTGCCACCACGTCAGCGCCCAAACGACAAGGGTGGCGCCGGCATCGATCGCGGCGACGGTCTCCAACCCCGCGCCGCCCCGGACCGCGCCCAGAATTGCCATTGCGGCCGAGGTCCGGACCACCAGCTCATTGGCAGCCGCAAGATCGATCCGGCGCACGCCATTGAGAATCGCCGCAGGCACAGACATCGGCAGATTGAGACCGGCCATCACGAACACAATGAGCGCCGTGCGGATCGCCTCCTCCGGCGCCACCGATTGCATCCGGAACAGCGAGGGAATCAGGAAGGCGACACCCGTTCCGATGGCCACCACCGCCGCGCCCAGCGTGGCCAGCAGCCAGAAGCAGGCGCGTACCACCGCCTCCAGTTCCGTCCACTCGCCCCGGGCCTGCAGCCGTGCAACGTAGTAGGAAACCGCGCTTCGCACGCCAATGTCGAGCAGGCCGTAATAGCCGGTGAGCTGGCTGATCAGCAGCCACACCCCATAGCGCTCATCGCCGAGATGGGTGAGCAGCGTCGGTGCCATCGCGAAGGCAACGGCGATACGGGCGAGAAACCCGGCGGCGTTGACGGCGGCATTGCGTCTCGGCGGTCCAGGCTCCACCCGGCGTTGATCCGGGCTCATTCCTACCGGAGTGGGACTCGGCATCGTCGCCACCACAGTATGGCATGGGTCTATCGGTCCACTTCTTCTTTTCGGGTAGGTTTTCGAAGACCCACTTGTAAATATGTGTGGCCATGATGGTAGGCAATATCAGCACAAAATAGTAAGAAACGTCTGTATTCTCTACAGGGGCACACACAGGCGAAAACTCCTCCCGCAAGCGCCCGCCGCAGGGTCAGCAAAACGGCCGCATCACGGTCGATTCTGCCTCCCGCGAGGGGTCTTCTGTTCTGCGTCCGGCTGCCGCTGAGGCCACGATGAGCCGCCATTGTACGGCTCGCGGAGGAGTTGAAACGACTGGTGGGCCCTCACGGATTCGAACCGTGGACCAAGGGATTATGAGTCCCCTGCTCTAACCGCTGAGCTAAGGGCCCACGCATTCCCGAGTGTAGCGAAAAGGCTCTTGACAGATAGCGAAGAAAAGGCGAACATACCGCCATGCTCGTTGGAATCGCCCGGATGGCTGCGGAAGCCCCCCTGCTCGAATCGAAGCGCGCCGTTGCCTACCGCCAGATTGCCGCCAAGAGCTGGCTCAACCGTTGCGATAGCGATCGGGTCCCGTTCCGCTGGACCATCAACCCGTACCGTGGCTGCGAGTTCGCCTGCCGCTACTGCTACGCACGCTACACGCATGAGTTCCTGGAACTCTCGCCGGAAGATTTCGACGATCGCATCTTCGCCAAGCAGTGGGACCGCCAAGCGTTTGCCAGCGAACTCCGCCGCGTGCCGCGCGAGCAGGCAATCGGCATCGGCACCGCCACGGACCCGTATCAGCCCGCTGAGCGCCGCTATCAGCTCACGCGCCGTCTGCTTGAGGTCTTCGCCCAGGATTGGGGGCGCTCGCTGTTCCTGACGACGAAAAGCGATCTCGTCGGCCGCGACGCGGACGTGCTTGCCGAGATCGCCCGCCGGAACCAGCTGCATGTCAGCCTCACAGTCACGACCATGGACGCCCGCCTCGCCCGTCTGCTGGAGCCTCGCGCCCCCCGGCCCGATCTCCGGATGGCCGCAGTGCGTCAACTGGCCAGCGCCGGTGTCGCCGTCGGAGTGGGCGCCAGCCCGGTCATGCCCGGCATCAACGATACCGAGGAGTCCCTGCGGCGCGTCGCGAAGGCGTGCGCCGAGGCGGGCGGCGTCGCCTTCCACGCCTCCCCTCTGTTCCTTAAGGACGGCTCCCGCGAGATTTTTTTTCAGCTCCTCGATGCCGAGTTCCCGGAACTCGCCCGCGCCTACCGCCGCACCTACGCCAAGGCGGCCTACCTGCAGGGCGCCTATCCGGAGCGCCTTGCCGAACGCGTGCGGCAAATCCGCGCCGAGGCCGGCCTCAGCGCGCGCCAGCCCATTCGCCGTACCCTCCAATCCCCTCAGCTGACGCTGTTTGACGCCGCCTGATGTACCTTCGAAGGATGACTCGCCGAACCGCGCTCGCCTTGGGCGCCGCCGCCAGCGCCTCGCTCCCCTCGCAGTTGGA
>CAYNDS010000005.1:0-7231 GCA_964395885.1 uncultured Solibacteraceae bacterium | reverse complement strand
CGCAAGCCGCGTCCCGCCCCGCCGTCTTTGAGCTGCGCTATTTCCGGCTTCGCACTTCCGGCGAGAATCAGATGCAGCGCCTGACCGCCTTCTTGAAGGATGCCTACCTTCCGGCCGCCCTCCGAGCGGGCGCCGGACCCGTGGGCTTCTTCGCGCCGGTCATCGCCCAGCAGTCCCCGTTCGTCTTGAGCGTTCGCAGCTACGCTTCGATGACCGGCATGGAGCAGAGCTGGTCGAAGCTCGGGGCTGACGTGGATTACCAGAAGGCTGTGGATGCTTTCACCGGCGGACCCGGCTTGGGCTACATGCGGATTGAGACGCACCTGCTGCGGGCCTTCGAATCGACGCCGGTGATCGAGGCGCCCCCCGCGGAACCGGCCCGGCCCGGGCGAGTCTTCGAACTGCGAACCTACGAATCGAACAATTACCGCACGCTGCGCAAGAAGATCGGCATGTTCAACAATGGCGAGATCGCCATCTTCCGCAAGACGGGCCTCGCACCGGTGTTCTTCGGCGAGATGCTGTTCGGGCCGGATCAGCCTTGCCTGGTCTACATGCTGGCCTTTGACAATCTCGCCGCCCGTGAGAAGAACTGGACGACGTTTATCAACGATCCCGATTGGCAGAAGCTCCGCGCGACGCCGGGTCTATCGGATGCCGAGATCGTCTCGAACATCTCCAACTCGATCCTGCGCGCGCTCCCGTTCAGCCAGATCCGGTAACCGCGCGCGCAGGGCCTCGCGCACCGACGCCGTCACCGCCGCCCAGTTGCCGCGGGAAGGCTGCCGGAACAGACGCATCGTCGGATACCAGGGAGAGTCGTCTCGATCGAGCAGCCAGCGCCAGTCCGGTGCATGGGGCAGCAGCAGCCAGACGGGCCGTCCCAGGGCTCCGGCCAGATGCGCGGCCGCCGTGTCGACGGAAATGATCAAATCGAGCGATTCCATTGCCGCCGCGGTCTCGGCGAAGTTCGTAAGGTGCTCGCCCAATGGCATCACTCCCGCCATCGGTGCGGCGTCCGGCTGCAGAGAAAACCAGTGCGCGCCCTCGGTCACCAGCGACACCGCCTCTTGCGCCGGCAAGGACCGGTTGCGGTCATTGCGGTGCCGCGGATTGCCCTGCCAGACCAGCCCGATGCGAGGCGACGCGTAAGCGGAGAGCCGCTCCCGCCACCGTTGGCGACGTTCCTGGCCGGGATCGACATAGGGCAGTGGCGCCGGGATCGGACGCTCGAAGCCCGCGCCCAGCAGTCCGGGCAAGCTCATCAGCGCCGTCTCGAAATCCGCCCGGGGCGACTCACCGCGGAGATGAACGGCCGAGACGCCCGGCGCAGAGGCCAGCAGCGGAAGCAATGGAGCCTGGCACTCCAGCAGCACCTCCGCACCCAGCCGCTCCACCTCGCGCGCAAAGCGGATCATCTGAATCGAATCGCCGAAGCCTTGCTCGGCCCACAACAGCAGCCGCTTCCCTTCGAGCGGTTCCCCGCGCCACGGCGGAGCCGTCGAGAGCCGCCGCTCGCAGTCGGGCTGCGTAAAGCGCAATTCGTAGCCGGGCCAGCCTTGCGCAAAGTCGCCCAGCGTCAACTGCGCCACGGCGCGATTCCATCGCGCTTCGTTCTGGCCAGGCGTCAGCGCCAGTGCCTGCTCATAGCAGTCCAGTGCGCCGCGCGGGTCGCAACTGGCCAGCAGCACGTTGCCCAGATTGTTCCAGGCCTCCGCATGCGACGGCTCCAGTCGCAACGCTTCCCGATACGCCTCGGCTGCCTCTTCCAACCGGTCCACAGCCTGCGCCAGCAGACCCAGATTGTAGGCCGGCTGGACATAGCCGGGACGCGCCCGCAGCGCCTCGCGATAGGCCTGTTCCGCCTCGGCCCAGTGGCCCGTCATCTGATACAGGATGCCGACATTGTTGTGCGCCTCGGCATAGTTCGGCTCCAGTGCGATCGCGCGCCGGTAGCTCATCAGCGCTTCGCCGGCCTGCTGCCGCATCGCTTGCGCCACACCGAGATTGAACCAGCCTTCGGCGAACTCCGGAGCGCTGGCCACTAGACTGCGATAGCCCGCCACAGCCTCCTCCGTGAGGCCGATCCGAAGCTGAACGTGGGCCAGTCGCGAAGCCACCGCGCGGTCGCGCGGATTGCGCTCCGCCGCCTGACGGTAGCACTCCGCCGCGCCGGTCAGATTTCCCTGTGCTTCCAGAACTGCGCCCAGCGTGGCACACCAGGCGGCCACGGGACGCGACGCCTCGATCGCCTGCGCGATCAGATGAGCCGCGGTCCGCAGGTCTCCTTGCCGGGCGGCCTGGACGCCCAGCCGGTGCATGGTTTTCGGGTTCATAGGGGAAACGGGCCAAGAGCGCAGACACGAAGAGCGCCGCCTCGCCAAAGCGATCGCGAAACGGCGCTCTACCGAACGAGATGGACGCGGCAGGGGAGGAAGCCTCACGCCTCCTCCCGAGCCCGGTCAGTCGTTATCCCCGGAGCAGGGCCAGCACGGCCTGCGGAGCGGAGTTGGCCTGCGCGAGAGCGGCGACACCGGCCTGCAGCGTGATCTGCGCCTTGGTCAGGTTCGCGGCCTCGGCGGCCAGATCGGCGTCCCGGATACGGGACTCGGAGGCGGCCAGATTCGTCAGCTGGCTGGAAGCCAGGTTGACGGCGTAGTTGAACTGGTTCTGGCCACGACCGACGACGGCTTGGCTGTCGCCGAGCTTGGCAATCGCCGTCGCCAGCGAAGTCACCGCAGCCTGCGCGTTCGCCTGGCTGTTGATGTCCAGCTGCGTGCCGCCGGCAGCCTGCGTCGCCGACGTGATCGTGCCTTGTCCGAGAGTGCTGGAACCGGTGGTGCCGTCGAAGATACCCACTTCCGCAGCCGCCGTCGAGCCGGCCACCGTTCCCATCGTGACGCGGAAGTTCTGCACGTTCGACAGGAAGCGGATGCCCTGCTGCGTGCCGTCGGCAGTGGTCTCCCGCACGGCCACCATCTGCCGCAGCGTCGGGTCGCCGGAGCTCTGCAGGGCATTGTTGATTGTCCGCAGCGCCTCGTCGAGCGACCGCGCATTGCGCGCGATCGAATCGTTCCGAAGCGTGATGGCGATCGAACGCTGGCTGCCCGTTGCATCCTGCGCGACGATGTTCAGCGTCTGCGAGTCGCCGCCGTTGCGGAACTGCGTGTAGTTGAATACGTCCTTGCCGTCGCCGAGCGCCGTCTCGTAGGCGCCGCCGGAGTTGAAGGTAGAGCGCACCGCGATGTTCGTATCGCCCACCCGGAGACCGAGTGCATTCAGAACGGCCGTAGAGCCGCTCGCGATTTCGATCTTCGTGTTCGCCGCCGCATTGATCACCGTGCGCCCGTTCACGGTCGCCGCCGAGCCGTCAGCGCCGATGGCCGTGTTCAGCGCCGTGACGATCGTCGCCAGGGCGTCACCGTTCGAGATGGCCACGTCGCGCGTCACGCCGTTGACGTTGATCTGCAGCGTGTCGCCCGTCACTGCCGTGTAGGCCGTCTGCGCCGTTGAGCGGATGGCACTGCCCAGATTCGACGTGATCGCCGCGGCCGTCGCGCCACCGCTGAAGTTCAAGTCCGCCAGCGTGCCTGCCGCTCGCGTGTTCACGCGGAACGCCGTTCCGTTCGTTGACTCAATGCGGACCTGCGAGCCGTCGTCCACTGCGCGAAGGCCAGCCGCCTGCGCCGACGCATTCGAGCCGAAGAAGGCGTTCAAGTTCGCCACGGCACTCGCCCGACGGGCCGCCGCACCGCCGCCGGTAAAGGCGACCGTGCCGGTGTCAATCAGCGTGGAGGAGCCGTTGATCGACAGCTCCAGCCGGATGCTGCCATCCGCGCCGTAAGCACCCGCCGAGGTGATCGACGTGTAGTCCATCGTTGTCGCGCCGCTCGACGCGAGTGCGAAAGTGCCAAGGCCCAGGATGTTGGTGGTGTCGCCCGCCGTCAGCACTTCAAAGCTGCCGCCGTTGGCGTCGGTGAATGCCAGGCGCTCGCCGCTGGTCGCGTTGGCCACTGTGATTCCCGCCGCCTGCAGCGCCGCGTTGTTCGCCACCTGCGAGCTCAGATCGGCCAGGACCGCCTGCGTCGTTGTCGTGCCGCCGGTAACGGCCAGGCGCAGGTCGATCGGGCTCGACAACCCGCCGCCCTGGAACCGAACGATAATGTTGCTTGCCGTTGCGCCGCTCGCGCCGGCCGCCGCCGCGTTCGCCCCGCCCACAAACGCCGAGGTGACGGCTGCGCCCGTCGAGCCTTCCGAGAAGTTCCCCAGCAGCGCGTTCGCCGTGCGATCGCCCGCGCCCACCTGGAACGCCGAGGTCGAAGAGGTAAAGCCCAGACGCTCCCGCACCGTGCCGTCCGCATTGCGATCCTGCACCACCACCGCGCGGATGCCCGCGTTGCGGAAGGCCGTCGCCTGCTGCGAACCCTGGTTGCCCGCGGCGTCGATGGCCGAGTTCAAGGCCGTCACCAGATTCTGCGTGCTGCTGACCCCCGCCAGGTTCACCGACACGTTCACCCGGCTGTCGTCCGAGAAGCCCGGACCGCGGAACGTGAACACCGTCGAGCCTGAGATGGTCTGCGACTGCGTGTTCACCGAGTTGGTCAGAATGCTCGCCACCGACGTCGAGGAAGCCGTGGAGATATCCGTTCCGCTCACGCCGGCTGCCTGCACGCCCGCCAATCCCAGCGAACGCGAATCCACCGTCGAGGTGGACAGATCGACGCTCACCGAACCGTTCGTGATCGCATTCGAACCGCCCGAAGCGCGGCCGCCGCCCACAAACACGCTCAGGTTGCGCGCGAAGTCGCCGCCCGTGTTCAGGCCAATCGCCTGCGCCTGACGGTCAATTTCCGTCAACACCGACTGGAACTCGCTGTTCAACACCGCGCGATTGCCGGTGAAGGTGCCCGAGGCCGACTGCGTGGCCAGCGTCCGGGCGCGGTCCAGCAGGCGGGAAATGTTGTTCAAGCCGCCGTCGATGATCTGCAGCTGGCTCAATCCGTCGTTTGCGTTCCGGATACCCTGGGTCAGCACCGCCTGATCGGAACGGAACCCGTTGGCAATCGCCAAACCCGCCGCGTCATCGCCGGAGCTCAAAATGCGCAAGCCGCTGGTGACACGGCCAATCGTTCGCTGCTGCATATCGCTGTTGGCCCGCAGGTAGTTCTGCGCCTGCAGGCTGGCGATATTCGTATTCACTGACAAGGACATGATTCTCTCCTTGAATTCGTGCGGCGCGTCTGCGGAAGTCCATTCCCGCCCCGTCTTGCGTCGACGGTTTGACGCCCTACACGAAGCCTCATCGGAGAGACCGGTCGAGGCTTGAGAAGAATCGGTCGCGACCGCCTAGCGCGACGCGTAACTCTTCGAAAACTTGTTCCGTTCGTTCGTCACCGTAAAGCCGCCGTTTGCCTGCGCCTCCACCACGATGCCGAACCCTTCATCGTTCTCATCCAGATTCGCAATGAACGAATCCTGCACGTTGCCCTCTTTGCCCGCCGCAATCGAGTAGTGCACCATCCACAGATCGGCCAGCCCCGGCGACTTCCGAATCGTCGCGATCGCCCCCGGCGAGCCGCCCTTTCGCGCCCCATTGTTCATCACCGCCACGCGCGGCTTCAGCCCGTAGACGAACGGTGCCGCGTTCGACGAATCCAGCCCATGGTGATTCGTCAGATAAACGTCCACTTCCCCCAGCAGATTCACCGGACATGCCAGGTCCAGCTCCTTGTTGTGCGTCAAGTCGGCAAGGTCAGCGAATCGGAAGCGTCCCATCGTCAACACGAAACCGATCGAACGCGCGTTCTCCGTCGGGTCCGCCTCTTTCCTCGCCACGCCCGCGCAGTGTGGATTCGCCTGCCCCGCCCCGCTGAGCGGCTTCTGAATCTGATCGCCACGCGCCGCCACCACCTCCAGATCCACTCCCTTCAACGGAATCCGGTCGCCCGCCTTCACCACCATTGCCCGCGCTCCGGAGTTCTTCAGCGCCCGCTCATAAATCTGAGTCATGACATCGGCATTCTTGCCGGTCTCGGTATTCGGACCATGGGTGATGATCGTGCCCACGCGAATGCGGTCCGTCAGCGATTCCAGCCCGCCAATATGGTCCGTGTGATAGTGCGTTGCCAGCACGTAGTCGATCTGCTTCAATCCGGCTTTCTTCGCCGTCTTCACGATCCGGTCGCCGTCCCGCCCATTGAAGCCCGGCCAGCCCACATCCACCACCATCGACTCACCGGCAGGCGTCACCACCAGCGTCGATTGCCCGCCTTCGACGTCAATGAAGTAGATCCTCAGATTCTTCGCCGATAGCGCCCCCGCCAGCAGCGCCATCCACACCAGCAGCCGAAACATAGCGTCGAGGCTATCACGGAACAATGCCCGGAACCGCATCGTATGATTGGGTGACAATGCCATTCTGCTCCCAATGCGGCGAGGAGGTGCGAGCGGCAGATCGCTTCTGTGGCGTCTGCGGCACGGCTCAGCCAGGCGCTTCCGGCGCAGCGTTTGCATCTGCCGCGTCGCGCGGAAACCCGGCAGACAACCTCTCCCCGCGCGGCGCCTCGTCGCTGTGCTACATCCCGCTCGTCGGTTGGATCGCGTGCCTGTTCGTCCTCGCCTCCAACCGCTTCCGGCAGATGCGTACCGTGCGCTTCCACGCCTTCCAAGGCTTATATCTGTTTGTGACGTGGCTGATTGTCGATCTGATTGTCGACAACTCCCGCTGGATGCTGCCCGACGGTACGCGATGGCTGCTGAGTCCGTTGCGCCTCGCCGTCATCGGCGCCTGGATCTACACGCTGGTGCAGACGGCCAACGATCGATTGGTGAAACTGCCGTTGCTCGGCGAAATCGCGGAACGTTCCGTAGACGAGCAACGCTAGTCGGGTATCTCGACGAGCAACGCTAGTCGGGTATCTCGACGAGCAACGCGAGTCGGGCATCTCACCGAGCAACGGTCTCCGACCGGCGCGTCCCTCAGTCGTACTTCTCAATAATGATCTGCTTGCGGTCGAATCCCCGCTCTTTCAGCATCGCCCGCACGCTCTCAGTCATTTCCTTCATGCCGCACGCGTAGACGTCGAAGTCCGCCCGCCCCTCCAAAGCCTCCTCGAGATACGGCTGCACGCGCCCCGTGCGCCCCTGCCAGCCCTCGTCCGGACGCGTGACCGTCGGCCAGAACCGAAAACGCGGGTGCGCCGCCGCCATCGCTTCCAACTCCTCGCGATAC
>CAYNDS010000004.1:0-50243 GCA_964395885.1 uncultured Solibacteraceae bacterium | reverse complement strand
GAGTTCTCGCGCCACCACCTTGGCAACTGCACTGCTGAGGTCCTTCGAGAGCGTTCGGTCGTGCTTGAGCCAGGCCTGGAAGTTGTCCTTGGACGTCTCGATAATCGCCGCGAAGTCGACGCCCGACTTCGTGCACGCAGTCAAGGCCGGCACACTCAAATCGTCGACCAAGGTCAATGCGTGCTCACCAGCGGGCCGTATGTACACATGGCGTCCAGCCGCGTTTTGGTGGCGCATCCAGGGCACCGCTCGTAGGACCTCTTCGGCAGTCCAGGTACGGAGCAACATCGCTGCTGCTTGGTTCTCCCGCGACGACAGTAGGCCGACTTCGTATGAAGCGCAGCCCATTGCTCCAATCTGCCGCTCGACAGCCGATATCGTCCTTCGCAATCCCGCCTGTGCCATGTCCACGAAAACCTCCCCAGCGGCAAGGGATTGCGGACGGCTAATCGGGATGGCGCTGGCGTCGATGGCGATGCTCTCGGCGGGCGATTGCAGCTCGTTGGATCAGGCGATAACGTCGGCAGCGGCCTACAACTGGGCTGATGCAGAGGTAGGCTTCCAGTCAGCCCTGAAAGCGTCGCCATCGGAGGCGAAGCCCGGTGACGTTGCAACCGCAAAGTGCGGGCTGCTGCGCGCCACCATGGAGCGGCGACAGCTATCCGATGTTGTCGACCAGCTCACCGCGGTCCTCGACGGTCTACCTTCGGAAGCTGTGACGGCACGCGTTTTCTGCCTAGCGGCCAGAGGCGACGTACACGGCGAAATCGATGCCGCCACGATGAAGCGCGATTGGGAAGAAGTGCGCAAACTGGCTACAGACGCCGGCGATCATCGCTTAGCGAGTCGAGCTTCGGGCGAAATCGGCCTAGCCTCGTTCGTCCTCGGCGATGTTGTCACTGCCCGTCAACTCGTCGCCGGGGCGTTGGTGACGGCGGAACGCTCCCGCGACGTTCCTGCACTCGTGCGATTCCTCTCGGCGATTGCCAATTCGCTCGCGTTGGGGAAAATGCCCGAGCAGGCTTTCCCGTACCTTGCCAAGGCGGAAAAAGCGATCGCGGCTGCACCGGAAATGGGCTACTACTTTCCTTTGCCGACCGCTCGGTTGGCGGCCTTCCGCAAGACTCGCCAGTTCGACGCCGCGGAAGCGATCGGAGCTGACATCCTCTCGCAGGCCCGTCGGCTCAAGAGAAAGATTAAGGAGGCTCAGACGCTGATCACCTTGGCGGACGTGAGTGCCGCGACGGGCCGGGTGGATCAAGGGGAGGAGCGACTGCGACTCGCCGTGAACATCGCGCAGGAAGGCGGCTTCCCTCGACTTGCCCTGGCCGCCCGCTTTGACCTTGCGGACCTGTATCGCAAAAGTAACCGGCTGGACGAAGCAGAGGCGCAAATCTCACAAGGGCTGGACAGTGTCTCGGACGCTTCGGAGGTCTACCTCGTGCCCCGTCGCTTGCTCACCCTGGCCCAGTTGCAATCAGCGCGCCGAGATTGGCAAGCCGCCGATGCCACCTACGACCGTGGTGAAGCGATCATCTCCGGCTTGATCGACAGCAACCCCAACTTCGCGGTGCGCACTTCGCTGGTCAGCCAATTCGGCGAGTTGCATACTGAGCACTTCGCCTTGCTTGCCGGTCAACTACGGGATTCGGGCCGCGCCTTCTCCGTGATGGAGCAGATCCGAGCGCGAGCCATGCGCGACTTGCTCGCGGCAGGCGCGAAGCAGCAGGACTCCGATCCGAGCATCGACCGGCGCGTCAGCAGATTACGCCTCGCGCTTGTCACGGCCAGAACACGGGCGGAGCGCCACTCGATCCAGGACGCGATCTTCTACGAAGATCAGCGACGCTGGATCGCCCCACCGGATGCGCGTAGCCGAATCGCTTCGACACCGGTCGCGTTAGCGGACGTTCAACAAACCTTGGAACCTGAGGAATTGCTGTTAGCCTTCGTCGTTTCGGCAAGGGACCTGTACCGGTTCACGATCACTCGAGCGGCGGTCCGCCTGGACCGAGTCGACGAGGCCGCCGAAATCGCGGAGCAGATCGAGCAACTCCGCTCGGGCATTAGGGCAAAGCGTTCGACGAGTACTCGGCGGCTATCGAAGATACTCTTGCCCGCAGAGGCCTCTGCCCCCACTTACCGACACGTCGTGATTGCGCGGGATGGCGTGCTGCACAGCCTTCCGTTCGACACCCTCCAAGACAGTCGTGGACGGCTGCTGGCGGAAACTCGCGATGTCTCGTTCATCCCGTCGGCCAGCATCTTGCACTTGCTGCGATCCGAGAAGCGGCTGCCGGTCATTGGCGGCGTGTTTGCTCTCGGCGGCGTTCCTTACAGTGCGAACACGGCGAAGCTGGCCAGCGCGCGCGGGATGACTGTGGAGGGCTGGGGCAACATACCGGCGTCGCGGGATGAGGCCGTAGCGGCTGCGCAGTTCTATCGTCCGCAACGAAGCCGAGCCATTGTGGGCGCTGAAGCAACCGAACGAGTGCTGCAAGAAGCGCTCGCCAGAGATTTCTCGATCATTCACATTGCCGCCCATGGCCACGCTGACGAGGTCTCGCCGGACCGCGCCGCTGTTCTGCTCCAACCCGATCCGAAAAACGGCAACGACGGCATCCTGGACGTAGCCGAGATCGGCCAGTGGCGAACGACTGCTCGCCTGGTAGTCCTGTCGGCATGTGACACCGGAGTCGGCCGGTTGCAGGGCCAAGAGGGAATTGCGAACCTCTCCCGAGCGTTCCTGCTCGCCGGTGCGCAGGCGGTGGTGTCGACGCTGTGGCCGGTCGACGATACGTTCACGTTGGCCCTGATGCGTTCGTTCTACCGAAACCTCGGCGCGGGACGGCCGCCATCGGAGGCGCTCGCCTTGGCAAAGCGGGAGTTGATGCGGAAGTTCGGGCCAAAGCTGGAGCCGTACTACTGGGCAGGCTTCATCCTCGAAGGCGAGGGGAGCCGTCCCTTGACAAGCAGGAGGGGTCATGAGCCTAAGCAATGAAGAGAAAGCCGCCATCCTCGGCGCGGTCCGGGCGCTCGTCATCGAGAGACACATCGATCCGCGCAATCCGACGCGATCCTACGACAATTGGGCGGCGCTTGTGGACGACCAGTCGGCGGGCCTGACCGCGACAAAGACCGATCAGGACTTCGAACTTGGCGTGGCGAACCTCCTCGGCGTGCTCGGGACCAGCCATACGGCCCTCATCGCTCCTAGTGGCCAAGGCGTGCCCACCGCGCATGCACTTCACGCGACGCTGCGCCGGATTGAGAGTCCGCGAGGGTTCGAATGGTTGTTCTGGGATGTGCTCGACGAAGGTATTGCCGCCCGTGCGGGTCTGAAACCGGGCGAGGTGCTGGTTGCCGTAGATGGCAAGCCGCTCGCCACCGACAAACCGCCGCTCTGGGGAGCGGGAAAGGTTCACGAATTGACGACCCGGCTATTTCCGAACGGAACCACCCGCCTTGTCAGCATCCAGGCCGGCGGACTCCCGATCAAAGGCCAAACGAACATTCAGCCGCGCGCAATCAGTCACAAGATGCTCTCAAAAGACGTTGGCTACCTCCGGGTCGCGCGATTTCCGGGGGCCGTTGGCCTGGACTTCGTCAAAGCACTCGGACAGGCCTTACAAGACTTGAACCGCCATGGTTGCCAGCGCCTGGTCGTCGATCTTCGAGGAAACGTAGGTGGCGGCCTAGGCTCGCTTCGGCTGATGAGCTTGTTCTGTCCGGACAAGCGCTTGGTGGGCTACACCCTGACACGAAAGCGCGCCACCGCTTCTCCGGACTCCCTCCCCAGCATCGACAAAGTTCCCGACAGCAAGCTGGGCGCGGTACCTTTGGCGCTCCGATTTCTACTGCTGAACCGAGACCGGTCCATGCGCTTGGTGACCGAGGGGCTCGGCCAGCAGCCATTCCACAGCCGCATTTCTGTATTGCAGAACCGGTTCTCGCACAGCGCGGCGGAGATGGTGACTACTTTTGCGAAGGCGAATGGTCTCGCAACGATCATCGGTGAACCATCCGCGGGAGAGGTGCTGGGCGGCGCGAATTTCACACTGCCGTCCGGCTATCGCCTGCGGATTCCGATCGCGGCCTGGTTCACGTCGGAGGGGCAACCGGTCGAGGGAAAGGGCGTCGAACCGAATGAACGTGTGGATCAGATTCCTGAACATTTGGCAAGGGCTATTGATGATCAACTAGAACAAGCCTCAGCTCACGTCCATCGCTGAAAGATTGTGGGCCGACAATCCGCACGCTCATGCGTCTACCGCGACTGGTGGTTTGAGTTCGCCGAGCGGCAGGAGCATCCTCTGACCTACGAGCATCTGGAGTGGAGCCCACTAGTCAGGCTTGACGTCGCGCAGTCTCACCTCCTCGCCTTGGCAACATAAGAAGCTCAACTTCGAAGCCGTCTGCTTGCCGTCACTGATAACTCTTCTCTGCGCGCCTGGTCCTCGTAGGACCGCGATATTCGGCGCACAACCTCGGAAGTGTGGGGGTATTCGGCCAGCAAGTCATCAGCCCAGTGCTGATACCTTGAAGCAAGCTGTCTCTCTCGTGTCCCCCCCTCGTGGCGGATATAAACGCCGAATGAGCTCTGAACACCAACAAGGACTCCGCGGCCAAGGTGGTAGCTGTGTGCTTCCTCAATAACCTCGCGGACCTCCACACATGGCCAGATTCCATCCTCGCCAGTGGGGGAGGCCGACAGGATGATCCCGATATACTCATCGCCGCGGTCTGCTCTGCCATGAGCTGCAGCGAGTGATCGAGATTCGCTAACCCATGTACGCAGAGCGTCCTTATTGATGCAACTGTCGCGATCGCTCGCACCTGGAATCCGCTTTACATTCCGAAGGAGGCGGTGTGCCAGGAGGCCGCTAGCCTCACCTACTTGCCCCCACTCGGGAGGATCGGTCTTACCGTCTTCGCGACCGAACGCAAGCGCCAAGGCTCGAACAAACAGCGCAGGCGACCTTGACAACTGCTTCTCGAGATTTGGGATGCCGTGCTTCTGATGTTCTAAAGCATCCACATGCAGAAACTCGAGACTCGCCATCTCCTCCTCACTAATGTCTTCGCGGGTTTGCAGTATGTCGAGAGCCTGAGAAAGATGGTATGCCTCCACCAGATATGTTCCGGGCTCTTCCTCGTTCACCGTTCGCACCTCGTAAACGATACGTCGCAACCGAGAAGTCTCGACATGTTCTAGAGCGAACTCGACACAGTAGAAAGCCGCCCTGGGCCTTCGAGCGGCCAACAGGCAGTCGACTGCGTCATTCAGCTCTGCACGGTCATCTCCCAGTCTTCCTGGGTGGATCTCGCGCCAGTATTGCTGCTCTACCGCGGCACCACGGCTCGCAACACGCTTCCACGTTTCCCGTCCAAACGGCGAGCTTCTGAGAATCCGACGAATAGCGTCAGTCGGTGAGCGATGTATCAGGCCATCGATCAACGGAAGGCGCTCCTGTGGATTTAATCGCGCGAGAAGCCCCCGAATCGCCTCGTCGATGTTGGAGGCCTTCACCGGGTCCTTTTCGTCCAACAGCTGTAGCAGAAGCGCCTCGAGGTCTAAGGCATTCTTTAAACACGCCAAGGTTGACCCAACGGTGAATGGTGAGTTGGCAGTCTCTACGAGCGACTTGACTCCTACAGCACCATTCATTTGCCAGATCTCGGACAGGGCGGCTCGCCTTGCAGATTCGACCTTCGCGTCGCGTTCCAAGTGCTCAATTGGGCCTTCCTGCAGTTCCTGGTAGGAGTAGGCTAACCAGTGATTCTCGAAGAGCCATGCATGACCAATCGATGGATCTGTCGGTGCCAGTGCTTCGTATGCAGATCGCGCCCGACTTTTGGACTCAATCGAATCCTGTTCCCGCGACATTCGAACTGTTAAGAGTCGGATCTGCGCCCGGAGTGCTGCCTTTCGCTTGTCGTCCTTTTCTTCCATGGCCCACCTGTCGATCTGGTCCCATATGGCTGTCTGGTCAGCCTCCGAAAGACCATTGAGTGTAGCCACCAAGTCGCCCAACGTGTGTTCATCATGTGTCGCCCAGCCGAGAGCAAGGTCCAGCGCCTTCCGCCGGAACACATCCCGTTCATGAGTACTGGATATTGGGTGACCAGCGCCCTTAGAAAGCTGTCGCCACTTCGGACGGCTGCTGTAGGTACCGGTCTGAAGAAAACATGCTAGCTGCGCAATGCACAGCTTCCAGCCAATAACGGGGAATCGGTGAACAACAACTTCTAGGGCTTTAATCCGAGCGCTCACGTCTGCGGTCGTCTGTGGCATCCAGAACCTGAACACAGCTGCGAGGCTATTGAACGCTGTATTGCTCCAGTTGTCCAGAAGCGGCAGCGTAGCGAGCTGGGCAAGGATAAGGGACACCCGTGAGAAGAGAAGTGGATCCCAGGCAAGTACCTCTAGGGCCCAGAGAAGACCGCTCCGAGGACAGCTTCCGAAGACTCCTGAGCTCCCTCGGCAGATTAGCGAGTAAGTGGCTGGAGCCACAGATCCAAGGTCATCTTCGATTATTGCCAGTAGCGTCTCGGGAGCCGCTTCCGCGTAAAGCGGTAGAAGGTCCTGCTGTGAGTACAACAGGTCTGGCGTGAGCGGCGTCAGAAGGCGGCGGATAAGCGATTCGACGTCCCGGCGAGGGTCATAGCCTGTCTGTCGCTGCAGGACGTCTCCTCCGTGAATGTGCAAGAGCGCTAGGCTCACGCATAATCCTCGTCGGAGGGAATCAGAATGAAGACGAGACTTGTTGTAAAGCACCGCGAACGGTTTCTCGTCATCTGACAGCTCCAAGGTGGGATCAGCTTCGGCCAGGACTGAGTATGCGATCGAAGTGAACGTTTGGATATGGTTCCTTGTAAGGTAAGGTGCCACTGCGAAGAGAGCGTCACGCCTCGACGCAACGCCGCGAGAATAGCCGGATCGCCAGATCGGTGAGTCTTCCAGCTGCAGGAACTCGGCAACCGTCGCTTCGATTTGGTCGGCCGATTGCTGGCTCAGAGACTCGATAGCCTCACGGTCACCCTGAAGCTCAACGTTCCAGGCTCCAGCGAGCATCATCGGAATCAGTCGGCGTGCTGTTTCTGCATCCTTCGCCCAGGTAGGCGTTTGGATTGCCGGGACGGTAGAGAGGCGCCGACGGAGGATCGTGGGGGAATAGCCGGACTCACGGCCTAGTTTGTCAATTTCAAGATGGTCCGTTATCCCCATTGCTTCCAGCCCCTTCCGAAACCCTTCGTTGTCAAGCACGTCAAGAGTGATCGCTGGCTCGCAATACGGTGCAAGCTTGTGCCGTACTATAACTGCGTGTTTTCCGTTGTACTCATTGGATAGGGCACGCTCCGCTTCGTCTGTGAAAACCACAGGGATGAACGGCGGCTCAGGCGTTGTCAGCCTCTTCAGTGCTGGACCAGAGGAAAAGACAAGAATTCGGTCTCTGCACTGGTGGAAATCTTCTTGCTCGAATAGGCAGAAGAGGAACGCTAGTGCTTCAATTCTCGAGTCGGCAGCTACAAGTAGTTTTTGTGGATCCGGACTGGATATCCAATCCAAGACCAGAGACCGAAAGCGAAGAACGGCGGAGTCGAAGAGCCGATGTGTCAAGGGCGGAGTACTTTGCAGAGCAAAGTCACGCCACCGATCCTCGAGGGAATAGACGCCATCCTGTGGGATGTCTAGCTGCTCGGCAAGCCACCTCTGAGCTGGGAGAGACTGCTCAAGCCAGTGCTCCAGATCATTGGCGTCATAGGCTCTCACAGAGCGCCACTCGCCTGATGCTTGCATCTCGTCCACCCACCTCTGTTTGTCTCTCCAGATCTGTGGCGTTGCGAAGACGAAGTGAGCCTTGCGCCTTTCACCGGGAGGAACCTCCCTAGTCCGCTTCTCGTAATCGCTACGGGCCTTCCTCCCGGGGTCAGAGCTGCACCCTAGCTCCCAGCACGAGACGCCACAGGGTAACCATTGTGTCGGGGCCGTGCACTCGACTCTCCCGTCCCAGCCAGGCCTCTCCGCCATGTCGTATCCAGGAAAATCAACGAACGTAACAGAGCGCCCGGTCGAATTCACAAGCCTCCGGAGAAGTACGGGGAACGTAGAGCGAGCTGTAATGGTGGTAGCCCATCGGCTAATCTGATCCGCAGTGATCTTGAGGAATGGCGGCACATAGGGTGTGATCGCCAAAGCGGCAATTCGATGGCGCCGTTTGCTTTGGTCGTAATCGGCCTGTAACTTCAAGAGTTTTTTGGCATCAGCCCCAAATGCCCTTTCCAGCCTTGCTGCCATCTCGGACGAAAGTGCAGCTCTTCCATTGAGGAGGCTGGAGAGCGCCGGCCGTCCTATTCCCAGCACACGGGCCGCTTCGGATACGGAGATCGCGGGAAGGATTTCTCTTCTGATTAGTGCGCCGGGATGTTCGATCACACTTCAGTGTACTGTGGTGTGTCGCGCTACACACTACGCTCGATCCAACTTTTCTGCCGAGTTTCGCTCAGCAGCACAGCTGTATCGATGGAACCGACCGCGAACGATGATCCGTCATGCTCGCAAGAGCGTTCGCCATGATGACAGCTAACCGAGAGAAATCAGGCGTTTACATGTCCTTGAAGCCCGTGTTGCCGGGCTTAAGACGCAACTAGGCTAAATGTAGTCGCGAATGCTATCAGTTCGCACGGGAGACCGCCTCAATGGCGACCGAGTAGGGTCTCCAACTCTCTCCCGGTCCGCGTGTCGCAACTACGTACCTCCCGGGAGGCACGCTGCTCAGGTCGCACCGCACGACCAGAATCGTCAATCCGTTCTGAATCGAAGCACTACCCTCACTCCGAACCACCGCTTCGGTCGAGTCTGGTCGTCGCCGCACCTCCACCGAGTACCGGCCCGGCTCGCTTCCGCGCGGCAGATAGATGGTCAGCGACACATCCGCGCGTGGAATCCGCTGTAGCGTTCCTGCAGCCGAATCACCTCCGCGCGTTGGCGAGAGATCTTGCAGGTTCAGAACCGCCGCGAGGACTTGTGGCTGCTTTGGCAGCTCTGGGCTCTTCTGTACAAGCGGAGGTCGCTGCTCTACGGGGGACTGGCCGGCCCACCACCCACGCGCCCAGAAGCCGATCGCGAACACGATCACTAGGCCCGCTGCAATCGCCGCGAACTGGGGAAGGCGCTTGGGCCGCTCCGCCAGCGCCAGCAAGTTCACGTATTCGCGGTAGCAGGGCGAGCAGTGGGTCACGTGCTCCCAAACCTCGCCGCCCCCGTGACTGTAGCGGTTCCGAACCAGGTCTCGAATCGCCGCGTCGCCAGGACACCCCTTGCGCTCGGGGTTAGGAAACTCCCGGAGGATCGACTCCTGCACGGCCCGCATTGCCCGGTTGTAACGCTGCTCCGGGCTGTCGTCCGCTGCCATCCGTCCAGCGATTATGCCATGTCCGGCTAGACTTGATCACGAAATCTGCTCATCCAGCGTGACCAGCGCCGCTTGAGATTGGGCCATTTGACATCAACCTCTTCGCCGATGCTTTCCCACTGTAAGCCGCGGCGCATGCAGTCGAGCGCCGCCACGAGATCCTCCTGCTTGTTCTCCTTCAGGAACTCTTCCGCCTTCCGAATCGAAAGCTCCTGAATGTAAAGAGATTCATAGTTCTGCGGATCGACGAAGTGGTCGAGCGTTCCCGGAGCGATGACCTTTCCTCGCCGATTCCGCCAATCCACTCGCCGCAGATCCTCCGCATCGAAACGGGCACGCGCATAGATACGACGGTGCGGGTGGCGGCCAAGGTCCTCGCCGTGTCGCTTGGCCAAAGCGTGAACGCTGGTCTCGGTGAGTTCCGACACCATCCACACGTCGCCGAGGCGGCGTTTGGCCAAAAGGCGCAGCGGTTCCGCTACGCGATGGACGGCGTCGATCCAACCGTGGGGGATCGCCAGACCACGGTCATCGACGTCGTTGAGGCAGATCGGTACGACGCTGCGGCGCACTGGCTCCGGCAGCTCGTCAAAGTTCGAAGGGATCGTCACGACAGCCATACCACTCTCCAGGATTCGTTCGAATCGGGTGTCCCGTTGTAGCTAGGACAGGCCCATAGATCGCGAAGGGGAGAGATGGGCTGCTCGATAGCTTGACTAACGAAAGCAGAATATCACAGCCACTCAAAAGGTCAATATGCCGGTAGCGGACATCGCGAATTTCGAGAAAAAAGAAAGATTGGAGGTGAAGTTACGGCGCGAGCTTGGTGACCGAATACTCAAGCTACTGGCAGACCCTCGCGCGGAAGATATCTTACTCAATCCCGATAGCTCCGTTTGGATCAAGCGCATGGGAGAGCCGTTCGAAGCCGTGGACACGCTGCCGCCTCAGCAGGCGCTCACGGCGATGCAAACCATCGCGGCGGCTCGCGACTGCTTCATCAACGCCGAAAACCCGATTCTCGAAACGGAACTGCCCCTCGACGGTAGCCGTTTTGAAGGCCTCACCGCTCCCGTCGTCAGATCGCCGGTGTTTGCCATCCGGCTCCGACCGAAACGCATCTTCCGACTCGCCGAGTATGAGCAAAGCGGCATCCTGACGCGGGGCGAGGACCCTCTCAACGCACGGCGGCGGCGGGACGACTTCGGACTGCTCGTCCGCGGCCTTTCGCACGCCGAAGTGATTCGGGCGGCGGTGCGCGCCCGCAAGAACATCCTGATCGTCGGCTCCACCGGCAGCGGGAAAACCACGTTGGTCAACGCCATCCTTGATGTCTTCAGCGAGGAGACGCCGTCTGACCGCGTGATTGTAATCGAGGACACAACTGAACTGCAATGCGCCGTGAAGAACTTTGTCGACCTGCGTGCCGTTGGGAAAGTGACGATGCTCGACTGCCTCCGGGCGTCGATGCGCCTGAAACCCCATCGCATCGTAGTAGGCGAAGTTCGCGGCGCGGAAGCCCACACGCTACTGAAGGCCTGGAACACGGGCCATCCCGGTGGCATCGCCACCATACACGCCAATGACGCCCTCAGCGGGCTGATCCGATTGGAGAGCCTGGTCGCGGAGGCAACCACCGCTCCACAGCAAAGCTTAATCGCCGCCGCCGTGGACTTGGTCGTCTTCGTGGACGAGGAAAGCTCCTTGCCAGCGGGCCGAAAGGTCCGCGAAGTTCTACTCGTCCACGACTACCGCGACGGGCGGTACGTGATCGAGCACGTCTAGTCACCTCAACTTACAGGAGAACGTATGCCCCTGCTCTATTTCCTTCGGCCGCTGCAAACTCGCGTGGCCGTGTTTCTCTGTCTACTCGCGGCCGCCGCCTTGCACGCCAACGCTGGCACGACCGGTACGCTGCCGTGGGAAGCCCCCATGACGGCTATCGCGACATCGTTGACCGGTCCGGTGGCGTATGCCATCGGATTGATCGGGATCGCGATTGCCGGCGGCGCAATGCTGTGGGGCGGCGAACTGACTGAGTTCGGCCGCCGCGCTTGCATGATCGGCTTGGTCGTGTCGGTGCTGGTCTTCGCCGCTCCGATGCTGTCATCGGCGTTCGGCGTCACGGCGGCGGTGGTATAGCCATGCAAACTGCCGTCAAACCGCGCGAGCTCGTCATTCACCAGTCCGCAAACCGTCCCAATCTCATCCTTGGCGGAGACCGCGAGTTGGTGCTGATCGCGGCGCTAGTCGTCGTGGCGCTGGGCTTCAGCCTCGCGTCGTGGTGGGGCGTCGGTTTGGCGGCGGCATTCTGGGTGGGCGCAACGGCGGTGCTCCAACGCATGGGCGCTGCGGACCCAATGTTGCGTCCGATCTATCTGCGGCACATTCGCTACGCCGCGTACTACCCGGCGAAGAGCGGCTTGCATGCCGCAAGCCTGGAAACCCCGATGAGGTGGCGGTAACGATGCAGGTGCGGGAACATCGGTCGCGGGCGCGTGGCTTGGCCGATCTCTTATTGCCGTTCGCCTTGGTGGACGACGGCATTCTGTTGCAGCAGGACGGATCGCTCCTCGCCGCCTGGAGCTATCGCGGTCCGGACATGATGTCCGCGGCTGCGGCCGAAATGGATGCTTTGAGTGCCCGGCTGAACTCGGCATTGCGACTGGGCAGCGGTTGGATGGTTCAGTGCGACGCGATTCGCAGCCGTGCGCCGGGTTACCCGGACCGGGGCGCGTTTCCCGACCCGGTTACCCGACTGATTGACGACGAGCGTCGCGAGCAGTTCATGGCCGAGGGTGCGCACTTCGAGTCGGAGTACTTCCTCACCCTCACCTATCTGCCGCCGGTCGAGGCAGAAGAGCGGGCGCGTGGCTGGCTGATCGATGGCCGCAACGGAGCCGCCAAACGCGCTGCCGGTGCGCAAGCCCTAGAGCGATTTAAGACGCAGCTCGACGCCTTCGAGAACACCTTCGGCCATCTGTTCCATGTCGAACGCCTCCGTTCCCAGGACTCTTTCAATGATCTGCTGCGCTTCTGGCGCAGATGCATCGGCGGTGAGGACTTTCCCTTTGCCACGCCGGAGGTTCCCGCGTACCTGAATGACGTGCTGGCCTGCGGAGACTTCCGCGGCGGGATCGAGCCGAGCATTGGCGCGAAGTTCATTGCCGTCGTTGCGATCGACGGATTCCCTCGTGTCAGTTCACCCGGGATCCTCCGCGAGTTAGACACGCTCCCGCTGGAGTACCGCTTCAACACACGAGCAATCCTGCTGGATCCCGAGGAGGCGCGGGGGCTGCTCGACAAGCACCGAAAAAAGTGGCGCTCAAAGATTCGGGGCTGGAAGGATCAGATCTTCAAAAGCGAGAGCGGCCCGATCAACGTCCACGCGCAGGCGATGGCAGTCGACGCGGAGGATGCCATGGGGATCGCCGCGTCGGGGGACGTCCAGTTCGCTCAGTACTCGGCGAACATCGTCTGCCTGGACGAGAGCCAGGAGCCTCTTCGCGACAGTGTTCGCCAAGTGATGAAGACGATCCAGAACCTCGGCTTCTCCTGCCGACTGGAGACCGTCAACGCGATCGAAGCCTGGCGCGGCACACTGCCCGGCGATGGGTATCGAAACGTGCGGCGAGTCCTGCTTCACACGTTGAACCTCGCCGATCTTCTCCCGACCACTTCGGTGTGGGCGGGCCTGCGTGACAACCCCTCGGCCTTGATGCCGCGAAAGTCGCCGCCGCTGTTGTATGCCGCAACCACCGGAGCCACGCCGTTCCGCTTCCACCTGCACGTATCAGACGTGGGCCACACGATGATCTTCGGGCCGTCCGGGGCCGGCAAGTCCACCTGCTTGGGGCTCTTCGCGGCGCAGTGGTTCCGCTATCCGAACGCGCAAGTGTTCGCGTTCGACCGCGGCTATTCCATGTGGATGCTGAACCGCGCGGCGGGTGGCGAGTTCTACGACCTGGCCGGACCGAAAACCGATCTGGCCTTCTGCCCACTTCGCCACATCGACTCCGATGCCCATGTCACGTGGGCCGTCGGGTGGGCGGAGGCGCTTTGCATTCTGAACGGCCTAAAGGTCACGCCGAAGCACCGCAACGCGCTGACACAGGCAGTACAGCACCTGCGTCTGTCGCCCTCACGCACACTAACGGAGCTTAGCGCCAACATCCAAGATCCGGAAGTTCGCGAGGCCCTGCAGCACTTCACCGTGGCGGGTCCGATGGGTTCCTTGCTCGACGCCGACGAGGACATGCTCGGCTCCGGCCGATTCCTCGCCTTCGAAATGGAGAACCTGCTGCAACTGGACGACAAGGCGGTCGTCCCGGTTCTCCTATACCTTTTCCGGCGCATCGAGCAGCGGTTGGACGGTTCGCCGACGCTCGTTCTCCTTGACGAAGCCTGGTCCTACCTGCAGCACGGACTCTTTCGGGAGCGGCTGCGCGAATGGCTCAAGACGCTTCGCCGCAAGAATGCCGCCGTCGTGATGGCGACGCAGCAGATCAGCGATGTCGCCACGTCGAACATCTCCGACGTCATTCTGGAGAACTGCCCGACTAAGGTATTGCTGCCCAACGCCGAGTGCAAAACGCCAGGCATGCGCGAACTCTACGAACGCATCGGCCTGAATGACCGCGAGTTGGACCTGCTCCAAGTCGCAATCCCGAAGCAGCACTACTACGTGGTCAGCAAGTTGGGCCGCCGAATGGTTGACCTCGGGCTGGGACAGGTCGGGCTGGCGTTTGTCGGAGTGAATGGGCGTGAAGAGCGTCAACTTGCGGAGTCCATCGCCGAACAGTTCGGCGAAGTTTGGCGCGAAGAGTGGCTGCGCCACAAGGGACTTGCGAAGTGGGCCACTTACTTCGAAACGTTGAAGGAGAAAACGCAATGTACAAGCGCGTAATCGCGACCACACTTTTCGTGGGTCTAGCCTCACACGCCCCTCAGCCTGCTTACGGCGGAGCATTCGCAACGGAGTTGACGCAACTCCTGAACAACGGTCAGTTGGTCATGCAGTACATCCGTCAGGGCATGCAGTTAGCCGAAGAGGCCAAGCAGTACGCCGACATGCTACGCAACGTGAAGAACCTGCCGGTTCAGATCTTCGGCCCGATCCAGAAGGACATCGACGATCTCGCGGGCGTGGTTCAGGGCGGCATGGCCCTCGCGTACTCGATGGCCGGTCTGGATGCGCAGTTCAAAGCCATTTACAAGGGTTATGCGCACACTCCGGGCTCGTACTACACGCACTACAAGGGCTGGGCACAGACCAGCATGGATACAACCTTGGGCGCGCTCCGAGCGGCGGGTCTGCAAGGCGCTCAACTGAAGGACGAGCAAGCGGTACTGGATTCGCTACGAGCCATGGCCGCATCCTCCGACGGGAGAATGCAGGCTCTCCAGGTGATGGGGCAAGTCGCCGAACAGCAGGTGCAGCAGCTAATGAAGTTGCGCGAGTTGATGATGGCTGACCTTTCCAGCAAGCAGGCGTTCCAGGCGGCCATCGTCCAAGAAAAGGCCGCGGCGGAGGCCGCTTCTGAACGTTTCTTCAAGAGTGCGCCCGCCGAAGGTGACGGAAGAACCTTTCGACCGGGGACGAAGTAGTGCGATTCGAGGCGCGCGGGAGTATGGTGATGGCAGGTGACCTGAGATGTCGAAGTATTGTTGGATCGGCCTCATCGCGCTGGCACTGGCCGGATGCGGTCGGCAGCAGCATAGCGCGATCGTGGAACATGCGCAAAAGGCGGGCGCGGGCGAGTTGTCCACGGCCAGCACGCAGTCCATGGCCGCTTGGCTGGGTCAGCACAAAGCCGTGTCTCGCGAGATCGATGCGCTCTGCGGTCCCAAGCGGCAGTCCGCACCCGCTAACTGGGGCGACACGACGGAGGGCCGGTTGTGCGCAGCCGCTCGCACGGTGGCGTTCTTCAACAGCGCGCCAGCCAAGGGTGACGATCGCACGTTCCGGCCAGGCATCCACTAACTGCCCTCGCACGCACTTCGGGGGTGCCGCATGACGCGACTCCTCATTCGCCTGGCCCTCGTTCTGCTGAGTGTCGCCGGCGCAGCACTGGCGCAAAGCTACTCGACAACGAAGCCGGGCGACATCCTCGACCAGTTTCAGGCGTCCCGTGTCCTGTGGACCACCGGGATTTGGCAGCACGCAAACCGGTTGTTTGGGACCCTCGCCGTGATCGAGTTCGCCTGGAGTGCCGCGGTGATGGTGCTGGAGAAGACGGACCTGCAATCGTGGACCTCTGCCCTGATTCGCAAGATCATGTGGATCGGCGCTTTCTACGCGCTACTGGTGAACGGATCCACGTGGATTCCGGCGATCATTGAGAGCTTCGAAATTCTCGGTTCCACCGCCGCCGGACTCGGTGCGCCCTTGTCGCCCAGTAAAATCTTCGCGCAAGGGCTGTCCATTGCGGGCGGACTCCTCGACGCTGCCAGTACGTCGGCGTTCTTTACTAATCCAGGGTCGTCCTTCGCGCTGGCTTTCGCCGCGCTGCTGATCGTCATCTCCTACGCGGTGATCACGATCAACTTCATCATGACGATGGTCGAGAGCTACATCGTGGTGTCGGTCGGGTACGTATTCCTCGGCTTCGGCGGCTCGCGCTGGACCGCACCCTACGTCGAGAGGTACCTGGCGCTGGCCGTCGGCGTGGGCGTCCGCATTCTGGTGCTCTACTGTCTGATCGCGGGCGGATTGGGCCTGGGCGTCGGCTGGATGACCGAGGCGCAGGGCGTCGGCAACTCTGCGAATCCGGCGATGAGCGCTTTGGACATCATGGCCGCCTCGCTGATCTACATGACGCTCTGCTGGCAGGTGCCGAAGTTGTGCTCGTCCGTGCTCGGTGGCTCGCCCGCGCTCACCGGCGGCGACCTGATCGGCATGGGCACGGGTGTCGCCATTGCGGGAGCCGCCGCTGCATCGGGCGTCTATGCTTTGGGCGCGCGAGCCACGTCCGGTTTAACCGCCGTGGGGAATGCGTTGAGTGGGCAAGCGACCGGCGCAAGCGAACTGTCCGCCGTCTCACAACGCAGTAGCGCGCCGCCCCCGCCGTCGAGTCCCGCCGCAGGCGGAACGTCCGCAAACCGAACACAGCCCGATCCTCCCGCCCCTCCGCGAAACGGCGGTGGTGCTGGCGCCACTTCCGAAATGCGGCGCGTCGGTCGCGCACTTCCCAGCGATGTCGCGCCGCCCGCCTCTCCGCCCCGCATGCCAATCGATCACGAAGACTGAAGGAGATTTCATGACCAGTTCATTCCCGCTCCGGTTCTTCCGGAGCCAACGCAACCAGTCCGCCGAAACCCAGCCCCTCTCCGGCTACGCCGCCGCCCGCCGCGAATGGGACGAGCGCTACGGCGACCTGATCACGCGCGCCCGCAACTGGCGCTGGATCGCATGTCTCTGCGCGCTCAACTCCCTGATCCTTGCTGGCGCCGTCGTGTGGCTCTCCTCCCGCTCTCGCGTGGTGCCGTTCGTCGTTGCCGTGGACAACCTCGGGCACCCTCTGGCTGCGGGCGTCGCCGAGCAAGCCTCCGTCGCCGACGAGCGCCTGAAAAAGGCCGCGCTGGCCGTTTGGGTGGAGCAGCTTCGCACGGTCACTACCGACGGCATCGCGCAGCGTGTCTCGATTGACCGCGTCTACGCCCATATCGGTAGTGGCACTCAGGCGCAAACCTTCGTCAGCGACTTCTACCGTGCCGACCCTCCGCACAAGCGCGGGCAGACGGAGACGGTGGCCGTGGAAGTGAAATCGGTGCTGCCGACGAGCGATCGCACGTTCGAAGTGGAATGGCGTGAAGTGACGCGCGACTTGTATGGCGCGATCAAGATGCAGGAGCAATGGAAGGGCGCGTTCACCATCGCCGTTAACCCACCTCGAGATGAGCGGCTGGCGCGTATCAACCCGCTCGGCGTCTATGTCACGAGTGCGAACTGGTCGAAGGTTCTGTAGAGGAGGACGTCATGCAAAGTGCACTGATTTTATTAACGACGTTATTGGCGCAAGCGAATCCGCCCGTCGTCATTCCGCGCGAGACGGCGGAGCCGACCTTCGCCGATTCGTTCGACTTCGACGCACAAGTGAAGGCGATGCAAGGTGTGCGGCCGGTCGTCGTTCCCCCGCCATCGGCGAGTTCGCCGCCAAAGGACTTCGTGCCGCGAACGGACGTGCCGTTGACGGCGACAGCGTTGGAAGCCGTGCGAGTCAGCGAACGGTGGCGCGCCGAAAGCAACGCGCCCGCCGCCGGGCCAGACGGCAAGGTCCTCTACTCCTTCGGTGCGGGCCTGCCCACCATTGTGTGCGCTCCTCTTCGAGTCTGCATGATCGAACTGCAAGCCGGCGAGCGGCTGGTCGGCGAGCCGCACGTCGGCGACGCCGTGCGCTGGAACATCTCGCCCGCCGCATACGGTACGGGCGATGACTCCACTTCCGTCATCGTGCTGAAGCCGCAACAGGCTGGACTCGATACCAATTTGGTCATCACGACGGACCGCCGGGCCTACTACCTGCGCCTTATCTCGAAGTCGACCGAGTACGTCGCGCGGGCCGCATTCGCGTATCCGGCTGACGAGGCGCGCAAGTGGCAACAGGTGCTTGCTGCCCAGAAGGCACGCGAATCTCAACCGCGCCGCGCGGCGGAAGTGCTCCCCGCCGTCATCACGATCGAGAAAATGAACTTCGCCTACTCGGTGAAGGGCGGCGAGGAGTCGCTCCGGCCCGTCCGCGTGTTCGACGACGGCGCAAAGACTTACCTGCAAATGCGGCCCGACATTCAGCATCGGGAAGCACCCGCATTGCTGGTGGTCGGCGCGAACGGTATGGCCGAGATGGTCAACTACCGCGTCCAGAACCAGGTCTACATCGTGGACCGTCTCTTCGACCGCGCTCGCCTGATCCTGGGCGCGGGAAAGAAGTCGCAGAAAGTGGAGATCATTCGTGCCCGGCAAGGATGACCTGCAAGCCGACGGCGTGAAGCGGATCGTTTCGCCAGACGGCATGAACCTCGATCCAGAGCCCGCTCCGGTTGTTCGGATCAGCAAGCGAGCGGTGGTGTCGGTGCTGGTCGTTGTGATCGGCTTGCTGCTGGCCTTTGCCTACGGCGGATGGAAGCGAACGCAGCGTGAACAGAGCGCAGCGTCGGACAAGGCGCTGCGCAAGAACGTCGCGCCCGCCTCCAGCGCGGGTGCCGAGTTCACGCGCTCCATCCCGTCCGGCAATGTACCCATGGCGGCCAACCGGGAGGGTCCACAGCCAGCCGCGCCTCCATCGATTCGCGACCTACAAGCGCCGGCGGACCTGTACGCCTCCGGGTCCGGTCCGATCCCCGGCATGGCTCCAGCGAACGAACGCGTACTGGTGCGGCAGGCGCCACCGCCCGCGAAGCCCGCGACGCCACCCGTTTCACCGACGGTAAAGGAGCCGACCGATGAGGAGCGCCGAGTTGCCGCCGCCTATCAGAGAGAACGTGACGCCATGCTCGCGCCAACAAGTATTCGGACGGCCTCCGCTGCCAGTTGGGGCACTCGCTCCAGCGACCCCGCTGCAGCAAGGCAAGTCGATGACATTGCCCGCATCACGGCGCTGACGAAGAGTCTGTCCGGCGGCACGGTGAACCAGAACGATGTGATCACCCGAGCACTTCAGCAGCAGGGAAGCGCAGCACCCGAGAACGACTTCGACACGCAAAACAGCCAAGCCCGCAAGGAAGCGTTTCTTCAGACCGCAAGAGCGAAGCAGACGGACACGTACTTGCGCTCGACGAGAGTAGCGCCTCTCTCACGCTTCGAGATCAAGGCCGGTTGGGAGATCCCCGCCATCCTGGAGCAGGGCCTCAACTCAGACTTGCCGGGCGAACTGAAGGCGCTCGTCACCGCAAACGTTTACGACACCGCCACCGGCCTTTACCTGCTCATTCCGCAAGGCTCGCGCCTGGTCGGCCGCTATGACTCCCGAGTCGGGTACGGGCAGACGGGCGTGCAGGCGGTTTGGGATCGCATCATCTTTCCCGACGCGTCCGCGGTTGATCTCGCGGGAATGGTCGGCATGGACGCGCAGGGGAACGCCGGGCTGCGGCAGAAGGTGGACCGGCACTACAACCGGCTCTTCGGCATGGCCGTCCTTTCCAGCTTGTTCGCCTTGGGCTTCGAGCTGACTCAACAGCGAAATCGCTCGGTTCTAACGATCCCATCCCCGGCTGAGACGGCGGGCGCGACGGTGGGCCGCGAGGTCGCGCAAGTGGGCGCTCAGATGACACGCCGCAACCTGAACGTCCAGCCAACCGTGAAGATCGATCCAGGCTACAAGTTCACCGTCCGCGTCAACCGCGACATGTTGTTCGAAGCTCCATACGAGTCGCTGCCTGCGGCATCATCAACGTCCGACGGCAACACGCGGATCACAACCACTGAGAGGAGGAATCCAGAATGACAAACAGCTTCACAGGCAAACTGACGCAACTGCTCGACGACTTCCACGATGCGCCCGACTTCGAGGTCGCGTTCAAGCTGAAGCTGATCCAGGAACGTCTGCGTTTCGCCATCACCGCGCTCGACCGCGTCGGGCGCTCCGGCGACGAACTCGCAGAAACGTCGTTGCAACTCCTCGACGCCTACAACCTGGTGTGCGGCTTGGACCAACGGTTCGCCCGTGACTGCTTGGCACAGTCTCAACGCACAACGATAAGCACGAAGGAAGCGGCGACCAATGCACATGTCGACTGATCTCGCCGCACCAGAACTCTTTACGGAGAACGAAGTCGCGAAGATGCTGCGAGTGAGCGTCGCCTGCATTCGGCGGTGGCGGCTAGAGCGCCGCGGTCCCCGCTATATCAAGTTAGGAATGCTAGTCCGCTATCGCGCAGGCGATCTGGACGAGTGGCTGGATAGTCGCCCAGTGGGAGGAGGGGAAAAGCCACTCCTTGACTAGACCCACAAGGCGTATACCAACCGCTGATCACCTACCTTTGCGAGTCGACCCTTCATGGCTGTCTACAAACAGAAAACTTCCAAAAACTGGTGGTACTGCTTCGTCTGGAACGGCAAGCGGATTCGGCAATCAACGCGGCAGCCCGTCAAGCGGGTCGCCGAGCAGATGGAAGCTCTGCACAAAGCCAACCTGGCCAAGAACGAAGCTGGGATCACCGAGAAAAAAGAGATTCCGACCTTCAGAACCTTCGCCGAGCGAGAATTTTTGCCATTCGTGCTCTCCCGCTTCTCCAGCAAGCCCAAAACACTCGAGTACTACGCCAACGGTTTGAAGAGCCTCCTGTCTTTCGACCCAATCGCTTCCTCGGCGATGGACAACATCAAGCAGGCCCAGGTTCGGGACTTCGTCTCGAAGCGGCGTGGGGCGCAGCTCCAGGTCAGTAGCATCAACCGGGAGTTGGAAGTCCTGCGAAGAATGCTTCGATTGGCCCTGGAATGGGGCGTTCTTGACCAGCCCGCTATTCGCATCCAGATGCTACCCGGCGAAGCCACGCGAAGCCGCGTGCTCTCGCGGGACGAGGAGTGCCGCTACTTGGCTGCGGCCGAGAAACTTGCTACCCAAAGTGTCGACACGCCCGGGTTGCGATCCACCGAGTCGACCGCTCAACTGCAAGCTGGGCCTCCGCCAACGAGGCGTGATCCTTTCCTGCTTCGGGACGTGGTGACCATCCTTCTGGATTGCGGCTTGAGACCTGATGAACTGTTCCGGCTCCGATGGGAGAACGTCCACGAAGGTTCACTCCATATTGCATCCGGCAAGACGGCGAGCGCTCGGCGGCAAGTGCCGATGACCGACCGGGTCGCCTCCATCCTGGAGATGCGGAAGAACGGTGCGTCAGTCGAGTGGGTCTTCCCTGCACCGACGCGGTCGGCGCATATCGAGAAGTCGACCCTTCGTAAACAGCATCGCAATGTTCTCAGAACGGCAGGTCTCGCACCGTTCAGCCTGTACACGTTCCGACACACGTGTCTCACGCGCTGGGCCGCGCACATGGATCCGTACACGCTGGCGTACTTGGCTGGCCATGCCGACTTCTCAACAACGAAGCGCTATGTGCACCCCGAGATCGAAACTGTACGCAGGGCAATAGAGCGTGCTCGTGGTGACGTGTAGCTGCGGTTTAGGCATAGGCGAAAGGCGTTAGCCAGCACTGCAAAAGGGTACGATGGCGCCGCCCGCAGAAGCGGTCTCCTTCGGGTGCCCAGAATTATCTTCCGCACTTCGGTGAATCGAATTGATGCCCAGGTACACCAGAACACGCTGAGCGAGTTCAGGGCTGCTATCTCTAGGTTGCTTGCGCCCACCCTCGTCAGCTTCGTTCTCTATGGATGCGTAGAGGTTATGCCTAGTCCGCCACGTTTTCAGAACGGCAGGTGCGTTCGCACGAACTCCGAAATCACAGCATTCAGATGCTAAATGAGCTTAGCTCGCAAAAATGCAGCATCCACCTGTGGCTCTCCGCTCGGTGCTGTGAGTGCCGTATTGAACTGCCTCTTTAACTCCTCAGGGTCGGTGATCACTGGCGAAGGGGTTTGAGGCGGCGGGGGGGCAACTGGTGGCAGTACTCCTGGCGTACGGGACGGCTCCGTATTCCGGGAGATTACAGCTAGAACACCCCTAAGCCCTGCCAACACTGCAGTAACGCTGCTGGTGATCTTGGCTTTGCTCGCTTGATTCGTGATACGCAGCGACGGAAGAAGACCGTCAAGATCGCTTACAAGCCTCGCCAGGATCACTTCAGCTCGAGCGACGCTCGATTTATCTTGCTTTGCTCTGGCCTCCTGCACGAGCGCCGCGACTTCTTGTAACCCTCTCTGCACGGCTGCAGTGACCGCCTGAATTCGGTTCACGTCTTCCGTTGGAATAAAGGTGCCCGCTAAAGAGAGGGCTACCGAAACTATACCTGGAAGCATAGGCGAAACAACCTGCAGGAGGGTTAGGGCAACTTTCAGCCACCCTAAATTACACCCTGGAGAAACCGCGGACACGAGGATTACGAGAGTTAGTAGAGATCTCCTCGAGATAGTCACAATTCACTCCTTTAGGGGCTACTTAGATGTTCAAACCGAGGTAACTGTAGCACACTTCTAAAGAAATTCTCCGCTGTTCGCCAAAATTTTGTGAGCACGGGCAAAAGCCTGTCAGTTCGCCGGGACCCTTTCTCACCTGAACATAGGATTACCGTTCATTTTCCGATCTTTCGCTCAATAAGCCGCGACGCGCGTCACCGCATTGACCCAGAGTCGCTACACGGCCGGACGACGCGCAGCCGTGCCAATGATCTTCCCAGCACACACCCGGCCCCGGCAACGAATCAGTATGCCTTGCGCCGTTTAAACGATTTATTCCAGAGTGCCTCACCCGCTGGGAGCCACAGATGTGGATCCGCACACGCTGGCCTATTCGACTGGCAATGCCGACTTCTCAACAACGCGACGCTATGTCCACCCCCAGTCGGAATGGTGTGTGCCGCGAGGAATCTCGCTCGAAGCGGGGGGTATCCATAGTTTCCGCCATAGCAGCCACGGCGAACCTGAGCGTCCCTTTGGATGAGGGTGGGCTAAACGATTGAAAGAAAAGAGGAAAGGATGGTCGGGGCGAGAGGATTCGAACCTCCGACCTCCTGGTCCCGAACCAGGCGCTCTAGCCAGGCTGAGCCACGCCCCGAACCCTCCTACTATACCGCGCTTGGCGTGCGGGATTCCACCACCATCGTGCGGGAAATCGAAGAAGCCCGCTGCGCGCCGCACTGCTTCATCGCCAGGGCGAGTTCCGCGTTCAGGATTTCCAGCACACGCTCGACACCGGGCTGGCCGAAGGCGGCGAGTCCCCAGAGGTAAGGACGCCCGATTAGAATCGCGCGCGCGCCCAGCGCCAGGGCCTTGAACACATCGGTGCCGCGACGGAAGCCGCCGTCAATCAGCACGGGCAGTTTCCCTGCTCCGTCCAGCACTTCCGGAAGGCAGTCGAGGGTGCCGCGGCCGCTTTCCTCGGCGCGCCCGCCGTGATTGGAGACCACCAGCCCATCGACGCCGTGTTCGACGGCCAGCGCCGCGTCCTCGCGCGTCTCAATCCCCTTCAGGACCAGCTTCATCGAGGTCATCGCCTTCAGACGGCGGACAAAGGCCCAGTCCATCGCCGGATTGTTCAACGTCACGCCGGTCATGTCGATGCCGCGGAACATCGGCTTGCGTGCGAAGAAGGCGCCGGAAGCCGTTGCCGCTTCGCGCGACGACGCATGACAGGCGCTGCAGGGCCGCTTGTCGATGAGGCGCGCCCGCGATTGGGTCTCCGTGTTGCGGCCGGCGGGAAGGTCCACGGTCAGCGCCAGCACGGGACAGCCGGCTTCCTCGGCGCGCCGCACCAGCGCCTCGGTCACGCCCCACTTTGATGTCGCATACAACTGGAACCAGATCGGCTGCCCGGCTGCCGCTGCCACCTCTCGAATGTCGGACGTGGTGACGGTCGACAGGCAAAGCTGCGTGCGCTGCGCGGCGGCGGCGCGGGCCACGGCCAACTCGCCCTGCGGATGAAATGCGCGCTGGCTGCCCGTCGGCGCAATCAGAATCGGGGACGCCAGACGCGCGCCGAACAGTTCCACGCTCAGGTCAACCTGCCGGACATCTACCAGGCGCCGCGGCCGCAACTGATACTGTTGGAACGCCTGACGATTGGCGCGAAGCGTCGCATCGTCATCGACGCCCGTGGCCAGATAGCCGAAATGCGCCGGGGCCTCGGCCAGCGCCGCCTTGGCCAACGCTTCGAAATCGAACACGTTGAGCACCTGTTCTGGCGCGGCCTGTCCCATGGCGCGGCCGGCCAGCGGACTTCCAGCCAGAAACTGAAACAAGCGGCGGCGGGAAAGCATGTGATTCGGGATTGTATCAGCCCGGCACGCTATGTCGCCATAAACATTTATAATGCAGTTCGCCTCTTGTATTTACGGAATGCATCGGCTATTCTAACGTTCGTGGTGCAGTTCGAAGGACTCATCCGGAACCAGCGGAACGGAATTCAACTGTCTGTGGCCAGCGGCGGCGTATCCAGCGCCCTCGTCGTTGTGCGGGTAGTACCCTACTTCGCCTGAGGCCGGAAATCGGGAAACTGAGGGCCATCGGCGAAGAAGCGATTCGCGCCGATGGCCCTCGTCACGTCTAGGAGCATCGATCATGTCGAAACAGAACGGAACCGCCGCGACCGCCGCCGCCGAAGCGGGCGCATTGATGAACGGAGCCAAAATCCTGCTGGAGTGCCTGCTGCGGGAGAACGTCGAGGTGATCTTCGGCTATCCCGGCGGGGTGACGCTGCCGTTCTATGACGCGCTCTATGACCACCCGATTCGCCACGTCCTGGTGCGCCATGAGCAGAATGCCGCCTTCGCGGCGCAGGGTTGGGCGCGGTCGACGGGCAAGGTGGGCGTGTGCTGCGCCACGTCCGGACCGGGCGCGACCAATCTGGTGACGGGCCTGGTGGACGCGATGATGGACTCGATTCCGATCGTGGCCCTGACGGGGCAGGTTTCGACGAAGCTGATCGGCTCGGACGCGTTCCAGGAAGCCGACACGTTCGGCATCACGCGCTCGGCGACGAAGCACAATTTTTTGGTGAAGACGGTGGATGAGCTGCCGGCGGCGATCCACGAAGCGTTCTATCTGGCGGCCAGCGGGCGCCCGGGGCCGGTGCTGGTGGACGTTCCGAAAGACGTCTTCCAGGGACAGGGCCACTACAAGCCGGTGACGCAGATTCACCTGCCCGGCTATCGCGTGTTCACGGAAGGCCACAGCGGCCAGATCCGGCGCGCGGCGCAGATGATCTGGGAGTCGTCGCAGCCGATGGTGTACGCCGGCGGCGGCATTATCCACGCCGAAGCGAGCGAGGAATTGCGCGAGCTGTGCGAGATTGTCGACGCGCCCGCCGTCAACACGCTGATGGGCCTGGGCGCGCTGCCCGGCACGCATCCGAACTTCATCTCGATGCCCGGCATGCACGGCAGCTATGCGGCCAACATGGGCATGTACGAGGCGGACCTGCTGGTTGCGCTCGGCGTGCGGTTTGACGACCGCGTGACGGGCCGCCTGGCGAGCTTTGCGCCGCATGCGAAGGTGATCCACGTCGATATCGACCCGTCGGAGATCGGCAAGAACCGTGCCGCCGACCTGCCGATCGTCGGCGATGTGAAGCGCGTGCTGGTGAAGCTGAACGAAGCGCTGCGGGAGTTGAAGCCGTCGATGGGCCACCTGAAGGCCGAGGCGCGCAAGAGCTGGTGGAAGCAGATCCGCGACTGGAAGGCCGAGCACCCGCTGGAGCCCGTCTTCTCCGACGCCGAGATCAAGCCGCAGCACCTGATGGCGGAGATCGACCGCATTTCCGGCGGCAACGCGATTGTCTGCACCGATGTGGGGCAGCACCAGATGTGGTCGGCGCAGTTGATCAAGTTCAACAAGCCGCGGTTGTGGATCAACTCGGGCGGCCTCGGCTCGATGGGCTTCGGCCTGCCGTCGGCGATGGGCGCGCAGGCGGCCAACCCGGATCAGTTGGTGTTTGCCATTGTCGGCGACGGCGGCTTCCAGATGTCGGTGCCGGAGCTGGCCACGCTGGTCAACTACGGGCTGAACGTGAAGATCGTGGTGATGAACAACGGCTATCTCGGCATGGTGCGCCAATGGCAGGAGCTGTTCTATAACAACCGCCTGTCCTCGGTGACGCTCGACAGCTTCCCGGATGCGGAGAAGCTGGCCGGGGCCTACGGCTTCCGCGGCCGGACGGTGGAGAAGCCCTCCGAACTGCGCGCGGCGCTGGAGGCGGCGGTGAATGAGCCGGGTCCGTACCTTTTGAACGTGATGGTGTCGCCGGGTGAGAACGTGTTCCCGATGGTGCCCGCGGGCGGTGCAATCAACGAGATGGTGCTCGGTCCGCCCCAACCGGTGACGATCTAGCCCTTCAGTAGTTTTCGCCCGCCGTGATCGGGCATCCTGCCCATCGTGCGATTCTGCCGGGGCGGCGATAAGACGGTCGTGACCGCAACTGTGGCTCCGCCCAGCACGACCGCCGGCCTCGCTGCCCCGTCGCAGGCTTCGCCGCTGCCCCCTTCCCTGCTCAGCGCGCAGGCGCCCCGCGTGCCGGAATCGATTGCGGAAACCGGCTTGGCGGAAGCGTTTCTGGAACAACTGCTGCTCAAGATCCTCTACTTCCGCGGCGAGTCTCTGGGCCGGGAGCTGGCGGACGCCATCGGCCTGAAGTTCTCGCTGATTGAGCCGATTCTCGAAAACATCAAGCGCGTGCAGGCCGTGACGGTGAAAAAGTCGCTCGGCATGGGCAGCGTCTCGGCGATCTTCGCGCTCACCGACGGCGGACGCACGCTGGCGCGGCAGCACCTGGAAACCAATCAGTATGCCGGGCCGGCGCCCGTGCCGCTGTCGCAGTATGTGCCGATGATCCGCGCGCAGCGCCAGCCGACCAACTGGCTGACGCGCCAGATGCTGGTGGACGCCTATCGCCACATGGTGGTGAGCGAGGATCTGATGAACCAGATCGGACCGGCGGTGAATTCCGGACGCAGCTTCCTCATCTACGGGCAGCCCGGCAACGGCAAAACCTTCCTGGCCGAAGCGCTGTTCAATCTGCAGACCGCGCCCGTCTTTGTGCCGCACGCCATCGAGAGCATGGGGCAGATCATCCAGGTCTTCGACCCCGTCTATCACGTGACGGCCGACGAGCCGCGGGTCGACAACGAACTTAGCGGGCTGCTGGCGCTTGCCGCAGCCGTGGGACCGGAGATGACGCACGACGCGCGCTGGGCCCGGGTGAAGCGGCCGTTCATCGTCTCCGGCGGCGAGCTCACGCTCGGCATGCTCGACCTGAGCTACAACGCGACCTCCAAGGTCTACGACGCGCCGCTGCAGATCAAGGCCAACAACGGCATCTACCTGATCGACGACTTCGGCCGGCAGAAGGTCTCTCCGTCGGAGGTCCTGAACCGTTGGATCGTCCCGATGGAGCGCCGCGTCGACTATCTCACCTTCCTTACCGGCGGCAAGGCGCAGGTGCCGTTTGAGACCTTCCTCATCTTCTCGACTAACCTCAACCCGGACCAGCTTGGCGATGAGGCCTTCCTGCGCCGCATTCAGTACAAGATGTTTCTGCGCTCGCCGGACGAGGGGGAGTTCGCCAAGATCTTCAGCGGCTTCTGCCAGTCGAAGAAGCTGAACCATGAGCCGGAGTTGATTGAGCGTTTCCTGGCCAAGCACTACCGCGCGAAGTCCAAGCGCATGCGGCGCTGTCATCCGCGCGATGTGCTCTCGCACGCGCTCGACCTGATTGAGTTTGAACGGCTGCCGCACCGGCTGACCGACGAGATCCTCGATCACGCCTTTGAGAGCACGTTCCTGACGGTCGATCACCTATCCGATTAGCTGCGCCAGCGGCGCCACGATCCGCGCCGGAACGTCAAAGCGTCCGCGCGCCAGATCGTGCCCGGCGGCCTCCACGACACTCACCTGCGACGGGCCGCCGAGAAGGGCGCGCGCGGCCTCGATCTCCTCGATGGTCCCGAACGGGTCCTTGGTCCCGTGCACGAACAACGCCGGGACGGTGACCGACGGAAAGTGCGCCGTCCGCTTCTGATCGGGCTTGCCCGGCGGATGGAGCGGATAGGAAAGCAGCAGGAGTGCGTCGGCCAGGGCACGCTCGGCCAGAAGCAGGCTGGCTTGGCGGCCGCCGTAGGAGGCGCCGCCCACGACGACGCGTCCCGTGCAGCGCGTGCGCATCGCGGCAATCGCGGTGGCGAGAGATTCGCGATCGCGCGCCGCATCGGACGGACGCGGCGGACCGGAAGCCCGCGCCTGCCGGAAGGCGAGATCGACGCGCTCCACCGTCCATCCGGCGGCGGTGAAGGCTTCGTCCACCCGCACCAGCAAGGGCGTGTTCCGATTGCCGCCCGCGCCATGTGTCAGTACCAGGCCGTTGGTCATCGGCTAGCGGGAAAGACCGACACCGCCCACCGGTTCCGTCTCGACGCGATGGCTGAAGCCGGCAATCAGCGGGCGTGCCGCCGTGATCGCCTTCACCACCTCCGGCAGTTTCAGCGATGCGGCGTGACTGTCGCGATGATCCCAGACCTCGGTGATCCAAAGCCCGTTGGGGTCGGCGGGGTCACGCGCGATGACATAGTTCAGGCAGCCCGGCATGGAGCCTGTCGCCGTCATCAACAGTTGCAACAGTTCCTCGCGCCTGCCCTCCTGCGCCGACATCTTCCCGATCACACCGTACATGGCACCGCTCCCTTCGTCTTAAGGCAGCACCGCGAGCGAGGCCACCGTACGGTCCTTCGTGCGCAATTCGTTGACCAGTTTGCCTGCTTTGTCGAGTTCGACGATGCGCCGGCCGGTGTAATCGGAGACGAACAGCCCACCGTCCGGCAGCAGGGCCATGCCGGAGGCCCAACCGAGTTGCAGGTCCCGCTTGGCGCCGGCCATCGAGCGCACCACGGCGCCCGCGCGATCGACTTCCACCACCTCGCCCGGATCGTTCAGCGAGATGAGCGTGTTGCCGTTGTCCAGGCGCAGGGCCTGATAGGCGCGCCGGTTGGCACCGTTCGGCGCCTGCCACTGCCAGATGATCTTGCCGGCGGAATCGACCTCGATGATCTTGGCCTCGGCCTCGACGGCGATGAGCGTGGTGCCGGCGGCGGTGCGGCGAGAGTTCCGCATGCGCATGTTGGCAAGGTCCGCGCTCTCATACTTCCAGGCGACGCGCTTGTCGGGCGTTACCTCGATCACCTTGCCGAGCTTCGCATCCCCGATCAACGTATTGCCGTTCGGCAGGCGCTGCGCGGCGAGCGGATGCGCGAGGCCCTCGGAGTACGACCACACTTCCCTGCCCTTCGGATCCGCCTCGACGACCTTGTGCGCGGGGCCGACCGTGAACAGCACATTGCCGTTCGGCAGCGGCTGCACGTCGTGGCCGCGCTGGTTGGGAATCGTCCAGAGCTCGCGGCCGGACGGCCATTCCACGGCCACCACCTCGCCGCGCGGACCATGATCGGAAAGAAGCAGGCGGCGCGAGGACGGGGTGGGCTTCAGATGACGGTCAAAGTAGGCGAAGGCGCGCTGTTCGGCGCGTTCCGCATCGGCGCCCTTGAAGCCGTGCCCGGCGCCGGAGATTGTTTCCAGTTCCGCGTCGACGCCGGCGGCCAGCATCCGCTCGGTCAGCATGACGGAGTGCTCATAGGCGACGTAGGTGTCCCTGGTGCCGTGAATCGACAGCGTCGGCGCGGCGGCGGGCGTCACCCAGTTGATCGGGCTGGCCTTCTGGTGATAGACACGCGCGTGGTCGAGATCGCCGCCCAGCCACAAGGGCAGCACCTCGGCGGCATCGACGCTCTTGGAATACGACTGCGTGAAGTCGGTGGGTCCGAAGTAGTTGACGACGCAGGTGACGCCGCTGGACTGATCGCGGTTCGGTCCGGTGCCCTCGAACTCGGCGATGCCGGCGGTGAGGCCGAGCATCAGGACCAGATGTCCGCCGGCGCTGGCCCCCATGGCGCCGATGCGCGACGGGTCGATCTTGTACTGGGCTGCGCGAGCGCGGAGAAATCGCACGGCGGCCTTGACGTCCTCGACGGCGGCCGGAAACTGGTGGCGCGGGGCAAGGCGGTAGCTGGCCGTCGCTGCCACGTAGCCACGTTCGGCAAGGCGCTGCGCGAGGGGCCAATAGCTGTCACGCGTGCCGCGGCGGAAGCCTCCGCCATGCACCAGCAGGACGGCGGGGAACGGTCCGTCCCCGGCGGGCGTGGCAATGTCCATGGCGACGCGCTGGCCGACGTTGGAGTATTCGACATCCTTGAACTCGGCGGCGGAAAGGCTCGCGGTGAGGAGGAGAACAGAGAAAGAGAGGCGCACGACGTTGGAGAGCATATCAAGCCGGAGGCGCGTGGCGGCAGCCGACGGGCTTGGACCGGCGTGGCGAAGCACCGGAGTCCCGGAATCCGTTGCGGACCGGGATGCGGAAAGGGACCGAGTGCGTCGTAGGAATTGGATGGAGTCTGCTCGCCTGTTTCCTCTGGGCTTTCTACCCGATCGTTACCAGGAGGTCCGACGAGGGCAAACTTGCCTCATCCCGGCTGTGTGCAGTCCGATAGAGAGAACGTGTGGGACCGGTTCGGACAGCTCTTTGAGCACTGTTCGGTTGGGCTGTCGATCAGCGACCGTGAGGGCGTGATCGTGGCCGCGAACCGCGCTTATAGCGAGATTACGGGCCGCGTTCTCGAGGACCTGCTCCACACCACGCGGCTGGCAATCGTGCATCCGGACGATCAGGAGCGGGTGCGTGACGCGGTGGCCTCGTGCTGGGCCAAGGAGACGGAGATTTTCCGGCTGGAGAAGCGCTATGTGCGTCCGAACGGCGAGGCGCGGTGGGTGCAGACCACGGGTTCCCTGCTGCCGCCGGACGCCGACGGGCGCGTGCTGATGGCGATGGTGACCGAGGACATCCACGTTCGCAAGGAGCGTGAGGCGCGGGCGGCGCTGCTGGAGCAGGCAGTGGAGGACGCGCAGGATTGCGTGCTGATCACCGACGCGGAGATGGACGCGCCGGGCCCTCGGATCGTCTATGCGAATCAGGCGTTCCGCCGGTTAACGGGCTATGAACCGGCGGAGGTGGCGGGGCAGTCTCCGCGATTGCTGCAGGGTCCGGCCACGGAGCGCGAAGTGCTCGACCGCCTGCGGGAGGATCTGACGCGCGGGCGGCGCTTTGAAGGAGAGACGGTGAACTACCGCAAGGACGGCTCACCGTACGTGGTGGGGTGGAGCGTGGCGCCGGTGCGGGGCGCTTCCGGACGCGTGGAGCATTACGTCGCCGTGCAGCGCAACCTGACGGCGGAGCGCGAAGCGCGTGAGGCACGGGAGGCAACGCTTCGGGAAGCGGTTCGTTCGCGCGAGGAAGCCGAGGAGGCGCAGCGGCTGAAGTCGGAGTTTCTGGCCGTGATGAGCCACGAGATCCGAACGCCGCTGATCGGCATCCTGGGCGGGGCCGATGAGTTGGATCGCACCGTTGTCGACCCGGAGCAGCGGGAGTTTGTGGAGATCATCCGGCGCTCCGGCGGCATGCTGCTGTCGCTGGTGAACGACCTGTTGGATTTCTCGCGGTATCAGAACGGGCAGTTGGAGTTGGAGTCCGTTCCGGTCTCGCTGGCGCAGTTGCTGCGGGATGGGCTGGATATCGGCCGCACGATGGCGCACGGCAGGGAACTGCAGGTGGTGGATGGCACGGCGCCGGGGGCTCCGGACATGGTGCTGGGCGACGCGACGCGGCTGCGGCAGATTCTGATCAACCTGGTGTCGAACGCGGTGAAGTTCACCGAACGCGGCACCGTGACGCTGGAACGGCGGCGCGAGGCGGACGGCTGGGTGGCCCTGGTGGTGACGGACACGGGGGTCGGGATTGCGCCGGAGAAACAGGCGGCGATTTTTGACCCGTTTCGGCAGGCAGACTCCTCGACGACGCGGCGCTTCGGCGGCAGCGGTCTCGGTCTGGCGATCTGCCGGAAGCTGGCGGACCGGATGGGCGGCACGATTTCCGTGTCGAGCGAAGTGGGTCGCGGATCCGCCTTTGTGGTCCGGCTTCCGCTGGCGGATGCGGCGGCGGCGGCACCTCCGGCGTCGGCACCCGGCGGAGACCGCATGCGGCGCTATCGGGTGCTGCTGGCAGAGGACAACGAGGTCAACCAGCGGATCGTCATGCGGCAACTGGCGCGCCTGGGGCACGAGGTGGCGGTTGCGGGCGATGGCCGGCAGGCGGTGGACGCCGTCGCCGACGGACCCTTCGACCTGATCCTGATGGACTGTCAGATGCCGGTGATGGACGGCTACGAGGCGACGCGCCGCATCCGGCAGCGGGAAGCCGTCACCGGAGCCGCACCCGTCCCCATCATTGCCCTGACGGCAGGCGTGATGCCCGGCGATGAGGAGCGGTGTCTGGCCGCGGGCATGAACGCCTACCAGGCGAAGCCGTTTGTCACCGATGACCTGCTGCGCGTCTTTTCGCGGCTGGGACTGTAGCTCGGCGCCGCCCTAGGCCGGGCTGACCCGCACCAGCATCTTGCCGATATTGGCGCCCTTCAGCAGGCCGATGAATGCCTCCGGTGCATTCTCGATTCCGTCCACCACCGTTTCGCGGTAGCGCAGCTTGCCTTGGCCGAGCCACTCCGCCATCTGCGCGAGGCCTTCGGCCGCCCGGTTGTAGAAGCGGAGCACGATGAAGCCCTCCACCTTCAACTGCCGGATCAGGATCTGCGTGAACGGCTTGGGTCCGATCTCGGCCTGCGTGTTGTTGTACTGCGAAATCTGGCCGCAGATGGAGATGCGTCCGAAGGTGTTCATCTGCGCCACGACGGCATCGGTGATCGTGCCGCCGACGTTGTCGAAGTAGCAGTCGATGCCGTTCGGGCACAGCTGCTTCAGCGCGCGGTAGTAGTCGGTGGTGCTCTTGTAGTCCAGCATCTCGTCGAAGCCGAACTCCTCGCGGGCGATGCGGCATTTCTCCTCGCCGCCGGCGATGCCGACGACGCGGCAGCCCTTGATCTTCGCAATCTGTCCGACGTAGCTGCCGACGGCGCCCGCCGCGCCGGAGACGACGACCGTTTCGCCGGCTTTGGGCGCGCAGATCTCGAGAAAGCCGAAGTAGGCAGTGAGCCCCGGCATCCCCAGCGGTCCAAGCGCGAGGCTGAGGGGCGCGGGGGCGGGATCAAGCTTGCGGAGGCCCTTGTCGGGGACCACGGCCACCTGCTGCCAGCCGAGCATTCCTTCGACGTGATCTCCGACGGCAAACTTCGGCGAGTTACTCGACAGGACGCGTCCGACGCCGCCACCGCCCAACACATCGCCGACGGCGAAGGGTTCGACGTAGCTCTTGGCGTCGTTCATGCGGCCGCGCATGTAGGGGTCAAGCGAGAGGTAGTCAATCGCAACGGTGACTTCACCGGGCGCGGCGGCGGGCACGTCGCGCTGCTCGATCCGGAAGTTCTCGGCGGTGGGCATCCCGTGGGGACGCGAGGCGAGAATCACGCACGTATTGGTCATTGCGCCCTCTATACTAGAGGTTTCCGCGACATGTCTGAACCTGCCGGCACGCTTGCCCTCCCTGTTTCCGCGCGCGCGGCAGAGCGGCAGGCCTACACGACACTGGCGCTGCTGTGCGTCTCGCATTTCTTTATCGACCTGTACTCCAGCGCGCTGGGTGCGTTCCAGCCGCTGCTGGTGGAGCGCCTGGGCTTGAGCCTGGCGCAGGCGGGCGTGCTCGGGGGCGTGCTGGTGTTTTCCTCCTCGACGCTGCAGCCGGCCTATGGCTACTGGTCAGACCGGTTGCAGAGCCGGATGTTTGTCGCGCTGGCGCCGGCGATGGCAGGCGTGTTCATTTCGCTGCTGGGCGTGGCGCCGAATTTTGCCGCGCTGCTGCTGATGGTGCTGTTGGGCGGGGCGGGCATCGCGAGTTTCCATCCGCAAGGCTCGTCGCGGGCAACAGCCGGGATCACGGAAAACCGGGGCCGCTGGATGGCGGTCTTCATTTCGAGCGGCACGCTGGGCCTGGCCTTCGGGCCGACGTTCTTCTCGGCCATTGTCGCGCGGTGGGGCGCGTCGATGACGTGGGTGGGGATGGTGCCGGGCCTCATCATGACGGGCCTGCTGCTGGCCGCGCTTCCGGCGCAGCGCGTGGAGCGCAAGTCGGCCAGTTTTGACTGGGCGCCGCTGAAGGCGGTGTGGAAGCCGCTGGCGGTGCTCTATTCGCTGGTGTTCCTGCGCTCGGTGGTGCAGATCGCCTTCACGCAGTTTCTGCCGCTGTACCTCAGCCGGGAGCGGGGCTTTTCGCTCGAGTCCGCCAGCCTCGCCTTGTCGCTCTACTTGGCTTCGGGCGCGCTGGGCGGGTTTCTGGGCGGCAATCTTTCGGACCGCTTCGGCGGCAAGCTGGTGATCGTCATTTCGATGATCGGATCGCTGCCGTTTCTCACCGGGTTTTTCTTCACGACCGGCGCGGCATCGATGGCGTGCCTGGCGCTGGGCGGCGCCGTGTTGTTGTTCACGATTCCGGTAAACGTGACGATGGGGCAGGACCTCGCGCCGGGCAATGCCGGCACGGTGAGTGCCCTGATGATGGGCTTTGCCTGGGGGACGGCCGGCATGATCGCCATTCCGCTGGTGGGCTGGGCCGCGGACCTGTTCACGCTGCATCACGCGCTGCTCGCGCTGGTGGCGGCGCCGCTGGTGGGCTTCTTCCTGGCGTTGCGGTTGCCGAACCGATGAAGCGCGCGGTGTGTCTGGTAAGTGGCGGCCTGGACAGTGCCGTGACGCTGGCGCTGGCGCGGCGGGACGGGTTTGAAGCGCATGCGCTCTCGTTTGCCTATGGACAGCGGCACGCGGTGGAAGTGGAAGCGGCGCGGCGGGTGGCGAAGTCCCTGGCGGCGGCGCAGCACAAGCTGGTCACCATCGACCTGCGGGCCTTTGGCGGCTCGGCGTTGACGGACGAGATCGCCGTACCGAAGCACGACGATGTGACGGAGATGGGCGACGGCATTCCGGTGACGTATGTCCCGGCGCGGAACACGATTTTCCTGTCCTACGCGCTGGCGTGGGCGGAGGTGCTGGAGGCGCGCGACATTTATCTGGGCGTGAACGCGCTCGATTACTCCGGCTACCCGGACTGCCGCCCGGCCTACATTGAAGCCTTCGAACGCATGGCGAATCTGGCGACAAAGGCGGGCGTCGAAGGCGGCGCGATTCGGATTCATGCGCCGCTGATTGCGCTGACGAAGGCCGAGATCATTCGGCTGGGCCACACCCTGGGAGTCGACTTCGCGCTGACGACGTCCTGCTATGACCCGGACGCCGAGGGCCGCGCGTGCGGCCATTGCGACTCCTGCCTGCTGCGCCTGCGCGCGTTTCGTGAAGTGGGCGTAACCGATCCGATACAATACCGTCCTCATGCGAATTAGCGAGATCTTCTACTCGCTGCAAGGGGAAGGCACGTTGACCGGCGTCCCCAGCGTTTTCGTGCGGACGACGGGCTGCAATCTGCGGTGTGTCTGGTGCGACACGCCCTACACCTCATGGGAGCCGGAAGGCGACCTGATGCCGCTGCCCGACGTCATTGCCGCCGTGAAAAAGCATCGAGCCAAGCACGTGGTGATCACGGGCGGCGAGCCGATGATTGCCGACGGCATCGTGGACCTGACCCGCGCACTGGCCAACTCCGGACACCACATCACGATCGAGACGGCGGGGACGGTCTACGCGCCGGTGGCGTGCGACCTGATGAGCATCTCGCCGAAGCTGTCCAACAGCATTCCGTATGAGCGTGACGGGGGCAAATGGGCGGAGCATCAGGAACGGCTGCGCTACGTGCCGACAGTGCTGCGGAAGCTGATCCACCACTACCCGTACCAGATGAAGTTTGTGATCGCCAGGCCGGAGGATCTCGAAGAAGTGCGCCGGATTCTCGCCGACACGCATGCCGATTCACAGCGCGTGGTACTGATGCCGGAAGGCGTCGACCCGGTGTTGCTGCGCGACCGTGCGCAATGGCTGGCGGAGGTCTGCAAAGAGACAGGCTTCCGCTTCACGCCGCGGCTGCACGTCGACCTGTGGGGCAATCAGCGGGGAGTGTAGACGCGCGTCCGGCACTCGCGTCGGCCGGCTGCCGCTCTTTCTCTGTCTTCCTTTGTTCTGTTTCGCTCCGGAGCGGCCGTTTTCGGTTCCCGGCAACGGCAAGCGGGACCTGAGTGACCCGGTCTCAGGCTGGGGGCGCGTGTGGTGTCGCCAACCTCCCCGGTATTGGGACCCACGCCGGTTTTCCTAGGACCGCGACGTTTCGGCGCCGCCGCCGATTGCTCGACAGGCGATGCCTGGGCGGCTGCCGCTCCGAGGTGTCAGCGGGCAACTGCTGACCGAGTTTTCGCACGGAGCCGTCGGACGGATGCCGCGCGTTTCGTCTAGCTGATTGGCATCGAACGAGATAGAGTTTCGCCACGGCAGTGACAGCCGATGGCGACGCGTGGCGGAGGCGTGTTCGCGATTGACCGGGCTGCGGAATCCGGGTAGGCTTAGAGCAAGGCAGTGGTCCGCTACGTCCCATCCCGGAATTACGCGATCTTGGGGGTGGCGTCCTTTTGCCTGGCCGTGGGTTCCGTGGGCATCGCGGCGACACGCTTTCCGTTTGCCTATCTGGCCGCCGGCCTGTTTCTCGCCACCGCCGCGCTGAACCTGTACCTAGCCCTGCGCCCCGTCATTGAAATCTCACCGGACTCGATTGCCATCGGCGACTACGAGTACCTGTGGTCGGAAATCAGCCGCGTGGAGCGCACCGGCTGGGTTTCGCCGCTGGTGTTGTGGCTGATCTTCAAGGACGACACGCGCAAGCTGGTGATCTACCCGGGCGCGCTGGATGGTTCGCGCCGCCTGGCGGCGGACATCCATCAGAAGCTGACCAAAGCACGGGAGCGGATGTCGCGGACGGTGACGGTCGGCGCCTCGGGCGCGTCGCCGATCGCCGCCGGAAAGAAGCGGGCGCCGTTGCTGAACCCTGCCGACGAGGCGGACATCGAACGCATGTTCCAGAAGCTGAAGACGGCCGGGCGCCTGGACACGGACGACTAGGCCGCCTTGCTGCGCCTGACCGTCGCCCGCTGCTGGCCATACCTTCGCCGTTATCGCGCACCGCTGGCCCGGGGGATGGGCGCCCTGGCGCTCCGCGGGCTGTTTGCGGCAACGCTTCCTCTGGTAATCCGCGGCGGGATTGACGCGGTGACCGAGGGCCGTCCCCTGGGTGTTCTACTTTCCTTCGCCGGCGCCATGGTTGCGGTGAACGCGCTGAAGGGTCTCTTCCAGTACTGGATGCGCCTGATCCTGGTGGGCGTCTCGCGCGATGTCGAGTTCGACCTGCGCAACGAGATTTTCGCCAAGCTCACCGTGCTCTCGGGCGGCTTCTATGCCAAGCACCGGACGGGCGACATCATGGCGCGTTCCACCAACGATCTGAACCAGGTGCGGATGATGCTGGGACCGGGCGTCATGTACTGGTGCGAAACGATGTTCCTGTTTGTCTGCGCGGTGGGTGTGATGCTGTCGGTGGACTGGCAGTTGACGCTCATCGCGCTGACGCCGGCGCCGCTGGTCACCTTCGCGGTGATCTACTTCGGGCGGATCATCCATGAGCGGTTCGAGACGATCCAGGGACTGTTTGGGGACATCACCAGCCGCGTGCAGGAGAACTTGAACTCCGTGCGGCTGCTGCGCGCCTTCGCGCAGGAAGAGGCCGAGTTGCGGAAGTTTGAGAAGTTGAACCGCGGCTACATCGAGGCGAATGTGGATCTGGCCTGGCGGACTGGAATGTTCATGCCGCTGTTGCAGGCACTGATCGGGCTGACGTTCCTGATCGTGCTGTGGGCGGGCGGTCTGCGGATGCTGGACGGGCGAATGTCGCTGGGCACGTTCGTCATGTTCCAGACGTACATGAACATGCTGATCTGGCCGATGATCGCCTTCGGCTGGGTGATCAACCTGACGCAGCGCGGAGCGGCCTCGATGGCGCGGATCGCCTCGATTCTGGAAGAGCCGCCGCAGATCGACGCACCTCCGCATGCGGTGCCGCTGCCTTCGCCGCTGACCGGTGCAATCGAGTTCGACTCGGTCCGGCTGGAGCATGCGTTGCCGGCGGGCGGCAGCCGCGTCGCGCTGGATGGCGTGTCGCTGCGCATCCCGGGCGGGGCGACGGTGGCGATTGTGGGCCACACGGGAAGCGGGAAGAGTTCCCTGGTCTCACTGGTGCCGCGGCTGCAGGATCCGACCGGGGGCGTGGTGCGCGTCGACGGCATCGACGTGCGGGATTTCGACCCGAGCCAGTTGCGGCGAGAGATCGGCTATGTGCCGCAGGAGACGTTCCTGTTTTCGACGACGCTGGCCGGCAACATCGCCTTTGGCGTCGAAAGCGCGACGGACGAGGAGGTACGCCAGGCGGCGCGCATTGCCGGACTGGACACCGATGTCGCGGGCTTCCCCGACGGCTTTGAGACGATGATCGGCGAGCGCGGCATCACGCTTTCCGGTGGACAGAAACAGCGCTGCGCCATTGCCCGCGCCATCCTGCGGCAGCCGCGGATTCTGATTCTGGACGATGCGCTGTCGAGTGTCGATACGCTGACCGAGGAGCGCATTCTGAACGAGTTGCGCACCGTGCGGAAAGGGCGGACAACGCTGGTGATTTCGCACCGTGTCTCCACCGTGCAGCAGGCGGACCGGATCTACGTGATCGAGAACGGGCGCATCGCCGAGCAGGGGACGCACACCGAACTGATCGCGCAGGGCGGCTACTACGCGGACCTGTATCGCAAGCAGTTGCTGGAAGAAGAATTGGAAGCGGCGTAGGGTGCGGGTTCCCTCAGGGAACCGTGAAGAGTGAGTCGGACGTCGCCTGCGCCATTCTCTTCCTCTGCAACCTCCACGTGCAACGGGCAGTCCATCACCACGTGCGCGGAACAGAGAAGGAACTCGGTCCACCTTTGACCGAGCGGGGGGAGGCTGAATTCGGCGCAGAATTGATCGAATGCTGACCGGAACGCGTGCAGACTGATCAAGCCCTCAATTTCCCGATTGAGGTCAAACGGCAATTCCTGCTTCTGCACCAGAAGTGGGTGCGCCTGGGCGAACACGCTGAGGATCCTGTTTGCTCCTTCTCGACTCAAGGACGCATGCAGTGCCCAATCACAAAAGAAGCGCAGGTCCGCAAAGCGCTGCTTCCGAAGATCGCCTGTCAATTCGAGTAGCTTTCGGGTTTCGACAAGGAGATAGACGACCGTCGCCTCAGTGAAAGGCACTGCGTCTGTGATTGCGTTGCGCAACTTCTCTTCGATCGCGGGCCGCGCCACGCAGAGCAGGGTAGCGCACTGGCGTATCCTAACCGGAGCTATGCGCGTGTTTGCTCCTTTCCTTTTGACGACTTTGCTTGCCGCGGCGGACTTGAAGTCCGGGCTCACCTTCCGGGCCACGTTTGACCAGGGTCCGGACGCCACCATCGGCGAAGGGGACCGTCGGATCCATCAGGCTCCGGATTACAAGCGGCTCAACGAGGCCAAGCCGGGTCTGGACGGAACGGCGGCGGAATGGGTCAAGGGCGAAGGAGTCAAGGGCGGCGCGCTGCGCTTCAAGACGAAGAACACGGGCGCGATCTTCTTCCGTGCGGCGCGCAACGTGAACTTTGCGCCATCGGGCTGGACCGGCACGGTGTCGTTCTGGCTGCGGCTGACACCGGATGAGGACCTGGCGCCCGGCTACTGCGATCCGCTGCAAGTGACTGACAAGGACTACAACGACTCGGCCATCTGGGTGGATTTCACGAAAGACGAGAAGCCGCGCCATTTCCGTTTGGGCGTCTTCGGCGCGCTGAAGGCATGGAACCCGCAGAACCTGGACCCGGACAAGAACCCGGCATTCAACGGACGGCTGGTAGTGGTGAAGCAGCCGCCGTTCCGGCGCGACAAGTGGACGCATGTCGCCGTGGTGCATGAAGGACTGGGCGGAGGCAAGGGTTCGGCGACGCTGTATGTCGATGGGGTGCGGCAAGGCGCCAGCCCCGCGATCGCCGAAGCGTTCGCCTGGGACATGGAAAAGGCCACCATCCGCCTGGGCGTGAACTACACGGGGCTGATGGACGACGTCGCGATCTTCTCGCGCGCGCTGTCCGGCGCGGAGGTGGCGCGCATCGCCAAGGGGGGACTGTAGTGGTGCGGCAGGCCCTGCCCCTGTTGGTGGCGGCGAGTCTGTGGGGTGCGGAGGTCCCGAAGACGCGGGTCGATGAAATCTTCGCCGCCTACACGAACGAGACTCCGGGATGCGCGGTTGGCGTGGCGGAGCGCGGCACGGTGGTGCTGCGGGCGGCCTACGGCATGGCGGATCTGGAACGGAACGTCCCGATCCGGCCGGACTCGGTGTTTGAAAGCGGCTCCGTCGCCAAGCAGTTTACGGCGGCCGCGCTGGTGCTGCTGGAGCAGCAGGGGAAGCTTTCGCTGAACGATCCGCTGCGCAAGCATCTGCCGGAGATTCCGGATTACGGTGTTCCACTGACGTTGCGGCAGGTGCTGAGCCACGTGAGCGGTCTGCGGGAGTGGCGGCTGCTTGCGCAGTTTTCCGGGTTTCCGGAAGGCACGCGCGTCTATGAGAACGCCGATCTGCTGGCGTTTGCGGCACGGCAGCGGGAACTGAATTTCCAGCCCGGAACCGCATATTCGTACAGCAATACGGGCTACAACGCGCTGCCGATCCTGGTGGAACGCGTGCTGGGCGGCAAGACATTTCAGGCCTTCACCAGGGAGGCGATCTTCGATCCGCTCGAGATGTCGTCGACGCGGTGGCGCGACAACTTTCGGGCCGTGTATCCGCGACGCGTTCTGGCCTATGCCAAGTCCGGGGAGCGGTGGGAGCAACGCACGGCCATCGCCAACATCATCGGCGCGGGCGGCATGCTGACGACGGTGGATGACCTGCTGCGGTGGAACGAGAACTTCGTCCACGCGCGCGTGGGCGGTCGGGCGCTGGTGGAAGCGATGGAGACGACGGCCACGCTGAGTTCCGGCAAGCGGCTGAGCTACGCGCTGGGGCTGGTGGTGAGCGACGCGGGCGGCACGCGGGAGGTGTCGCATTCCGGCGCGACCGATGGCTATCGCACGTGGCTGGGCCGCTATCCGCAGAAACAGGTCTCGGTCGCGGTGCTGTGCAATCAGGCGGATGCCAACCCGACGGAACTCGGCCGGCGCGTGGCGCGGCTGTGGACCGGCGCGGCGCCGGCGGCTGCGGCGCGCGAAGGGTCGGCGGCGGTGACGGACCTTGCGCGCTTCGACGGGTTGTATCGGCGGGTGCGGGACAACACGACGGCGCGGGTGGAGTGGAAGAGCGGCGCGCTGCATCTGGCCGGTTCTCCGGCGCCGCAACTGCGCTGTGAGGAGGCATCGCCGATCCGATGCCGTACGGCGAATGACGAAGCGCAGGTGTATGAGCGCGTGGAACCCTTCGCCCCCGCCGAAGCCGACCTGGCAGCCTATTCCGGCGTCTATGCCAGCGCGGAGACCCAAGCGGCGGTGCGCGTGCGCAGCGATGGCGGAGTCCTGCGAATGCAGATTGCCGAGCGCGCACCGGTGAGACTGCGCCCCACCTTCCGCGACGCCTTTGAGATGGAGGGGACGGCCATTCGCTTTGAGCGGGATGCGACGGGGCGGGTGACGGGCTTCGGGGCCGGTGACGCGCGGGTGTGGAATCTGCGCTTCCGCCGGACGGACTAGCCGGCGGCGTTCAACTGCACCAGCGGCGCGGCGCCGAGCACCTCGTCGTGGAAAGCGTCGCAGCCGATGCAGAGGTTCTGGTATTCGCGCCCATCCGGCAGACGCGTGCGGGATTTTTCGAGGAACGTGTCGACGCTCCAGCCGTGGGCAAGGCCCATGCGCTGCGGCTCGCCGGCATTGATCGCCTGATAGATGGGCTGCGTCCGCGCGCGGGCCAGGATGGCGTCCAGCGGCTCTTCGAGAAGGTTGCCGACCGGTCTGCGCGTCTTCACGCAGCAGGGGAAGACGTTGCCCTCCGGATCGATCGAGACCTCGCTGCCCGCCTCTCCGGCGTGGAGGAAGTTCACGCCGCCGGACCAGCGATTGCAGAAGTTGTCGGCCAGGGTGGCGGTGGTGAGGGAATTCGTCCAGGCGCGCCCGCGCGGCCAGAGGCGACCAATCCAAAGATCGGGCGTGGCGCCGAAGAACTGAAAGTAGCGCCCGCCCGGACGGGCGTTGCGGGCCTCGGCGGCAACCTGCGGCTGGGGCTCCATGCCGGCGTCGTGAAACCATCCGGTGAGGCGATCGATGAGGGCCTGCTGCGCCGCGTGCTGCTCCAGACCGGCGTGATACGCATCGATGCCGGAAACCGAGATGGTCCACACGCCGCGATCGAGGAGTTCGGAAATGATGTGCGGACGCAACAGATCGCCCGTGGTCTGCACAATCAGCTTGACGCCGCCCTGCGCGCGGTAGCGCTCCCGGAGCAGGTCCAGGGCGGGATAGAGCACCGGTTCGCGAATGGGATCGAGGAGGACCTCGCCTCCGGCCAGGATGATGCTGGAGACATGCTCAGCGCCGTCTGCGGCGCGGTAGGTCAGGCGGCTGGGCAAGTGGGCAATGATGCGGGCGAAGTTGGCCTTGCTGGCGGAAACGACGCGGTCCAAGTCGGGACCGTAGTAGGGGCGGAACCGATCTTCGTAGCAATGGACGCAGGTGCGGTGACACAGCCAGGTGACGACATAGTAGATCGACTCCACTGGGCTGATGGTAGCGCGACAGGACCCGGTACAGCGGTTCCAGTTCGACTTTCCTAAAGCCGCTGTCAGGAGGTGCCGATAGGGTTCTAGGAGAGCGTGCGGAACAGTACTATCGGGCCAGGGGAACTGGGTAGAATAGACCATCGCTGCCGCCAGGGACGGTGGGGCACTTCCCGGGATGTTGGCCCGGTGGGAAGATCGGGCACGTGAGTTCAGTGGTTTCGCGCACGGAAGGGAGTAGGTATGAGTGAGCAGAACGGTGTCGCCCTTCTGCCCGAGCAAACGGGAGGGAAGAACATCCGTATCCTGATCGCGGACGATCACCCGATCGTGCGCGAGGGTCTTCGCCAATTGTTCGCCAGCACCGGGGACATCGAGGTCGTCGGCGAGGCGGCCAATGGTCAGGATGCCCTGGAGTATACCCGCTCGCTTCGTCCCGACATTGTGCTTCTCGATCTGCGGATGCCCGTCATGGATGGCCTTTCGGTACTGAAGGCGATTCAGCAGAACGGGTTGCGGGTGCGTGTGCTGGTGTTTACGGGCTCAGAAGACAAGAACGAATACGTGCAGGCGATGAAGTTGGGCTGCGCCGGAATCGTGCTGAAGCAGACGGCGACAGACCTGATTGCCAAGAGCGTCCGGAAAGTCCACGGTGGCGAAATCTGGCTGGACTCCCAGACGACGGCAGTGGTGATGCGCCAGTTTGCCTCCCCGGCGGAAAGCGGGGCGGGAGAGGGTGCCGGCGCGCCGGGAGCGGCCAAGGGTCGCGAGCGGAGTCCGCTGTCGCAGCGCGAGCGGGAAATTGTGGCGCTGGTCGCGCAAGGCTACAAGAACAAAGAGATGGCGGAGAAGATGTTCATCTCCGAGCAGACCGTGAAGAACCATCTGCACAACATCTTCGACAAGCTGGGCGTTTCCGACCGCCTGGAGCTGGCCCTCTACGCCATCCACAAGGGTTTGCATCTGCCCTGAGCGGTTGAACTTTTTGTCACTTCCTGCGTAGTCTCCGAAGGGAGGGCGAGATGTTGGGATTCCTGCTCTGGCTGATTCTGTTTGTGCTGTGCGCACCGCTGGCGGTGGCGGCACTGCTTCTCTATCCTCTGGTCTGGCTGCTCCTGCTGCCGTTCCGCATCATCGGGGTGGCGGTGGGCGGGGTGCTGGCGCTCATCTGGGGCATCTGCACGTTGCCGTTCCGGCTGGGACAGATGCTGGCCCGTCCCGCGCGCTAGGCGTCTGCCCCGCCCCGCCGTTCCGCAAAGAGGAACTGGAACCGCTGCCCCTGGCGCGTCCACAGTGCCGCCTCGGCCGTGACGGTGAGATACCAGGTCTCCTGCGCCAGAGGGCGCTTCGGCTTGAGCGCGGACGGCTGGAGCACGGCCACACAGACACCCGGTTCCGGGTCCCGCACGGAACGGTAAAGCAGCAGGTCCAGCCCCGCTTCACGCGCCAGGCGGCCGAAGCCCTGCGTGGCGGAGTAGTCCTGCGGCGCGGTCCAGGCTGCTTGCTCCTGCTCCAGCGGCGGTTGCCGCAGGTCCACCGCATCGCCCGAGGCGGAGGCTTGAAAGAGAGTCTGCGCCGCCGCCTCGATCTGCCGTAGGCCTTCGCTTTCCTGCACGAATCGCCAGCGCCAGTACCCCATTTCGGCGCAGGCGGTGCGCCGGCTGAGTGCCCCGTGAAGGACCCCCGGGTCCGGCCAGGCACGGAAGCGGGACCCGCGCGGCGATGGCGGATAGCGGAACGGCGTGGCCAGCAAGTAGTGCAGTTTCAGCGCCTCGGCGGGGATGGGGGGCTTGTACTCTTCGAGGATGAGTTCCAGCAACTCCTGGTCCGCCGGGTCATGCCGGGTGAGCCGCAGCGTCGAGACCAGGTGCTGCGCCTCGACGGCGCGCCAGAACTTCTGGACGATGGGCGTGCGGTTTTCGGCGATGGCGGAGCGAAGCCAGTCCGCGTTCAAACTGTCGCTCGCGAAGCGTCCAGGTACTGCACCACGCGGACGAGCGATTCCACCTTGCGAATCAGGTCCGCGGGAACGCCCTGCAACGCGCGGTTGTCCGAACGGAGCCAGGCGCGGGAGTGGTCCTCGCGTCCGCCGGTGATGGAATCGAGCGAGCGGAACAGGCGAACAAAAAGCACGGCCAGTTCCCATTCTTTCCGTTCCGGCTGCAACAGATACTCGCCTGCGGCGAGGCGCGAGACGGTGGCCGTGCTGACGCCCAGAATGCTGGAAAGCTCCGTCTGGTTCACTTCGAGCAGACGAGCCGCTTCGACCACCGCGATGCTGAGTACCCGGCGGGCGCGGTCCGAGTGCGTTCGGCCATCCAAGCCAAGAGGCCGAAGTGGCGTTGCTGCGGGATGTACCATCGGGAGCATCCTTTCCGGTTCCGGCCTGGCCTTGCGGGCAGGCTTCTACAGCAAATTGTGGGCGATATTTTTTCTACTGTCAATCCTCTCCTATGCCATGACCGGCTCTTCGACGCGCGCCAGGACATAGGGACCTTCCGGAATGACCGCGACGCGAGCAGTGGCCGGAAGTCCTTGTAACAGATCGGCGATGGCCGCCTGCGGCGTGTCGAAGACGGGCCCCCAGAGGGTGGAATGGAACTCGGCCGGAAGACCTGGCGCGTAGAAGGACACGCGCTTGGAACGGGTGACGAGCGCCAGTTTCTCGAGCTGCCATTGATCGACGGTCACCGGGGCGCCGTCGATATGGGCCAGAAACGCTTCGCCGGAGGAGAAGCGCTTCATCATTTCCTGGAATTCCGGTGCGCCGGCGCCTTCGGCGCATTCGGCGAAGATCAGGATGCGGCCGCCCGGCTTGACGATGTGCTGGGCGGCGGTAATGCCCTTCACCGTCTGATAGAAGGTGAGGTCGAGCGGGTAGCCGGCGCAGGTGGTGAGGACCGCGTCGACCGGTTCCTCAATGCGCTCCAGCATGGTGGTGGAGACAAACTCGACGCCGGCGGCATGAGCGCGGACGGGGTCACCGGCGAAGACGCCGGCGATCTTGCGGTCGCGCGTGAGGGCGACATCGACCATGAAGTCGTGCCGGGCCATGCGGGCCACTTCCAACAGCTCGCGATGGAGGGGGTTGTCCTGGATGGAACCCTCGACGGCGCGGGCATCGCGCATGAACTTCGGCGAGTGCAGGACCTTGATGGTTTCCTGTGCGGCCAGGCCAGGGGCGATCAACTTCCGCCCGCCGGAGTAGCCGAGCATCAGGTGCGGCTCAATGAATCCGAGCGTGAGGTGGAGATCGGCGGCGATGAAGCGCTCATCGATGTAGACCGGGGTGCCGCTTGCCGTGGTGCCGAGGTGGCGGTGCTCGGCGAGCACCTTGGCGTGATGATTCTCGACGCGGACCTTGCCGAACAGGTCCGGGCCGATGATTTCGGCGATTTCGGCTTCGGTCGCCGGGCGGTGGAGTCCGGTGGCAATGAGGATGGTGACGTTTTCGCGCGGGATGCCGCCCTCGGCCAGGGCGCGCAGCACGTGCGGCAGCACCAGGCGGTTGGGCGCCGGGCGAGTGATGTCGCAGACCGAGATGGCGGCGGAGGACTTACCGCGGGCGAGTTCGCGAAGCGGGGCGCAGCCGATCGGGCTTTCGAGCGCCGAGGCGAGGGCCGCGTCGGAATCGGGCAGCGGCTGGGCGGAGCGCGCCTCCAGAAGCTGGTAGCGGGGTCCGGCGGGCAGTTCCAGCGGAAGGCCATGACGGCCGAAGGCAAGATCGACGTGCATCTCATCGAACGTACCAGAACCCGGGTTCCGCGTGGGCTGAAAGCGGCCTTGCCGACGGGGTTGGGGCGAGCGGCGGAAAAGAACTCGTGAAATCCATTTCATGGACGAAACGCGTAGACCGATGAGAGCAACTAAACAAACAGAGACAAACCACGGGAGGCTGTCATGGTGCTTGCGAGCTTGATTCCGGGACTGCTGATTTTAAGCCTGTTTTTGGCGATGCTGACCCAGAGCCCGCGACAGGAAGAAGAGGAGCGCGTTCCGGTTAAAATCCGGGAGTGAAATCCCTTGCCCGCACAGGGCGCCTGCTGCCTTGGCTGGTGGCCGTTTTGGCTGCCGCCCAGCCTTCTGCTCATTTCGACACCGTGATTCGGGGCGGCCGTTTGGTCGACGGCACCCATAGTCCGTGGCGATACGCCGATGTGGGCATCCGCGGTGATTCCATCGCGGCGATCGGCGACCTGTCGGGAGCCACTGCCGCTCGCGTTGTGGAGGCGCGTGATCTGGTGGTGGCTCCCGGCTTCATTGACATCCACAATCACGGCCGCGGAGCAATCTTCCGGCTCCCGGCGGGCGAGAACTTCATTCGGCAGGGTGTGACGACGCTGATTGAAGGCAACGACGGAAGCTCTCCCCTGCCCCTTGCGCCGTTCCTGGCCAAACTGGAAGCGGCGCGCATCGGCATCAACATGGGCCTGTTTGTGGGCCACGGATCCGTGCGGCAGGAGGTTCTCGACCTGGCCAAGCGCACTGTCACGGCCGAGGAACTGGCGCGGATGAAGGCGCTGGTGGATCAGGCGATGCGCGACGGGGCGTTCGGGCTTTCCACCGGGCTGTTCTACGTGCCTGGGAACTTCGCGCCCACCGAGGAAGTGATTGAGCTGGCGAAGGTCGTGCGGCGCTACGGCGGGATGCACATCTCGCACATGCGGGACGAAGCCGCCGATATCGTCAAAAGCGTGGCGGAGACGATCCGCATCGGCGAGGAGGGCGGCATCCCGACGCAGGTGAGCCATCACAAGGTCATCGGCGCCGGCAATTGGGGGTTGGCGGCGAAGACCGTCGCGCTGGTGGCGGAGGCGCGGGCGCGCGGCGTGGATGTGACGATCGACCAGTACCCGTACACGGCATCGTCCACCGGTTCGGCGGCGCTGTTTCCGCAATGGGCGCTGGAAGGCGGGCGCAAGGCGCTGCTGGAGCGGCTGGACGCGCCGGAGACGCGCGCCCGGATCCGGAAGGTGATTGCCGACAAGATTCAGTTCGACCGCGGCGGCGGGGATCCGGCAAACGTGCTGTTTGCCTCCTGTGGCTTTGACGCGTCTCTGGCGGGCAAGAACCTGGCGGAGGTAACGGCGGCGCGGGGAGTTGCCGTCAGTTTTGAAACGGCGGCGGACACGGCAATTGAGATCCAGCGGAAAGGCGGCTGTTCCTGCGTGTTCAAGGCGATCAGCGAAGACGATATTGCCCGCATCATGCAGTCTCCGTACACGATGATTGCGTCTGACGGCGCGATCTCGGCGCCCGGAGACACGGATGTTCCCCATCCTCGCAACTACGGCACGTTCGCCCGGGTGTTGGGCTATTACGTCCGGGACCGGAAGCTTTTGCCGCTGGAGAGCGCGATCTGGAAGATGAGCGGCTTCCCTGCGGCGCGGTTGGGCCTGAAGGATCGCGGACTGCTGCGCGAAGGCATGAAGGCCGATATTGCGATCTTCGACGAAGCGACGATTGGCGACCGGGCAGACTTTGCGAATCCGCACCAGTACTCGGTGGGCGTGCGCCATGTCTTTGTGAACGGGCGAGCCGTGCTGCTGAATGGCGCCATGACCGGAGAACGGCCGGGACGGGTACTCCGGCGCACGCAGTAGTCCGGCCACTGGGCGGCAGGTTGCTCCCTTTTCGGGAGTGGCACCCGACACCTGGATTTTTCTGAACCGCGCGGCGGGTTCCGCCGATGGCGAAGACGCACCGGCGCAGATTGAAGCCGCGTTCCGGGAGGCAGGCCACCCGGCACGGATCGAGGTTCTGGAAACCCCGTCCGAGCTGGGTGACCGCGTCCGGGCGGCGTTGCGGGCGGGTGCACGGCGTGTGGTCGCGGGCGGAGGTGACGGCACACTGCGCACGGTGGCCGAGGTGCTGGCCGGGTCTGACGCCGCCTTCGGAGTGCTTCCCGCCGGTACGCTGAATCACTTCGCACGAGACCTGGACATCCCGCTGGATCTGGCTGCGGCGGCCGGGATTGCCGCGACGGGCCGGGAGGCGCTGCTGGATGTGGCTGAGGTCAACGGGCGCGTTTTCGTGAATAATTCCGCGCTCGGGCTTTACTCGAGATATCGCCTCGAAAAGCAAGAAATCAAAAAACTTGGGTGGCAGGGAAAACTGGCCGCACTGTGGGCGGCGGTCCGTACCATCGCGAGGTACCCGGCGCTCCATTTGCGCTTCTTTGTGCAGGGCAGCGAGATGCTTCGTCGAACTCCGTACGTGCTGATTGCGAACAATGAGCACGCGATGGAAGGCTTCCCCGTCTGGCAGCGGGACCGCCTGACGGAGGGGCACCTGTGGATCTACGTCCTGCGAGACCGTAGCCGGTGGGGGCTGCTGCGTCTGCTGCTGCGCTATGCGACGGGAGCGTTCCGCGCGGTGGACGAGTTTGAGGTGTTCCGGGCGCCGGAGGTGGTGATCTCGGCGCGGACGCCGCATCTGGTCGCCTCACTGGACGGCGAGATGTTCCATCTGGAGTCTCCGCTGCACTATCGCTGTCGCCCTCGGGCGTTGCGGACGATCGTACCGCGTGGCGGCCGGAGGGAACGGGAGGCGGGCACTGCCCGGGAGGAGGCGTTATCCGAACGTTAGTCCATTTGTCGGATCTGCACTTCGGGCGCGTGGATGAGCGGGTGATCGCACCGATTGTGGACGCGGTGCATGAGGCGAGTCCCGACCTGACGATCATTTCGGGCGACTTTGTGCAGGAGGGGACGGAGCGGGAGTTTCTTGCGGCGCGCGAGTTTGTGGAGCAGTTGCCCTCGCCTCGGCTGATGGTGCCAGGCAACCATGACCTGCCATTTGCGAACCTGCTGCGCCGGTTCCGGATTGGTCTGGGGCTGTATCGAAAGCACATCAGCGAGGAGTTGGAACCGGCATGGGTGGACGACGAGGTGGCGGTGATCGGGGTCAACACGGCTCGGCTGTGGCCGATTCGCGGGGGCCGGATCAACGAGGCGCAGATCGGGCGGGTGGAGGAGCGGTTGGAAGGCGCGCCTCCGGACGCCTGCCGGGTGCTGGTGACGCATCACCCGTTTGACCTGCCGGACACCTATGGCGGGCGGGAGTTGGTCGGACGCGCGGCGATGGCGATGCAGCGTCTCGGCCAGAGCGTGGATCTGCTTCTTGCCGGGCACATGCACCTGAGCCACGCCGCGTCGACGGGAGAGCGCTACGGGCGGGGCGCCTCCGCGGCAGTCTTTGTGCAAGCCGGAACGGCCACGTCCACGCGGAGCCGCGGCGAGCCGAACGCCTTTAATCGCATTCGGATTGACCACCAGACCATTTCGATTGAGCGCTGGCAGTGGCGCAGCCATACCAGCCGGTTTCACTACGAAGCGTCACAGTCGTTTGAAAGACCGCGTCCAATTGCCCCCCGGTCAGACGCTCTGGTAAGCTAACGTCTAAGGCACACGCAAGCCGGTGTGCCTTTTCGTTTGCGGACAGGTGGCCGAGTGGTTAATGGCAGCAGACTGTAAATCTGCCGCTCCTTGCG
>CAYNDS010000003.1:34533-51069 GCA_964395885.1 uncultured Solibacteraceae bacterium | reverse complement strand
GGGTGCGGGGCCGGGGGGGGGACGATCTGTGAAATCCGGATGGGCGGCTTCCGACGCGGGCCGATCTCGATGCCGTCGTGCGAGACCGGCCGGCCTTTCTCGCCGCCTATGACGGGCACACGGCATGGGTGAACTCCAAGGCTCTGGACGTGGCCGAGATCCGCAAGGGACGCAAGTTCGAGGGGTTTGGCGAGATCGTCGTCGATGCTGCGGGCGAACCGACAGGCGCGCTGCTCGAAGGGGCGCAATCGCTGGTTTCGCGGCTGATTCCGCGCCGGACGAGAGAGCAGAATCTGCAAGCCTTGCGTGCCGGCTTGCGATTGGCGGCGGAACTCGGCATCACCAGCTTCCAGAACGCAAGCGGCGGTCTGGACGAGCTGTCGCTCTATGAAGAGTTGCTGTCCAAAGGCGAACTCACCGCGCGAGTTTCGCTGGCCATGTCGATGTCCCCGCCAAAGGCCAACTTCGAACGCTATGCGGAGGCCAGACGGAAATGGACCGGGCCGATGCTGCGCGTGCAGAGCCTCAAGTTCATGATGGACGGCGTCATCGAGTCGTACACGGCGGCGATGCTGGAGCCGTATGCCAGCAATCCCGCCACGCGCGGCGAGCCTGCCTGGAAGGCGGAAGAGTTCAACGCCAGCGTGGCGGCCGCGGACCGCGAAGGTTGGCAGATCTACACACATGCCATTGGCGATCGCGCCGTGCGGATGGCACTGGATGGCTACGAGCACGCGAGAAAAGTGAACGGTCCCCGTGACGCCCGCCACCGCATCGAGCACATTGAGCAGGTCTCCGTCGAGGACCTTGGCCGGTTCGCCAAGCTCGCCGTGCTGCCCTCGATGCAGCCGATTCACGCGGATCCGGGGACGGTGGAAGTCTGGTCCAAGGCCGTGGGGGAACGGCGCCTGCCGCGCTCCTTCGCCTGGCGCACGCTGGCGCGAAACGGCGCGATGCTGCTGTTTGCCAGCGACTGGCCGGCCTGCATTTCATTGGACCCAATGCGCGGGATGCACAACGCGGTGAACCGCCGCACGACCTCCGGCAAGCCGGAGGGTGGATGGCTGCCGGCAGAGCGGGTCAGTGTCGAAGAGGCGCTTGCGGCCTACACCCGGGCTGGCGCGTACGCCTCCTTCGAGGAGAGAATCAAGGGGACCATTGAGGCCGGGAAGCTGGCCGACTTGGTTCTCTGGTCGCAGGATCTGTTCGCCGTCGACCCGGTTGCAATCCATCAGACGAAGTCGGTACTCACTGTTTTCCATGGCAAAGTCATTTTCGAGAAACTTCCTTAGTGCTCTCCTTGCGGCGACCGTCGCGGCCCAGGAGGTATCGCAGAGCGGACTCCGGCTGGAAGCCGCCCGGCCCATGGTGGCGCAGGCGGAGCGCGCCCCGGCGGTCATGGTCGCCACGGTGCATCCGCTGGCAACCGAGGCCGCACTGGAGATTCTGCGGAAAGGCGGAAATGCCGTCGATGCCGCCGTGGCAATCGCTTTTGTTCTGGGTGTGGTCCATCCGGAAGCCGGCAACCTGGGGGGCAGCGGCTACCTCATGGCGCGCATGGCGGACGGGCGCACGCGCGTGTTCGATTACGGCGGCGACGCGCCGGCAGCCACGAAGCCCGGAATGTTCGCCAACAGCCGTGAACGGCAGGTGGGATACAAGTCCGCCGCAGTCCCTGGCACGCCGGCGGGCATGGGGCTGGCGCATGCGCGGCTGGGAAAGCTGAAGTGGGCGGAAGTTCTCGAACCGGCGCGCCGCCTGGCGAAGAACGGCTTCGCGGCCTCGCAACGGTTGGAGCTGATCCTGAAGTTGCAGGTCCCGGTGATGAAGCAGTTTTCCGACTCCGCGAAGATTTTCCTGCATGGTTCTGATCAGCCGCTGAAGCAAGGCGAACAGGTGGTCCAGCGGGACCTTGCCGACACGATCTCGCGCATGCAGCGCAAGGGCTGGAAGGAGTTCTACACCGGCGAGACAGCGCGGCGAATCGCGGCGGATTTCGCAGCCAGCGGCGGCGTGATGACCGCCGATGACCTGGCCGTTTATGAGGCGCGCGAGTCTGAGCCGATTGAGATTCGGTACCGTGGCTATCCCGTCCTGGTAACACCGCCGAGCTCCTCAGGAGGCGTCGCGCTTGCCGCGATGCTGAACACGCTTGATCGCTTCCCGATTGCGTTGGGCCGCGAGGGCTCTGCCGCGGTGCGCCATCTGCAGATTGAAGCGATGCGTGTCGGCTTTGCCGCGCGGCAGCGCCTGATTGCGGGCGCGGACCACCGGGAACTTGTCACCCCCGCCTACGCGGAGCAGGCAGCCGCCGGCATCACGCTCGACCGCGCGACGCCGCCCGTTCCGCGACCGGCGAAGGCTGCGCCATCCGGCGGCTATGAGTCGCCCGAGACGACGCACTTCACCGTCGCCGATGCGCAAGGCAACATCGTCACCAATACCTACACACTCAGCGGATTCTTCGGTAGCCAAGTGATTGCCCGGGGCACCGGTGTGCTGTTCAACAACCACATGAGCGCTTTTGCCGATTCCGCGCTGAAGCCGCGCACCCGCTATTCCTCGACGATGACGCCGACGATCCTGCTGCGGAAAGACGGGAAGCCGTGGGCTGCCTTCGGGACGCCCGGCGGCGCGACCATTCCGTCAACGCTGATGCAGATCGTCGTCAATCTCGTGGACTTCCGCATGGCCCTGCGCGACGCCGTGGAGTTTCCGCGCGTTCACTTTGGGGGGGTGGGTGCGGTGGATGCGGAGCCCGCGGCGCTGGTGTTCGACGTGGCGGAGCGGTTGCTCGGTATGGGCCACAAGCTGAACCCGAATTTGCGATCGCAGGGAGACGTGAATGCGGTGGTGGTGGAAGAGGGGACCGGTTGGAAGCAAGGGTGGGCGGACGGGCGCCGAGGCGGCGTCGTCAAGGGCTACTGACGTTCGCGCGGTACTCGGCGGGTCGCCCGACTCGCGGCGGCTGCAGTGTCGCCGGTCGCGCCCATCGGGTCGCGCGCGGTCTAGTACGGCTTGGCAATGTCGCGGTGGGATGCCCGAACGGTGCGCCCGGCGGACCGCAGCCGCTTGCCTACTTCCTCGCAGATCATTACGGACCGGTGGTGCCCGCCCGTGCAGCCGAAAGCGATCGTGAGATACGCCTTGCCCTCCTGCTCGTAGTGCGGGATCAGGTACTCCAGCACGGGCAGCACCTTGGTCAGGAACTCCTCCGTCTGCGGGAAACTCCGGACATACCGGGCGACTTCCGGATCCTTCCCCGTCTTGCCGCGCAGGTCCGGAACGTAGTTCGGATTGGGCAGGAAGCGGACGTCAAACACAAGATCGGCATCGTGCGGCAATCCGTTCCGATAACCGAAGCTCACCACCGAAACGGTCAAGGGCGAGGAGGCGGAGCGGGCTCCGAAGTTGTCGCCAATATGCCGCCGCAGTTGATGAACCGTCAGCCGGCTGGTATCGATCACCGTGTCCGACATTTCGCGGATGGGCTTGAGCCGCCGCCGCTCTGCCGCGATGGCCTTCGACACAGGCTGCCGGCCCAGCGGGTGCGGACGGCGCGTTTCGGAGAACCGGCGCTGCAGCACGGCATCCTCTGCTTCCAGATACACCAGGCGGACGCGATGCCGGGACTGCAGATCCCGGACCAGATCGGGAAGCCGGTCCAGCCCCTTGCCTTCCCGGATGTCGACACCAAGGGCCGCGCGGGCGGTATCCGGCGCCTGCCGTGCCAAGTCGGCAAACGTCGACATCAGATCGACGGGGAGATTGTCGACCGCGTAGTAGCCCAGGTCCTCGAAGGCGCGCAGAACCGTCGCCTTGCCGGAGCCGCTGAGGCCTGTGATGATGACGAGTTCCGCCTCGGCGGGCGGGTTCGTACGCTTCGCTCGGGGCATGGCCGGGTGATTGCGACGTTAGCTCTCGACCAGGTCGAAGCCGCCATCGGCGCGGCGAATCAACACACTGAGTGTTCCGGAATCGGAGTCGCGAAAGGCGAAGTAGCCGTCCTTGGCACCGATGGCGAGCAGTGCCTCTTCCGGAGACATCGGCTTGCGGCGCGCGGAAACGGAGATTCGCTTGAACGCGGGAGCGGCAGGCTTGGCAGCGGCCGCGGACCGGGCAGGGGCGGGCTCGGCGCCTTTCGCCGGTGCATTGCGACGCGCCGTGTCACGAGACTTGGCACGCAACTTCAGCACCTGCTTTTCCAACTTGTCCAATGCTTCTGAAAGAGCCTGGAACGCATCGGCATGCGTTTGGGCGGCCACAGCCGCGTGGCCCTTGTAGTTCAAGGTCACCTCGGCGTTGGTCTTGCCGCGCTGCGTGGAGAAAATGACGTGCGCGTCCTTTTCCCCTTTGCCATCCACCAGCTTGCCGAGCTTGGCGAAGCGGGCGTCCAGCTTCTTGGTCTGCTCTTTGCTGAACGGCTGAGCTTGTCCCGTGAAGGTTAAGTGCATAGATTGGGCGGACGCCCCGCCCCCCGCCCGCGCCCTACTCTCGACGGCGGCGCTGATGGGTGGACGGAATATTCATGTCCTCCCGATACTTTGCCACAGTTCGGCGGGTGACCATGATGCCCTCAGCCTGCAGGCGGGCTGTGATCTGCTCATCGGTCAGCGGACGGCGCGCGTCTTCTTCTTCGATCATCTTCTTCACGCGCCGCTTCAGAATCGGCAGCGGCGTGTCGGAGCCGGACGGCCCCTGCACGGCTTCCGAGAAGAAGTAGCGAAGCTCAAAAACACCTTGCGGCGTGTGCGCGTATTTGCCGGCAACGGCGCGGCTGACAGTGGACGGATGAACGCCAATCTCCTCGGCCACTTCCTTGATCATCATCGGGCGCAGACGGTCAATGCCGTGATCCAGAAGCTCGCTTTGGCGAGTGATGATCGACTGGCAGACCTTCAGAATCGTCTGCTTTCGCTGTTCGATGTTCTTCAAAAGCTGCAACGCGGAGGTGTAGCGCTCGCGGATGTAGGTGCGGGCGTCCTTGACCTCCTGGTCTGTACCGGGGGTGTCCCGGTCCAACATGCGGCGATAACCCGGGTTGATCCGCAACTGCGGCAGTTCATCATCGTTCAGCTGTACGAAGTACTCTTCGCCTTCCTTAACGATGTAGACATCCGGTTCGATCTTTTGCGCGGCGGGTCCGGAGTAGCGCAGACCGGGACGCGGGTCCAAGCGCCGTATCACCTGAAAGGCGGTCTCAATGTGTTCCACCGGGCGGCGAAGGACGCGCGCCAGTTCCCGGAATTGACGCGACTGGACCAGACCCAGGTGGTTCTCCACCATCTGCCAGGCCACGCCGCCTTTGGCACTGCGCTGGTCCAATTGAATCAGGAGGCATTCGCGAAGATCCCGCGCACCGACTCCCGCCGGGTCTAGTGACTGAACCGTCACCAGCGCCGCTCGTGCCTGATCCTGCGTGACACCGCCCGCCGCGGCAATCTCCTCCAGTCCAATCGTCAGGTAGCCGTTCTCGTCAAGGTTGCCGACGATCACGTCCGCGGCGTCGCGAATCGGCTCAGCGATGACCAACAAGGCCAGTTGCCGGTCCAGGTGCTCGGAAAGTGTGACGGGAGCAGAGAGGAACGAATCGAACGAGGGCTTTTCCACCGCCTCGCTGGCGGGCGACTTGAATCCAGGGTCGAGGTAGTCGTCAAAGAAACTGCCAAAGTCGATCTCGTCGAAGCTGTCGGACTTTGCCGGCTCCGCATCGGCAGTGGTGGCATCCATCGCCGAAGGCTCAGCGGGGCCAACTTCGAGAACACTGGCGTCGGCGGGGTCGGTGATCCGTTCGGCTTCCAGCAAGGCCTGCACTTCGCCCTGCGTCTCCTCGTCCATCTCGGAGACTTCAAGAAGCGGATTCGCCGCGAGCTCCTGCGAGATCATGTCCTGCAACTCGAGCCGATTCAGCTGAAGCATGGTCACCATCTGCACGAGCGACGGCGTCAACACCTGCTTCTGTTGAACTCGGAGACTGAGCCGCTGCTGGAGGCTACTCATCGAAACCTGGACCCAGAATATCATCTGGCCCTAAAAATCCGGTCGATTTGGCATTTGGCACGGGGCCATTCGACACCCTTCTGTCAATAAACGGGCGCTGGTTTGCGTGTGTCTATGAATTCATGCCGACCATCAGTCCCGCCAAGATCCGACGCGTGGCCCGAGAGAAGCTGGAGTTTGACCGGCTCCGCCCCGGTCAACAGGACGCCGTTCGGGCGGTGGTGGACGGCCACGACACCCTGGTGGTGCAGCCGACCGGCTCCGGCAAGAGCGCGATTTACCAGATCGCCGGCCATCTGCTCAACGGGCCGACTGTGGTGGTCTCCCCTTTGATCGCACTGCAGAAGGACCAGGTAGAGAGCATCAATGAGCAGCCCCATGAAGCCGAAGCTGCCCAAGTGAACTCGGCGCAGCCGGCGCGCGAGAATCGAGCCGCCTTCGATAAGCTTCGCGAAGGTGACCTGGAGTATCTCTTTCTCGCGCCGGAACAATTGGCGAGAGAGGAAACGCGGGAGAAGTTGCGCGCCCATCCCCCCTCTCTATTTGTCGTGGATGAGGCGCATTGCATCAGCGAATGGGGACATGATTTTCGGCCCGACTACCTGCAACTCGGCGAGGTCATCGAGGCGCTGGGCCATCCGGTCACACTGGCGATGACCGCTACCGCCACGGAGCAGGTCCGCCAGGAGATCATTGCCCGGCTGCACATGCGGGAACCGCGGGTGTTTGTCCATGCGTTCGACCGGCCCAATATCTCACTGCGCGTGGATCACTTCACTTCGGAAAGCGAGAAGCAGTCCGCGCTGGTCCGCCGTGTCGGTTTTGCCGAGAAGCCGGGCATCGTGTATACGGCCACGCGCAAAACAGCGGAACTCATCGCCGGTGCGCTCACCGAGCAGGGGATCGAAGCATCGATCTATCACGCGGGCCTCAAGGCCAAAGATCGCCACGGCATTCAGGACCGCTTCATGGAGAGCGACGATCTGGTGATCATCGCGACCAATGCGTTTGGAATGGGCGTGGACAAGAATAACGTCCGCTTTGTCTTCCACCACGACATTGCCGATTCACTGGACAGCTACTACCAGGAGATCGGGCGGGCGGGCCGCGACGGAGAACCGGCCGAGGCAGTGCTGTTCTATCGGCACGAGAACACCGCGTTGCGGAGGTTCCAAGCCGGTACGGGCAAACTGGACCGCGATCTCTGCGAACGCGTGGCGGCGAAGGTTCGGGCTGGAGAGGCCGAAGACGCAATCGCAACAGACTTGGGGGTCTCCGTCCGCAAACTCTCCACCATTCGCAAGCGCCTTGGTGAATCCCTGGATGTCGATGCCGCGCTGGCGGAGCATGCCGAGTACAGCATCAGCCAGCGGCAACGTCTGGACGACATCGTGCGCTACGCCGAGACGCGCGCCTGCCGCCGACAAACGCTGCTGTCTTACTTTGGGGATGAGTTCGAGGGCCCTTGTGGCAATTGCGACAACTGCGCTGCGGCGCCGGGCGGCGTCACTGCCGCGGGGTCGCCAGCAACTGCACCTCACCGGGGATAACGTTCGGAGGAAGTTCGAACGCGTCTCCATCCAGGGTGTGCATTGCGTAGCCCGCTTGCGCCAGGATTTCCATCACCTCCGCACCCACTGGGCTGGAATGCAGTTCGCAGCAAATGACCGGACGGTGCTTCCGGATCACCTCCGACGCACCAGCCAGAACACGAGCCTCTTCGTTCTCCACGTCGATCTTGATGAAGTCTGGCGGAGTGTTGCCATCCCGCACGAATTGGTCCAGGGTCGTCGTCTTGACCTGAATCGTCTCCCAACCGGTCTGATTCCGCTGAATCGCAGACCCGTAGGCGACATCGGTCAGGGAGAACTCGACGATGCCGAGGGAGTCTGAGACGGCCATCGGGACGATGTCCACGTTTGTGAAGCGATTCGCTTGCAAATGCCGCTTCATGTCGGCTGCCGCGTGGGGCGCCGGCTCGAAGGCGTAAACGTGCTTGGCGGTGTTTGCCATCAGCAGTGAGATGTACCCAATGCTTGCCCCCAGGTCATAACAGATCATCCCGGGCTTGATCTGCCGGGCAATGCATTCGGTGACTGCCAGTTCGTAATCGCCCCGCAGATGGGAGTGCGAGGTGTGCTCGGTCACCACGAGGCGAAGGCCCTTCAACGGGCCCATTTCGATCGTGTGCTCCCCGCGGCCCAGTCGAGCGAACGCCTTCCGAAACAGCGGGTCCAGCGTGCGATTCCGCTTAATCGGCTCCTTCAGAAAAGACGGTGCATAGCGGACGATTCCTGATAGTGTACGTAAGAGCATTCCCAAGTGTACTGTATGTATGGTTTTTCATAAACACTCCCGGTCTCCCCAGTCACTAGCAAGAGCAAAATAGGGAACATGCACCTTGCCTCCCTGGCCGAGCATCTTGCCTTGCGTTTCACTGGTGACGGCAGCCTTGAGATCACCGCCGTCGCGGGCATCGAGCAGGCGGGACCCGGCCAACTCACCTTTCTTGCGAATCCGAGATACGCGCCGAAGTTGAAGCACACCCGCGCCTCCGCGGTGCTGATTCGCGAGCCCATTGAGGGAATCGCCTGTCTGGTGTCGCCGAATCCGTATCTGGATTTTGCCCGGGCACTGGCGCTGTTCTATCAGCCGCCCGTTCCGCCGCCCGGCATCTCCCCTCTCGCGTGCATCGCGGCTTCGGCAAAGATTGGCCCGAATGCGTCGATTGGTCCTTTCGTCAGCATTGGGGAAAATGCCGTCATCGGTTCAGATTGCGTGTTGCATCCGCATGTGACGATCTATGAGGGGGTCTCCGTCGGCGACTCCTTCACCGCCCATGCGCACGTTTCGGTTCGCGAGTACTGCCGCATTGGCCACCGAGTCGTTCTGCAGAATGGAGTGGTGATCGGGGCGGACGGCTTCGGCTTTGCGAAAGATGCCGAGGGCCGCCACCGAAAGATTGTGCAGTCCGGCATTGTGGTGATCGAAGACGATGTCGAGGTTCAGTCGCTCACTTCGATCGACCGTGCCGCCGTGGGAGAGACGCGAATCCGCCGGGGAGCCAGAATTGACTCTCTCGTGCAAATTGGGCATGGCTGTGACGTCGGCGAAGACAGCATCCTCTGTGGGCAGGTGGGGCTGGCGGGTTCGACGGTGTTGAAGAAGAACGTCCTCCTGGCCGGCCAAGTCGGCATCGCGGGACATGTCACCTTGAACGACAACGTGATCGTGTACGCGCAAAGCGGCATCGGGCAGGACGTGGAAGCCGGGGCCGTCATCTCGGGCTCGCCCGCATTCGACGCCCGGGAATGGCTGCGGGCGATCACCGCGTTCCAGAAGCTAGGGGCGATGACGCGGCAAGTGCGACAATTAGAGGCGCGGCTGGCCCGGTTGGAAGCCGCCAACCAGTCCATTCAGGAGCGATCCGCTGAGTAAGTCCCGCCCTCCGCTGGCCTATCAGAACGAGAAGTTCCTCGCGAGTTCCGAAGCCCGCGCGGTCCGGATGCTCTCGGAGTATTACTATCCGCTCGGACAGTTCCGCCGCGAGAAGATTCACGACACCATCGTGTTTTTTGGTTCGGCAAGGATTCGCAGCGAGACCAGGCTTCCCGACGGGTCCCGGCACCCACTTGCAAAATACTATGACGAAGCTCGTGAGTTGGCGCGGCGCCTGACGGAGTGGTCCGATGGGTTGACCGGCACGGACCGCCGCTTCGTAATCACCACCGGCGGCGGACCGGGAATCATGGAGGCAGGCAACCGCGGCGCAAGCGATGCGGGCGGCAAGACGCTGGGTCTCAATATCGGACTGCCGTTCGAGCAGATGCCGAATCCCTACATCTCGGAAACGCTGAACTTCGAATTCCACTACTTCTTCATGCGGAAGTTCTGGTTTGCGTATCTCGCGAAGGCTCTCGTGGTGTTTCCGGGCGGGTTCGGAACTCTGGATGAATTGTTTGAGGTGCTCACGCTGGTGCAGACGCACAAGCTGAACAAGAACATGATCATCGTGCTCTACGGCAGTGAGTTCTGGAACAGGATCGTGAACTTCCAGGCTCTCAGCGACTGGGGGCTGGTCAGTCCGGAAGACCTGTCGCTGTTTGACTTCGCCGATGACGTCGAGCAGGCTCTGCACCTGCTGCAAGACGGTCTGACCCGGCGCTATCTGAAACCGGAACAGCCGCTGCCGGACGAGGAAAAGGCCACGCCCGCCATCGCGCGATCCCGCAACTAACATGCGCTTGCTGGCCGATCTTCGTGTGCTGTGGGCAAAGCTGAGCCGTTCGGCTCGCGTCTTTGTCGTGACGCTGGCGGCCTACGTCGGCTTGACATGGGCCGGTGCCGGGGAGGGGCTTCAGACCGCACTGGAAGTGATCCTGGTCGGATGCGGATTGCTGCTGGTGCTGCAAGCGGTGCGGTGGAGCATCCGGACGACAATTTGGCGGCTGCGGAATCGCCTGATCGTCGCCTATCTCTTCATGGCTCTCGTCCCGATTCTGCTGATCGGTGCGTTCACCTACATCGCCGCGTGGGTATTTGCCGGACAACTTTCTGTCTACCTGGTGCGGGGCGAGTTCTCGCGGCGCATCGACACCCTGGACGGGGCTGGTGGGTACGTCCTGCGGCAGCCGGACCGGGCGGCAAGTGTTCCTCGGATCGGTGGATTTCTCGAGCCGTTCTATCCCGGCTTGGAGATCGCCACGGACGGGCCGTCCGGAAGCGCGCGCTACCCGTCCACCAGCAGGCTGAAGCCCGTTGGCGGTGTTTGGGCGAAGAGCCGCGGATTGCTCGCCCGGGACGGCACATACTATGGCTGGATCAACCTGAGCGAGGGCGGCCAGCAATTGACGATGCAGTTTCCCATCTCGCCGGAGTTCTTGGCCTCCCTGTCGCCGGAAATGGGGGAAGTCTCGATCCTGAATTTCGGCGATGAACCGGACAAGAAGAAGCGGCGCAGAACGCTGCGCTCCAGTTCGTCAACCGATGCCGGCGCAGTTCCGGCTGCGTTGAACTCCTTGGATGGGGAAGTGATCTGGGGCGCCGTGGAGCAGGTCGCCGTGCCGGATTCGGGACCGACTCCGCAGCGGGCGTTCTTTACGGTTCGCACGCGCATGTCCAGCGCGCTCCGCGTCCTGTTCTCCGAAAAGATCGCCTGGGACAACAGCTACGCTCTTCTTGGACTGCGCGTGGTCGGAGGCCTGTTCATCATTGTCGAGCTCATCGCGCTGGTGATCGGCATCTCGCTGAGCCGCTCCATCACGAATGCCGTTCATGCCCTCTACGAGGGGACGGAGCGGGTGATGGAGGGCGACTTCTCCCACCGGATCCGCGTCAAGGGGCGCGATCAGCTGGCATCCTTGTCGAGTTCCTTCAACCGCATGACGGAGAACCTGGAAAGCCTGCTGAAGGTCGCCAAGGAGAAGGAGCGGTACGAGGCGGAATTGGAGATCGCCCGAGAAATCCAGAAGCAGCTGTACCCGAGGTCTGTTCCCGCATCGCCTTCGCTGAAGCTGACCGCGCTCTACAAGCCGGCCCGCATGGTTTCGGGCGACTACTACGACTACCGCCGTCTGCAGGACGGCCGGATGGCTCTGGCGATCGGGGACGTCGCAGGCAAGGGGATCTCGGCGGCGCTGCTGATGGCCACCGTGCAGTCCGGCTTTCGATCCGAGTTGCGGCACAGCGGGGACGCGGGAATGGTCTCCACCTCCGCCATCGTGTCTCAGCTCAATCAGCAGTTGCACGCCAATACGCCGCCGGAAAAGTTCGCTACGTTCTTCCTTGGGATCTACGACGAAGAGACGTGCCGCCTCACCTACACCAATGCCGGACACCTGCAGCCGATCCTTGTCCGCGACGGCAAGTGCAGCAGGCTGGAAGTGGACGGTATGGTGATCGGCGCCTTCCCATTTGCCCGCTACGGCGAAAGCACGGTGGAACTGGCCAAGGGTGACCTGGTGCTGTTGTTCACGGACGGCATCTCGGAACCGGAGAACGAGTATGGCGAGATGTTCGGCGAGGATCGCCTGGCGGATCTCGTCGTCAAGCATGCCTCCACAGGAGACGCGGCGTTGGTGGACTCGATCATCGAAGCGGTGGAGCGTTGGACCGGTTCTCCTGAATTGCAGGACGACATGACGTTGCTGCTCATCCGGCGGGTGTGACGTGATTCCGCGCTTCGTACTGGTTCGAGTGGCAACGCTTGCCGCGCTGGTGACGGCCACGCTGCTGGTTGGCGTCAGCGGCTACATGTTCTTCGGCGGGTATGGATTTTTTGACGCGCTCTACCTGGCGTCGATGACGGTGACCACAATCGGCTACGGAGAGCCGCGTCCCCTTCCGCGGTCAGGGCGGGCCTTCAACGTGTTCTTCATGCTGTTCGGTTCCGGCACGCTTCTGCTCTCGCTGGGCGTCATGACGTCTACTGTGCTGGAATTGCAACTCGGTGAGTTCTTTCAGAAAAGGCGAACGCGACGAATGATCGCAGGACTCCGCAATCATCACATCATCTGCGGCTTTGGCCGCGTGGGCCGTGGCGCCGCTCATGAACTGCAGCGCGCCAAAGCTCCCTTCGTGGTTGTCGACCGGAACGAAGACCGTGTCGAGTGGGCGATGAAGCATGGCATGCTGGCCGTGCTTGCCGACGCTGCGCGGGACGAGACTCTCCGGGACGTCAATATCGGAACCGCTCGCGGCCTGGTGGCGGCACTGGCCACCGACGCCGACAACCTGTTCCTTACCGTCTCGGCCAAGCAGTTGAACGCCGATCTTTCGATTGCCGCGCGCGCGAATGAGGAGGAAGCCGAGATCAAGCTCCGGCGGGCAGGCGCCGATCAGGTGTTTGCGCCGTATTCGTTCACCGGTGCCCGCTTGGCTCAGTCGATTCTCCGTCCGCATGTGACGCAGTTTCTGGACTTCACGATGCAGGCGGGAGGGCCGCGCGTCACCATCGAACAGGTGCGCGTCAGCCAGACGAGCGAGTTCGCCTCGAAGAGCCTCCGTGAACTGGGGCACCTGCGGAAGGACCTCGGCATCAGTGTTTTAGCCATTCGCCGTTCCACCGGCAGGATGCTCTTCAATCCGCATGCCGATGAAGAAGTCTCGGGTGGAGATCATCTGATCGTGATGGGAGAGCCGGAGTCACTCCGAAAGCTGGAGCGGCTGTTCACGGAAGCCAACGCATGATCGTCCTTAGCCCGGAGGAAATGCGCGACCTCGATCACCGGACCATCGCTGCCGGGACGCCGGGGGAAGTGCTGATGGAACGGGCCGGTCTCGGGGTGGTGGCTTACCTCGATCGCGTGTTCGACCTGACCCGGCATCGTGTCGCCATCGTCTGCGGAAAAGGCAACAATGGCGGCGATGGACGCGTCATTCAGCGTGTGCTCGAGGCGCGCGGCATTCCGCTCACGAACGATCGCCCGACGCTTGTGATCGACGCCGTCCTGGGAATTGGCCTCACGGGTCCGGCGCGGGGTGAAGCGCTGGAGCAGATTCGCTGGATCAATGCCGCCCGCAGTTCCGGCGCAACGGTTCTTGCGGTCGACGTCCCCAGTGGACTCGGCTCCGGCGGGGAGTTCGTTATGGCCGATCATACGGTGACCTTCGCGGCTCTCAAGCCCGTTCACGTCCTGCCGCCTGACTGCGACGCTTGCGGACAGGTTGCCGTAGTAGACATTGGAACCCTGCCGGTCAGCAGCGCGCTACACCAGACCGATCCGCCAGTCTTCGCCCCGAGGCGCCGTGACTCGCATAAGGGGGACTATGGCCATGTGCTGGTGATCGCCGGATCCCCCGGAAAGACAGGCGCAGCCGCGCTTGCCGGAGTCGCCGCCCTGCGCTCCGGCGCGGGTTGGGTGACCGTGACGGCGCCGGTTTCGCAACTCTACCCAGAACTGATGACCGCGGACTTTCCGCCGCCGTTCGGTGGTAAAGATGTGGTGGCGGTTGGCCCGGGTTTGGGTCTTGCTCCAGAGACAGTCGAAGCGGTACGTGAGTGGTATGCGACCTGCCCGCTGCCCATGATCGTCGATGCGGACGCACTGAATGCTCTTGCGGGATGGCGTTTGCCGCACCCGCCTGCGCCGCGCATCCTGACCCCGCATCCCGGCGAGTTCCGGCGCCTTGCCCCGCTGGAGGATCGGCTCCAAAGTGCCCGCCGCTTCGCCCAGACGCATCAGGTGACGGTTGTCCTGAAGGGCTACCGGACCGTCATCGCGCAGCCCGACGGTATCTGCTGGATCAACCCCACCGGATCGCCCGCTTTGGCCAAGGCTGGTTCCGGCGACATCCTCACCGGTCTGATTGCGGGCTTCTACGCGCAGGCTCCGGGCGCGGAAGCGGTCCGCGATGCCGTGTGGCTCCACGGGCGCTGCGGAGAGTTGGGTGCGGCGCGATGGACCGACCGCTGCCTGATTGCCACGGACCTGCTTCAGTTCTTACCCGATGCGATTCGAAGCGCGCACTGAGACGGAGATGATCGAGGTGGGCCGCGAGTTGGCGCGCCGGCTTCCCTCGCGTGCCGCCGTCATCCTCACCGGAGATCTGGGCGCGGGCAAGACGACACTGATCAAAGGCATCGCCGCGGAACGCGCCGGCGTCGATCTCGACGAGGTCTCCAGCCCGACCTTCACTCTCATCCACGAGTATGGAGAACCGGTCGCCGTCTTTCACATCGACCTGTACCGGTTGGATACGGACGTCGAAGTGCTTGGCCTTGGACTGGAGGAGCTATTCGACCGCAATGCCCTGGTGCTGATCGAGTGGGGAGAACGATTCGTGCACCTGCTGCCGCGGGACGCGTGGCGAATCGAAATCAGTGCGACTCTTCTTTCCCCTGGTACATCTCTGCGACAAGTTCTTTGTACTTGTCCAGCACCTTCGTCCGCCGCACCTTCATCGTCGGAGTCAGTTCGCCCGTCTGAACGCTAAAGTCGCTCTCCAGCACCTTGAATTTCCGAATCTGCTCAAACTGCGCCAGCTGACGATTCACCTTCGAAACAGCATCCTTGATCTTCTTCTGCCGCGCGGTTTCATCCAGTCCCTCCGCCGCTTGTGGGTTCAGCGTGAACAGCGCCGTGACAAACGGCAGACGGTCTCCCACCAGCACCACTTGGCTGATGAGCGGCTCACTCTTGAAGAGGCCCTCCACGCGCGATGGATAGATTTTCTTGCCGTTGGAAGAGACCAGCAGTTCCTTTTTTCGTCCCGTGATGGAGAGGTAGCCGTCCGCGTCAATCTCCGCGATGTCGCCCGTGTAGATCCCGCCGTCCCGCAGCACCATGGCCGTCGCCGCCGCATCGCCATAGTAGCCGCTGAACAGGGTCGTGCTCTTGATGGCCAGTTCTCCATCCTCGGCCAGCTTGACTTCGATTCCGGGCAGCGGCTTGCCGATGGAGCCCGCCTTGATGCGGTCCACGGGGTTCATCATCGTCACGCCGCCTTCGGTAAGGCCGTAGCCTTCAATCAGGGGCATCCCAATGGCCCCGTAGAACAAGGCGAGATCTTTGCCGAGGGGGGCTGCGCCGGAGATGGGAAACTTCAGCCGGCCGCCCAGCCGCTGCCGGATCTTGGAAAAGACCACCTTGTCGGCGAGTGCCAGCGGAGCGCGCATCCAGCCGGGAACGGACTCTCCCTTCTGTCGATACTCCATTGCTTTCAGCCCCAATCCCAGCGACCCATGAAAGACACGCTGCATCAGCGGCGGGCGCTTTCGCAACTCCGTCGAGATCGACGCGTAGACGCGCTCCCAAACCCGAGGCGGCGCCAGCAACATGGTGGGGCGAATTGCCTGCAGCTCCGCGGGCAGGCGCATCAGACTCTCTGAGAACCAGACCGGCATCCCGTAGATCAGCGGCAGCAACTGCACCACGACGCGCTGCGCGATGTGGGCCGACGGCAGGAAGGCGATCGTCGAATCCTCGGACGTCAACGGCAACACCTTCGGCCCCATCTCCAGATTCGACGTGATCGCGTGGTGCGTCACCATCCCCATCTTGGGCTCGCCCGTGGCTCCGCTGGTCAAGTAGAGAATTGCCGGGTCGTGAGGCTGCACGGCCGAAGCCAGCTGCTGAAAGGCCTGCTTGTCTTCGCTCAGGGCTCTCCGCCCCAGTTCCCGCAATCCCTCCAGGTTCAGGACGCCCGGTTCCTCGCCAGAAAGGAGGATGAACGTCACCGCCACAGGGTCCTGCCGCATGCCCTCTTCGATCATGCGTTTCGTCTTGCCGTCCTCGACAAACAGGAACCGCGCGCCCGTGGCCCGCAGATTCCGCAAATTCTCCGACAGCGGGTTGGAAGTGTAGAGAGCCGCAGCAATCGCGCCGCACGCCATGGCGCCAATATCGGCCAGGTAGAACTCGGCCCGTGTTTCTGAATAGAGCGCGACGAACTCACCCTTGCTGACGCCCAGCCGCTTTAGACCACACGCGATTTCGATCACCTGGTCCCGGTACTCCGTCCATGTCCAGGTCCGGTATTGCGTCGGCTTGGTGCCCGGAATCGGCTGGTGTAGCGCAGCTGCTTTCGGATGTCGCG
>CAYNDS010000003.1:17765-34523 GCA_964395885.1 uncultured Solibacteraceae bacterium | reverse complement strand
GTAGACCATGCAACCGCAAGTTTACGATAGGATGTGTCCTATCTTCGAGAACTGGAAGTCGCCCTCCAGGCTGCCCGTTCAGCCGGCGAACTTGCCCGTAAATACCAAGCGCAAGGCGTATCTCCAGAAAACAAGTCTGACGACTCACCCGTCACCATTGCGGATCGTGAAGCCGAGAAGCTGATTTCATCTGCACTCCGTGGGGCCTTTCCCGATGATGGCCTCCTCGGGGAGGAGGGGGCCAGCGTCGAAGGACCCAGCGGGCGCCGCTGGATCATCGACCCGATTGACGGCACGCGAGACTTCGTACGCGGCAATCTGCTGTGGGCCGTGCTGATCGGCATGGAAGACAAAGGCGAGCCGGTGGTGGGTGTCGCGCACTTTCCGGCATTGGGCCGCACCTTCTGGGCCACGCGCGGCGGAGGCGCTTATCGCGATGGCGTTCCCCTGCGAGCATCGTCCAAGACGGAACTGAACGATAGCGTTTTGCTGGCCAATGGGCTGGCCCTTTTGAATGAGTCCGCATTCGGTACCGCACTCAAGCCGGTGCTGGCCGAGTTCATGCAGCAGTTCTGGGCGGTTCGATCCCTGGGCGGCAGCCTCGATGCCTGCATGGTCGCCAGCGGCGAGGCCGAAGTATGGCTGGAGCCGAAGGTAGCCCCCTGGGATCTGTGCGCGCACAAGATCATCCTGGAGGAAGCGGGAGTGCGCTTCCTAACGATGGACGGCTCAAACTCGATCTACGCCAAGCACGGCGTGGCCTGCGCGCCCGGCGTCGCCGAAGAGGTGATGCGGCAGTTGCGCCAGTTGACCAGCAACAGCTAGCGACTACTCGATCACCAGTAGAAGGTCCTTGGGCTCCACGGTGACGCCGGGGCTAACCAGCTTCCGCGTCACCCGCCCGGCGACCGGGGCATTCACTGTCGTTTGCATCTTCATCGCTTCCAGCACAACCAACCGGTCCCCCTTTGCGACCGTGGCGCCCACTTCGACGGCCACGCTGCTGACCGCTCCCGGGATCGGAGCGGCCACATGCCCCGCATTCGCTGGGTCCGCCTTCTCGCGCTCCACCGCGTCACTCTTCAGGCTCTTGTCACGAACGCGCGCCTCGCGCGGCTGTCCGTTCAACTCAAAGAACACCGTGCGCGTGCCATCGGCGTGCGCATCGCTGATCGTCAGCATTTTGATGATGAGTGTCTTGCCCGGCTCGATCTCGACGTTGATCTCTTCCCCCCGAGTCATTCCGTAGAAGAACTGAGGGGAAGGCAGCACCTCGACATCGCCGAAACTTTGGCGGGCCTTGGCGAACTTCAAGTACACGTCCGGGTACATCAGGTAGCTCATCAAGTCCGTGTCCACCGCGGACTGCCCGGTTTTCTTCTCCACCACTGCGCGAGCTTCCTTCAGATCCGCAGGGGGAAGGGAAGCGCCTGGCCTGCCCTTAATTGCCGCCGTTCCCTTCAGAATTCGCCGTGCAATCGCCTTCGGCCAGCCGCCGGGCGGCACACCTAAACTGCCCTGAAACATGTCGATCACCGAGTTGGGCAGCGTCAGCGCATGGTCCTCCGGCAGGCGCGCGAACTCCGCTGCCGTCAATCCATGGCCCACCAGAAAGATCGCCATGTCGCCCACCACCTTGCTGGATGGCGTGACTTTCACGATGTCACCGAACAGTTGGTTCACCTCGGCGTAGGTACGCGCGATCTCTCCCCAGCGGGCGCCCAACCCCATCGATTCCGCCTGCTCCCGCAGGTTGGTGTACTGCCCGCCCGGCATCTCATGCAAATACAGGTCTGCCAGGCCATAGCGCGGGCCCGTGTCGAACGGAGCGTAGATCGCCCGCACCCGCTCCCAGTAGTCGGACAGCGCCCGCAGCGACTCGTCGTCCATTCCAGGATCGCGATCCGTGTATCGCAACGCTGCGGCCAGATTGTTCAGGTTCGGCTGGCTTACTGAGCCGGACATCGCCGCGACAGCCGCGTCCGCCGCATCCACGCCCGCATCGCACGCCTTCAGTACCGACGCCGCGTTGATTCCGCTCGAATCATGCGTGTGGAAATGAACGGGCAGCCCGGTCTCCTCGCGCAGCGTGCGCACCAACTTCTCTGCCGCGTACGGCTTCAGAAGCCCGGCCATATCCTTCAGTCCGATGACGTGCGCGCCCATGCGTTCCAACTCGCGCGCCATCTCGACGTAGTACTTCAAGGTGTACTTGTCCCGCTTCGGGTCGAGAATGTCGCCGGTGTAGCAGATCGCCGCTTCGCAAACCTTGTTCGCTTTCCGCACGGCGTCCATCGAGACCTTCATGTTCGGAAGCCAATTCAGCGAATCGAAAATCCGGAAAATGTCCATCCCTTCCGCGGCCGCCACCTTGATGAACTCGCGGACCACGTTATCGGGATAGGCGGTATAGCCCACCGCGTTCGAGGCCCGCAACAGCATCTGGAAGCACACATTGGGAATCGCTTTGCGAAGCTTGGCCAGACGCTGCCACGGATCCTCCAGCAGGAAGCGCATCGCCACATCGAAGGTTGCGCCGCCCCACATCTCCACCGAAAACAGATTCGGCATCAGGTGTGCCACCGCATTCGCGATTGCCAACAAGTCGTAGGTGCGCACTCGCGTTGCCAGCAACGATTGGTGTGCATCCCGGAAGGTGGTGTCCGTCAGCAGCAGCCGCTTCTCGGCGCGCATCCAACGGGCGAACTCCTCCGGTCCGATGCGATCCAGCAACTGCTTGGTCCCTTCCGGCGGTGCTTCCGGTCGGTGCGGCGGAATCACGGGCGCCCGCAGACCGGACGGCGCTGGCTTGCCCTTTACCTCGGGGTTGCCGTTGACGGTGACCTCGGCCAGATACTGCAATAGCCGCGTCGCCCGATCTCGGCGGACTTGGAAGCGGAACAGTTCCTTCGTTTCGTCCAGGAAGGACGTCGTCGCCTCGCCGGCTTGAAATCGCGGGTGATTGACGACGTTCTCCAGGAACGGAATGTTCGTCTTCACGCCGCGGATGCGGAACTCCCGCAACGCACGGTCCATGCGATGACACGCGTCCGGAAACTCCCGTCCCCACGCGCTGATCTTCACCAGCAGCGAATCGTAATAGGGCGTGATCACCGCGCCGCCGTACGCGGAAGCGCCGTCCAGCCGGATGCCGAAGCCCGCCGGAGACCGATAGGTTTGAATGCGCCCATAGTCCGGCGTGAAGCCCTGCGCGGGGTCTTCCGTCGTTACCCGGCACTGCAGGGCGAAGCCGTTCAGCGGTACCTGATCCTGGCTCGGCAACTTCATCACTGGACCATGCAGCGCCTCGCCCTGCGCGATCCGGATCTGGGACTGCACGATGTCGATACCGGTGACCATCTCCGTCACCGTGTGTTCCACCTGCACCCGGGGATTGACTTCGATGAAGAACCATTCGCCGCTATCGGCATCCACCAGAAACTCCACCGTGCCCGCCGAGTAGTACCCTGCCGTCCGGGCCAACTGGACCGCCGCATCGGCCACCTCGCGCCGGATGCGGGCATCCAACTGCACCGCCGGCGCCACTTCCACCACCTTCTGGTGCCGCCGCTGCACGGAGCAGTCGCGCTCATACAGGTGCAGGATGTTGCCGTGACGGTCGCCCAGGATCTGCACTTCAATGTGCCGCGCGCGCTTAATGTAGCGCTCCAGAAAGACTGACCCGTCGCCAAAGGCCGACTTCGCCTCCCGCCGGGCCTCTTCCAGCTTCGTGGCGAAGTCCGCTTCCTTTTCGACGACACGCATGCCGCGCCCGCCGCCGCCGAATGCGGCCTTGATGATCAGGGGAAACCCGATCTTCGCCGATGCCTTCGTCGCCTGCGCCAGCGTGGTCACGGCGTTCTCCGTTCCGGGCACCGTTTGCACCCCGGCCTTTGCCGCCAGCTTCTTCGCTGCCGTCTTGTCTCCCAGGGACTCCAGCAACTCGACGCTCGGCCCGATAAACGTGATCCCGTGCCGCTCGCAGGCGCGCGCCAGAGCGGGATTTTCCGACAGGAAACCATAGCCCGGATGGATGGCGTCGACACCCTTCTCCGCCGCAAGCGCCACGATCCCGTCCACATCCAGATAGGCTTCGACCGGGCCCTTGCCCTCACCCACCTGATACGCTTCATCGGCCTTGTACCGGTGCAGGCTCAAGCGATCTTCCTTTGAATAGATCGCAACGGTTCGCAACCCCAGCTCACTCGCCGCACGGAAGATACGGATCGCGATCTCACCGCGATTCAGCGCCAGTAGCTTTTTCATGAAGATTTCAGTCTATCGGCAAGCGCTGCCAAGATGCGGCTGCGATACAATCCCGCCATGTTGTGGGCTGTGCTGCTGCTTGCTGCTGCGCCGGACGGCGCGAGGATCTTCGCAACCAAGTGCCAGCATTGCCACAGTTCCTTTAGCGGCGTGCGCGCTCCGGCCCCCGCCGCGATGGCTGACATGACGCGGTCCGCCATCGTGACGTCGCTGGAAAGCGGAGCGATGAAGCAGCAGGGCGCCACTCTTTCCGCCGAGGAACGAGAGGCTGTCGCCGCGTATCTTTCCGCCAAGACCGCCGTTGCCTCGGAACGGACCAATGCCTGCCCGGGTTCGCCACCAACCCTCTCCGCCCTTTCCGGCTGGAACGGCTGGAGCGCTAGTGCCGGCAACACACGCTACGTCGCCGAGTCGATTAACTTCACCAAGCTTCGGCTGAAGTGGGCGTTCGGTCACCCCGGCGCGGCGTCGGCGCTCGGGCAGCCCACCGTGCTGGACGGCGTGCTCCTCGTCGGCGGAGAACGCGGCGAGGTGCGTGCCCTGGACGCTGCTACCGGCTGCGAGTATTGGCGCTTCCGTGCCGATGCTTTGGTGCGCACGGCGATCACCGTCGCGGACGGGGTGGCCATGTTCGGCGATCAGCGCGCACAGGCTTACGGCATCTCCGTCGCAGACGGCAAGCTGCGATGGAAAACCTCGGTGGACGATCATCCCGTGGCGCGGCTCACCGGGACCCCGTCGCGTTCCGGCGGGCGGATCTACATTCCGGTCTCCTCGCATGAGGAGGCCGCAGCCGCGCAACCCGGCTACAAGTGCTGCAGCTTCCGCGGCAGCGTCGTGGCAATCGACATCGCCACGGGAAAGATCGCCTGGAAGACGCACCTGTCGAAGGTGCCCGGGGCCGCGGTCTGGCTCTCGCCCACGATCGATGCCAAGCGCAACGTTCTCTACGTCGGCACCGGTAACGCCTATGGCGAGGCCCGGAGTGAGGATTCCGACTCGATCATCGCGCTTGATCTTGCCACCGGTGAACGCCGCTGGCATGTGCAACTCACTCCCAATGACCGTTGGAACATGGCCTGCGTCGTGCCCGGCGAAAAGAAGAACTGCCCGCCCAGCCCCGGCGAAGACTTCGATTTCGGCGCTTCGCCCCTGTTGGTCACCGGACCCGACGGCAAGGATAGGATCCTGGCAGGACAGAAATCCGGCATCGTCCATGCACTTGACCCCGATGCCGGTGGAAAGATTCTTTGGCAGACGCGCGTGGGCAAGGGCGGCTTCCTCGGTGGGATCGAATTCGGTATGGCTGCTGACTCCAAAGCCGTCTATGCCCCTGTGTCGGACTGGAGCCCAACGGAGCGGGATTCCGGCGGCGGCCTTGCCGCTCTCCAGATCACCACGGGCGAGAAGCTCTGGATGGCCCGCGAAGTCGACCCGGCTTGCGCCACAAAGAAGGGCTGCAACAATTCCTGGCAAGCCCCGGCGTCCGTCGCCGCCAACACCGTTTTCGCCGGCAGTTCCGATGGCCACCTGCGAGCGTTCGACGCCAGGACGGGCCGCCTGCTGTGGGATTACGACACGGCGCGCCCGTTTGAGACCGTGAACGGCGTCGCGGCAAAGGGCGGCTCTCTCAATGGGTCCGGGCCGGTCATCGCCGGCCGCATGCTCTTTGTGCAGTCCGGCTACGTTGTGGTGAATGGTATGCCTGGCAGCGCCCTGCTCGCCTTCACGTGGGACTAACCTTGCTGCTGCATGGAGCCGGTCTCCAGATAACGCCGGTGCATGTCGAACGCCCTCGATAGGTCGTGCCGCAGATGGCCCGCCGGTGCACTCTCCACGTAATGGTGCAGCGCGTCCCGATAACTCGGGTGTGCGCAGTTGTCGATGATCCGCTTCGCGCGCGCCATCGGCCCCAACCCCCGCAGATCCGCCACGCCCTGTTCCGTCACAATCACGTGCACGGAATGCTCCGTGTGGTCGACGTGCGAACACATCGGCACGATCGACGAGATCCGGCCGCCCTTCGCCACCGACGGGCACATGAAGATCGCCAGGAATGCGTTGCGCTCAAAATCGCCGCTGCCTCCCAGTCCGTTCATCATCTGCGTGCCGAACAGGTGAGTCGAGTTCACGTGCCCGTAAATGTCGGCTTCAATCGCCGTGTTCGTCGCAATGATTCCGAGCCGCCGCACGATCTCCGGATTGTTTGAAATCTCCTGCGGGCGCAGCACGATCTTGTCGGCAAACGCATCGAAGTTCTCAAACACCTCGCGCATCTTCGTGTTGCTCAGCGTCAGCCCGCACGTGCTGGCGCCGCGGCACTTCCCGCTGCGAATGGCATCCAGAAGAGAATCCTGAAGGACCTCCGTGTAGACGTCCAGCGTTGGAATATCCGGGTCTTCCATCAGGCTGGCGATCATCGCGTTGCCCACGTTGCCCACGCCGCTCTGCAAGGGCAAGAACTCTCGCGGAATCCGCCCTGCCGCGCGCTCTTCGTGCAGGAACCGCACCAGGTTGGCGGCGATCTTCCGGCTCACGGCATCGGTAGGCGCAAACTCGGCGATGTTGTCCGGCGCGTGCGTCTCGACAATCCCCACCACCTTCTTCGGATCCACGACCGCGTACGGCCAGCCGATCCGGTCCATCGGTCCTCTGAGCGGAAGCGGATTGCGATGCGGCGGCAGCGGCAGCAGGACGATGTCTGTCATCTCGCGCAGCCGCGGCGAAGGATAGGTGTTCACCTCGATGATGACCTTCTTGGCTTGCTGCAGGAAGACCGGCGTGCAGCCGATGCCCGTGGTCAGGTAGACGCGTCCGTCGGCGGTGATTTCACTCGCCTCGACAATTGCCACATCGATCTCGCCGAGAAATCCACTCAGGATCATCTGCGAGAAGTGCGACAGGTGCATGTCGATGAAGTCGATCCCGCCCGCGTTCAGTTGATCGCGCAGCGGCTTGGATGTCTGATAAGGCATCCGCCAGTGGATCGCCTCTGCCGCGCCCAGTTCATCGTCGGCCAGCCCGGTCGATGCTCCCGTGAACAGCCGGATGGAAAACGGCTCTCCCGCTTGGTGTACTCGGCGCGCGCGCTCCGCCAGGGCCTTGGGAACCGCTTTCGGGGAGCCAGCCGGCGTGAATCCACTCAGTGCGACGCCAGAGCCGTTGCCGATGTGCGCCGCCGCCTCTTCGGCAGTCAGGACAGGGAAGTATGAGGGCACATTCCCAGTGTAGAGACGACAGGCCAAAGGGAAGAGTGTCTGACTCGTGACGAAGCAGGGTCGTAAGTTGCGCGCCCGGCGGCCCCCCCGAAGCTGAGCCGCTTCCGTTCCCGCTGCCCTTTCGGCTATACTTTTTGTTTCATGACGGTCCGCCTCCATCTCGACCATGTGCACCATCACCCGATGGCCACTACCGGCGGGACCGCTTGAGTTCGATCTGAGAGTAGCATTCAGAACAAGCAGCCCGTCGGGAACCTCTCGGCGGGCTTTTTTATTGGCAAATCGGAACCGATGCGATGGATTTAGACTTCAATAAACTCGATGGCCTTGTCGCCGCCGTCATTCAGGATGACCTGACGGACCGTGTGCTCATGGTCGGCTTCATGAACGAGGAGGCGTGGCGCAAAACCGCCGAAACCGGCGTCGTCACCTTCTTCAGCCGCAGCCGGAACAAGCTGTGGATCAAGGGTGAATCCAGTGGCCACAAACTGCTGGTTCGCGAAGTCCGCACGGACTGCGACAAGGACGCCGTGCTGATCCGCGTCGAAGCCATCGGGCCCGGCGTCTGTCATGAAGGCTACGAGAGTTGCTTCTTCCGCTCTCTCGACCGGGCCAAGCAATGGGAGACCGTCGACCAGCAGGTCTACGATCCGAAGGTCGTCTACCAGGGATCAAAATGAGCAAGCTGAAATTAGGAATTCCGAAAGGCTCTCTCGAACAAGCCACTGTCGATCTGTTCCGCCGCGCCGGCTTCACCATCTCCGTCTCGACGCGGTCGTACTTCCCGTCCATCGACGACGACGAGATCGAATGCATGCTGATTCGCGCCCAGGAAATGGCGCGCTATGTCGAAGACGGCTATCTCGACGCTGGCCTCACCGGCTTCGACTGGGTCATGGAAACCGGCGCGTCCGTCGAGACCGTGGCGGAACTCGTCTACTCCAAGCAAAGCTTCCGAAAAGTCCGCTGGGTGCTGGCCGTCCCGGAGTCTTCCTCCATCCGTTCCGTCCAGGACTTGGAAGGAAAGGTCGTGGCCACGGAACTCGTCAAGTTCACCGAACGCTACCTCGCCGAGCGTGGCGTCACCGCCAAAGTCGAGTTCTCCTGGGGCGCCACAGAAGTGAAGCCGCCCTACCTTGCGGACGCAATCGTCGAGGTCACGGAGACAGGATCGTCACTGCGCGCGAACAAACTCCGCATCGTCGAAACGTTGCTCGAGTCCAACACGCAGTTCATCGCGAACCGTTCCGCTTGGGCTGACCCGTGGAAGCGGCGCAAGATCGAGGACATCCGCATGCTTCTGGACGGCGCCATCGCCGCCCTCGGCAAGGTCGGCCTGCTGCTGAACGTTCATCGCCGGGATCTCGACAAGGTGCTCGCGGTTCTGCCCGCGCTGAAGATGCCCACCGTGTCCGCGCTGTCCGATCCGGATTGGGTTGCCCTCAACACCATCCTGGACGAAACCACCGTCCGCCAGATCATTCCACGCCTGAAGGAAGCCGGCGGCCAAGGCATCGTCGAATATCCGTTGAACAAGATCGTGATGTAAGCCATGCCATCCATTCGAATCCTCAAAGCTCAGGACGCAGGCAAGCTTCTCGCCCGCCGTGCCGCTCGCATGGAAGAGGCCGAGGCCGTTGTCCGGCCCATTCTCGCCGACGTCCGCAAACGCGGAGACCGCGCCGTGCTGGACTACGCTCGCAAGTTTGACCAGTTCTCCGGTAAGTCGTTGCGCGTCTCCGCGACAGAATCGCAAGCCGCCGTCGAGCGCGTCTCGCCGGAATTTCGCGCCGCCGTCGAGAAAGCCTCGCGCAACATCCGCGCCTACGCCAAGCTACAACTGCCGAGGCCTGCCTCGAAAACAATCGCTCCCGGCTTGAAGGTGGGACAGGTCATTCGACCCATCGGCGCCATGGCCGCCTATGTGCCTGCCGGCCGATACCCGTTGCCCTCCACCGTCTTGATGACCGTCATCCCCGCGCAGGTGGCGGGCGTGCCGTCGATTTCCATCACCGCGCCTAAGCCGGTTCCTGAAATCCTGGCCGCCGCCGCCCTGCTCGATGTCGGCAACATCTTCCAAATCGGCGGAGCGCACGCCATCGCCGCCTTCGCCTACGGCACGAAAACCGTCCCGAAAGCCGATCGCATCGTCGGACCCGGAAACATCTACGTTGCCGCCGCCAAGAAGCTTCTGGCGGGCGAAGTGGGCATCGATTTCGTCGCCGGCCCAACGGAGATTCTGATCATCGCCGAAGAAGGCAACCCGCGCTGGATTGCCGCCGACATGCTGGCACAAGCCGAGCACGACACCGATGCCTCCGCCGTTCTGCTGACGACCTCCAAAGCGCTTGCCGCCGCCGTTGAAGCGGAACTCGACTGGCAGATGGAGTCGCTGCCCACTGCCAAGACCGCTCGCGTCGCCCTGAAGAAGAACTCCGCCATCGTCATCGTCGATTCGCTGGAGCAGGCGGTCGATCTCTCAAACGACTTCGCGCCGGAGCACTTGAGCCTCCACCATCCGGAACTCCTCGACGGCATCGTCAACGCCGGAGGTGTCTTCCTCGGACCCGTCTCCACCGAGGCAGCGGGAGACTATGCCGCCGGACCCAGCCACGTGCTGCCGACCTCCGGCGCCGCCCGTCTGCGCGGCGGCCTCTCCAGCGCGGACTTCGTCAAGGTGATCGCTACCCAGGAACTCGATCAGGCGGCGTTGCGCCGCCTCGCGCCGACCGTCACCACGCTCGCGCGCGCCGAAGGTCTGGAAGCACACGCCCGCTCGGTCGAGGTCCGCCAGTGAGCATTCAGCCACGGGCTGCCGTCGCCCGCATGGCCCCCTACAAGCCGCCCGCCGAGGGGCGCTCCGGCAAGATGCGTCTCGACTTCAACGAGAACACGGTCGGCGCTTCGCCCAAGGTTATCGAAGCGCTGCAGCGCGCACTCTCCGCCGACGCGCTGACGCTCTATCCCGAGTACTCCGCCGCCCGTCCGAAACTCGCGGCGTTCTTCGGCGTCGACGAATCGGAGCTTCTGCTCACCAACGGCACCGACGAGGCCATTCAGGTTCTGGTCAATACCTTTGTCGAAGCCGGCCAGCAGGTCTACGTCCCGGAGCCGTCGTATGCGATGTACCGCTTCTACTCCGAAGTCATGGGCGCCGAAGTCTCTTCGCACCTGGGTCCCGGCACGCGCCTCGCGATGATCGCCAATCCCAACAACCCGACCGGCGCCTGGCTGGAACGCGAGGCCGCACTCGACCTGCTCCGGAAGTACCCGGATACTCTGTTCCTGTTCGACGAAGCCTACTTTGAGTTCTCCGGGATCACCGTTCTCGATTGCATTCGCGACTTCCCCAACCTCTTCGTCAGCCGTACGTTCTCCAAGGTCTACGGCATGGCCGCCATGCGCATGGGCTGCCTCTTCTCACACAGTGCCAACGTCGCTTGGATGCGCAAGGCGCAGTCACCGTACAGCGTGAATCAGCTTGCCGTCATTGCCGCGGCCGCTGCCACTGAGGACCGCGAATACATTGACCGCTACGTCGCGGAGGCACTCGCGGCGCGCGAAGACATCTTCGCCGGCCTCGTCGCCATGGGCATTCAGGCCCTGCCGAGCAAAGCCAACTTCGTGTTGTTCCTGGCCGGCTCCCGCGCGATTGAAGTCCGCGATGCCCTTCGTGCCCACGGCATCCTCGTTCGGGACCGCAGTTACGAGATTCCCGGCGGTGTTCGCGTCACCGTCGGAACGCGCGCGCAGGCCGCCCGCTTCCTGGAGGAATTGAAACGGCTATGGTGAGAGCCGACGTCATCGTCTTTGACATGGACGGCGTTCTGGTCGACGTTCGCGAAAGCTACCGCGCCTGCATTCAGGCCACGGTCGCGCAACTCACCGGCGGAAAGACGATCACGCGCGAGGAGATTCAGACGTACAAGAATCGCGGCGGCTTCAATAACGATTGGCTGCTTTCGACGACCATCTGCCGCGACCTTGGCCACGACATCCCCTACGACACCGTCGTGCGCGTCTTCAATGAGCTGTTCTTCGGTACCTACATGCAGCGGGAGCGCTGGCTTCCCGCCGACGGACTGCTGCACCGCCTCGCCGCCCGCGCACCGCTCTACATCTTTACCGGCCGCCTGAACGAAGAGGCCCAGATGACGCTGCGTCGGTTCGACGCGCAGCGCTTCTTCACCGCCGTGTTGGGTGACGACAACGTCGCACGTTCCAAGCCCGCCCCGGACGGCCTGATCGACATTCAGGCGCGCCATCCCCGCGCGACGCTGCTCTACCTCGGCGACACGGTCGACGACGCTGCATCCGCCAAGGGTGCGGGCGTTCCGTTTCTCGGCGTCGGAGCCGAGAGCGGCGCCCCCATGGCCATCACCGAAATCAATGAACTGGAGGCTCTACTGGCATGAGAACCGCCACCGTTGAGCGCATCACCAAGGAAACGCAAATCTCCGGTGCCCTCGTCATCGAAGGGCAAGGCCGCTACCAGATCTCCACCGGCATCCGGTTCTTTGACCACATGCTGGAACTGTTCACCAAACACGGCGGGTTTGATCTCGACCTGAAGGCCGAAGGCGATCTCGACGTTGACCAGCATCACACGGTCGAAGATGTCGGAATCGTTCTCGGACAGTTGTTCGCCAAGGCGTTGGGTGACCGCGTCGGCATCAACCGCGCGGGCTACTTCGTCCTGCCCATGGACGAAACGCTCGCCGTAGTGGCCATCGATCTCGGCGGCCGCCCCGCGCTGGTCTATCAGGACAAGGTCCGCACCCGATTGGTGGGCGACTACGTCACGGAACTCAGCGAAGACTTTTTCCACGGCTTCACCACCCACGCCGGAGCCAACCTCCACGCGCTCATCCTTCACGGCCGCTCCAACCATCACAAGATCGAAGCCATCTTCAAGTGCTTCGCCCGGGCACTGCGCTACGCCGCCTCCACGGATGAGAGGCTCAAGGATCAACTGCCCTCCACCAAAGGACTGCTGGAGGCGGCGCAGAAGTGATCACCATCCTCGACTATGGCGCCGGCAATCTGCGCTCTGTCCAGAACACTCTCGCCGAAGTCGGTGCAGCGTTTGAAGTGGTCGACGATGCCGCGCGGATTCGCCGCGCCACCCGCATCGTTCTTCCCGGCGTCGGTCACTTCGGCCAGATGATGCGCGCCCTCGATGCCATGCGCGTCCGGGAACCGCTCGTCGAACGCATCCAGGCCGGCACTCCGTTTCTCGGCATTTGCCTGGGCCTGCAGGCGCTCTTCACCGACAGTGAGGAAGCTCCCGGGCAGCAGGGCCTCGCGATTCTTGAAGGCACCGTCCGCCGCTTCGCTCCAGACCTTCGCGTTCCCCACATGGGCTGGGATGACCTGGAACGCCGCAAGCCGTCGCGCCTTCTCGAAGGCCTCGCGGAGCACCCCCATGTCTACTTCGCCAACAGCTACTACTGCCCCGTGACGCCCGCGACGTCCGCGCAATGCACGTATGGCGTACCGTTCACCGCGGTACTGGAACAGGACAACGTCTTCGGCGTGCAGTTCCATCCGGAGAAGTCCGGACCCATCGGCCTTCGCATCGTCGCCAACTTCGCCGCTCTCTGAGAAATCGCATGCTCGCCAAACGCATCATTCCCTGTCTGGACGTCACCGCGGGCCGCGTGGTCAAGGGCGTCAACTTCGTCAACCTTCGCGATGCCGGAGACCCCGTCGAACTCGCTGACCGCTACAACCAGCAGGGCGCCGACGAGGTCGTCTTTCTCGATATCACCGCGTCCAGCGATGAGCGCAGCACCATGGTCGATGTCGTCTTCCGCACCGCGCGTCGCGTCTTCATCCCGCTCACGGTCGGCGGCGGAATTCGAAAGGTGCTCGATGCCCGCCGTGTCCTGGTCGCCGGCGCCGACAAGGTCAGCGTCAACACCGCCGCCGTCCACCGTCCGGAACTCATCACCGAACTCAGCGCTGAGTTCGGCGCGCAAGCCGTCGTGCTCGCCATCGACGCGCGACGCCACGGCTCCAGTTGGCACGTCTACGTCAAGGGCGGGCGCGAAGACACCGGCATCGACGCCATCGAATGGGCAGCGCGCGGCGAAAAGCTCGGCGCCGGAGAGATTCTGCTCACTTCGATGGACACCGACGGCGTGCAGCAGGGCTTCGACTGTGAACTCACCCGCGCCGTCTCGCGCGCCACGCGCATCCCCGTCATCGCGTCCGGCGGCGGCGGCAAGCCGGAAGACTTCGCTCGTGTCCTGGTGGAGGGGGAAGCCGATGCCGCCCTCGCCGCCTCCATCTTCCACTTCGGCACCTATACCGTCGACGATCTCAAACGCTATCTCCAAGCGGAAGGAATTCCCATCCGGCCACCGGCAAACGCATGATTATTCCCTGCATTGATCTCATGGGCGCGAAAGTCGTCCAACTGGTCCAGGGGCGCGACAAGGCGCTCGAAGTCGACTCGCCCGACGAAATGCTCGCCAAGTTCGCCGGCTTCGACACCATCCAGGTCATCGACCTCGACGCCGCCATCGGCTCCGGCGAAAACAGCGATCTGGTGGCCTATCTCTGCAGCCGTGCGCGCTGCCGCGTGGGCGGTGGAGTGCGCACAAAGGAACGCTTCGAACGTCTCCTCGCCCAGGGTGCGGACCGCGTCATCGTCGGCACCGCTGCCTTCACCAAGGACGGCATCGACACTGCTTTCCTCTCCACGCTCGACGCCACCCGCACCGTCATCGCGCTCGACTCCAAGCAAGGACGCATCGTCATCAAGGGCTGGCGCGAGTCGCTGGACCTCACCGCCGAGCAGGTCATCCGTCAACTGGAGCCCTACTGCGCCGGCTTCCTCTGCACCTACGTCGATAAGGAAGGCATGATGCAGGGCACGGACCTTGACTGGTTTGCCCGCCTTCGCGCCGCCACCGCGCACGAAATCACTGCCGCCGGTGGAATCACCACACTCGATGACGTGCGCGCCTTGAAGCAACTCGGTATCCACGCCGCACTCGGCATGGCCGTCTACACCGGACGCCTTTCGCTCGATGACTTACGCCGCGCCTGACCGCGACCGGTACACCCGGTAGTCCTCCACATCGGGCATCTTGATCACGCGGCACATCTCAAACAGCCGGCTGCGCGCGCGCATTCCCACGCGCTCGGCAAGCGTCACCCGTGTCTGCGGCGCCGCGCCTACGCCACTCGCCCGCGTTACCACCTCGCTGCCGGCGTCCGGGTCCGGATAGTTCGTCGTCACGATCGTGGCCTTCTGGTGATTGCATCGCCAGGTGATGATCGACGTCACCGTGTCTTCCACCCAATCCGTCACCCGATGCGCGCCCAAATCGTCCAGCAGCAGCACCTCGGCATCCAGCGCGACCCGATAGGCCTCGCGGTCACTCTGCCCCGATGTGGAATCGTAGCTCGACCGGATGCGCTCCAGCAGATTCTGATAGTCGAAAAAGATGCCCTGGTGGCCCTTCGCCAGCAGCAGCTTCAAGGCGGCCACCGCCAGGTGTGTCTTGCCCGTGCCGGTGTTGCCGATGAGCATCAGCCCCGGCTTCGGGGCCATCGGAAAGTCTCGCGTATAGGCCCGCACCGCGATCACCGCATTCTGCATCTGTGGCATCGCATACGGGTTCTCCGGCCGCGTCGAGAAGTTCTCCAGAGACGCTGCCGCATACTTCGGCGGAATCTGCGCCGCATCGGCGTTCCGGCCCGCCCGCTGTGCCGCCAGACAGCCGCAACGCCGGGCCGCGCGGATTCCCTCGCGCTCCTCCACCACCCAGCCGGATCCCCCGCACTTCGTGCAAACGTCCACCGCCGCCCCCATCTCTCTATTCGATCAGAGCGATCACTTCCCGCGCCGCCACCGTCCCACCCGCCTGTGCATTCAACTGCTTCACGACGCCGGCTTTCGGAGACTTCATCTCGTTCTGCATCTTCATCGCTTCCACCACCACGATGCCTTGCCCGGCCTTCACCGTGTCCCCAGCCGCCACCAACACCCGAATCACCCTGCCCGGCATCGGCGAAGCGATCTTCACCACGCCGGAGCGTCCGCCCGCGTTCGTCCCGTTCTCCACCTCGTCTTCAATCTGGAAGGCCAGCCCACGCACCTCTGCCTGATCGCCCTCCAGCCGCACTTCATAGCTGCGGCCCTGATCCAGCACGGAGTAGACTCCCGGCTCCACTTCCACAATGTCCAGCGGCGTTGGCGCGCTCATCGATACAGGTTCCTCCGGTTCTCTCGCTTCCAACTGCTGCCCATCGTGCTGGTTGCCGCCGGCCGCTGCGCCCGCTTGGACACCTGTTTGACCGCCCGCGCCGCCGCCACCACTTCCTTGGCCGGCTCCGTCTTCTTCCGCCGCGCGAACATCCCCTCCAGAAACGCCGTGCTCAGATTTCCCGCCCGAAACTCCGGATCCGCCGCAATCTCGCGGAACAGGCTCAGGTTCGCCTGAATCCCGCCGACGTAGGTCTCCGACAGCGCCCGCTCCAGCCGCGCGATGGCCACGTTCCGGTCCGCGCCCCAAACGCACAACTTCGCCAGCAGCGGATCATACTCCATCGGCACCGTCCAGCCCGGATACACGCCGGAATCGACGCGCACTCCCGGACCGCTCGGCACGTCGAATCGCGTCAGCTTGCCCGGCTGCGGCAGGAAATTCTCCGGATCTTCGGCATAGATCCGGCACTCGATCGCCCACCCGCGCCAGGAAACGTCCTCCTGCCGCAAGGGCAGCGGCTCACCTGCCGCCACCGTTAGCTGCAGTTGCAGCAGATCCACCCCCGTCACCAGCTCCGTCACCGGATGCTCCACCTGCAGGCGCGTGTTCATTTCCAGGAAGTAGAAGCGATTGTCGCCGTCCACCAGAAACTCGACGGTCCCGGCATTGTAGTATCCGGCAGCCCGCGCCGCCGCCACCGCTGCCTCTCCCATCGCCCGTCGCATCTCCGGATGGAGCGCCACCAGCGGGGACGGACACTCTTCAATGACTTTCTGATGCCGCCGCTGAATGGAGCACTCGCGTTCCCCGAAGTACACATAGTTGCCGTGCTGATCGCCGAACAGTTGCACTTCGATGTGCCTCGGCCGCTCCAGAAATTTCTCGATGAAGACTTCGCTCGACTTGAAGGACCGCTCCGCTTCGCTCGCCGCATCGCGCAACGCTGCCGCTAAGTCTTCCTCGCGGTCGACGCGCCGCATGCCCTTCACGCCGCCCCCCTCCGCCGCCTTCAACAGAACCGGATAGCCGATCTCGCGCGCCAAACGGATCGC
>CAYNDS010000003.1:13568-17755 GCA_964395885.1 uncultured Solibacteraceae bacterium | reverse complement strand
CGGATCGGCAATCGGGTCTGCCGTCCCCGGCAGCGTCGGCGTCCCCGCCTGCTGCGCCAGTTTCCGCGCCGCTGTCTTCGATCCCATCAGCCGGATCGACTCCGCCGACGGCCCAATGAAAGCGATCCCCGCGTCCGCGCACGCCTGCGCAAAATCCGCGTTCTCGCTCAGAAACCCGTAACCCGGATGGATGGCCTGCGCCCCGGTCCGCCGCGCGGCGTCGATCAGCTTATCGATCCGCAGATAGCTCTCGGCGGACGGCGCCGCCCCGATGTGCACGGCTTCATCCGCCATTCGCACCGCCAGCGACGGGCGGTCCACGTCCGAGTAGACCGCAACGCTCCCGATCCCCGCCTCTCGCAGCCCGCGAATGATCCGAACTGCAATCTCCCCCCGATTCGCGACCAGTACTTTCGAGAACACCTCCGCAGTGTAGCGAACCCCAAGATGAAATCAGATTCATGGTGCCTGGCACCATGAATGACAATTCATGTCAGATTTGCCCTTGAGAAGACTCCCCCTCCGCGCGCACTAGGTCTATTCATGGACCTGTTCTGGCTAGCCGTTCGCGCCTTGGCAGCGTCGCTGCTTCTGACTCCTCTCCTCGCCCGGTTCGGCCGTCGCTTCCGGCTCCTCGACCGCCCCGGCGGACGTCACATCCACACCCAAGCCACCCCCCGCACCGGCGGAATTGCCGTCTTCCTCGCCTACGGCTTCGCGCTCGCCTTCGCCGGAGAACTCCCCAACGCCTTCGCCCAAAAGACTGCCTCCGGAGCCGTCGCCATGTTCGCCGTCGGCTACTTTGACGATCTCGCCGACCTCCCGCCCTGGGCCAAGCTCCTCGGCCAAACCCTCGCCGCGACCATCGCCTTTCTGTCCGGCGTCCGCATGGAGTCCTGGGGCGACACCACCTTGCCGGCTGCGATCAGCCTTCCCGCCACCGTCCTGTGGCTCGTGCTCGCCGCCAATGCCCTCAACCTGATCGACGGCCTGGACGGACTCTGTGCCGGGGTTGCCGCCATCGGCGCCCTCACCCTGTTCGCCGCCGGCCTCCTCAGCGGGCAGTCCGGACTCGCCGTGGCCGCCCTCCCGCTGGCCGCCGCCCTCATCGGATTTCTCCGCTATAACGCCCCGCCCGCCCGCATCTTTCTCGGCGACGGCGGCTCACTCGTCATCGGATATCTGCTCGGCTGCTTCGGCCTCCTCTGGACCGTCAAGCAGGCGGCCGTCTTCGCCTTTGCGCTGCCGCTCTGTGCCCTCGCGCTTCCCCTGCTCGATGTCACCCTAGCCGTCCTCCGCCGCTCCGCCGCCGGACGCAAGATCTGGGAAGGGGACCGGGAGCACCTCCATCATCGCGTCCTCGCCCGCGCGGGTTCTTCTCGCGCCGCCCTCGCGTGGCTGCTCACTGCGGCGGCGATTGGAGCTGGCGGTGGCCTGCTCCTGCAGGTCCACCAGCTTGCCGTGTGGCGTCTGCCGCTGATTCTCCTGCTGGTGGCGACGGCGCTCGGCACGCTTCGCCTACTGCGCAGCGTCGAGCGGAAAGCCAGTTCCTTCGCTGCCGGGCGATAAAATGGCGCTCATGCGTCATCGTTGGCTGCTTGTCTCCGCCCCCGTCGCGATTCTGGCCCTTGGCCTTGTCTGGACCCGCACCGAAGCCGTCCAGGCCGCCCCCGATCCCTTGCTCGACGGCTTCTCCAAAGTCGCCATCGCCAGCGTCGCCGATGCCGTCGACCAGGTCACCGGTCAGCGCGGCTTCCTCGCTCACGACATGCGCCCCCGCATCGTCGGACCCAAAGTTCCGGAGCGCATCGTCGGACGCGCCCGCACCGCCCTGCTCCGCCAGACCACGCCCGACAAAGCCACCGCCGCGCTCAGCGCCCGGCATTCCGTTGAAATGCTCGATCAGGCCAATGCCGGCGAAATCGGCGTGATTGTCGTCGAAGGCACTCTCGATGTCGCCGGCGCCGGCGGCCTTATGGCCACCGCCGCGAAAGCCCGCGGCATGGCCGGACTCGTCATCGATGGCGCCATTCGCGATGTGATGGAAATCCGCGGTCTCGGCCTGCCCGTCTTCGCGCGCAGCGTCGTGCCTTCCAGTTCCGTCTCCCGTTGGGCCAGCGTCTTCAATCAGCAGCCCGTTGAGTGCGCCGGTGTCGTGATCAAGCCGGGTGACATTCTGGTTGCCGGCGAGGACGGCGCTGTCCGCGTCCCGGCCGACCGTGCGGCCGAAGTCCTCAAGCGCGCCCAGGAAATCGACGAGCGTGAAACGAAGATGGTCCCCCACATCCTGGAGCAGAAGTCCCTGTCGAAAGTCGTCGCGCTCTTCCAAAGGATTTAGCGCCGCATGCAGGAATCCCCTAAATCGCGAAGAGGATTCCGCCGATAGAAGTATTGAAATGAGCGAACGTCGCGACACTCACCGGATGCTCTGCGCCGACCTTGTCCAACTGCAGTGGCGTGACCCCGCCGGCCGCGTCCATTCGATCGGCGCCAATATGGAAGACATTTCCCTGAAGGGCCTTTGTCTCCAAACCGAAGACGCCCTTCCGATGGGCGTTGCCGTCACCATCCGCCACGAAAAGGCTGAGTTCCGCGGCACCGTCCGCTACTGCATCTATCGCGATGTCGGCTATTTCCTCGGCATCGAGTTCGCCCCCGGCACCAAGTGGACCCCGCGCCGCTTCCGCCCCATGCATCTGCTCGACCCGCGCCGCCTGGTGCAGCGCGCCGTCAGCCGCGCCGGCCGCGCCGCCCTCAGCTAACTCCCCTCAGCTCCCGCCCGAACCCTCGTCCGGCATGGCAGCCGTGTTACGATCTTTGGGCTTATGCTGATTCTCGCCGCCGTCCTCGGCATCTTCGTCTACGGCATGATCGCCGCCATGCTCGGCACCATCATGCCCAGCTTCAAGCTGACTGACGACCAGAACGGAACGATTGCCCTCGCTCAGGCTCTCGGATTGGTCATCGCCTCCCTCTCGGTCGGCCCCCTGATCGACAACAAGGGAAAAAAAGTGGCAATGCTGCTCGCCCTGTTCCTCATTGCAGCAGCGCTCTTTTATCTGCCCGCCACCGGCGGCGACTACACCCAACTCCGCCTCGCGCTCTTCATCCAGGGCTTCGGCGGTGGCGTGCTGGTCACGGCGGCCAACGCGCTGGCCAGCGATATCAATGAGTCGCGCCGCGCCTCGATGCTCAACTTCCTCAATCTCTTCTTCGGCTTAGGCGGACTCGCTACGCCCTTCATCGCCGGCAACCTGATGAATAACGACGCCGCCCGCATCTGCTACCTCGCCGGAGCCCTCGCCGTCGTCGCCCTCATCGTCAACGCCATCACCACCATTCCCGGACCCACCGGTGAACGCGGCTTCAAGCTCGCCGAGGTCGGCACCATGCTCGGCAACCCCGCCCTCGGCCTCTTCTCCATCTTCCTGTTCCTCTACGTGGCCTGCGAAGTCGGCGTCTGGAACTGGCTGGTGAAGTACCTGCTCTCGCGCGGCATTGAGGAAAAAACTGCCCTCAACATCCTCTCGCTGGGCTTCGCCCTCGGCCTGCTGATCGGACGCGTGGTCGTCTCGCGAGTCCTGATCAAGGTCCAGGCCGTCACCGTGACGCTCGCCTCCAGCGTGCTCATGCTGGCCACCACGTATCTGATGCTGCAGTCGTCCTCCACCGAGATGGCCACCGTCGCCGTCTTCTGCGCCGGACTCGCCATGGCGCCCGTCTTCCCGACCACGCTCGCCATGGTCGCCGACTCGTTCCCGCGCGGCACCGCCACCGCCATGGGCATCGTGATCACCTTCGGGTGGATCGGCCTGGCGATCAGCTCCCCGATCATCGGCGGCATCGCCGCCAACTCGTCACTCTCCACCGCGCTGCTGCTGCTGCCTGCCGCCTCCGCCGTGATGATTCTGACCAACCTCGCGCTGCGCCCGATCCTGGCGCGCAAGAAGGTCGCCGCCTAACCGCGCCGGAGCTGCGCCGAAGCCCTCGTCCTCGACCGTCACCGTGCGCAGTCGGGGCCAGCGTGCCCACCACTCCGTAGTGACCGCACCGGTCGGTTCGACCCCGGAATCCATGCCACACCGGAGTGTCGAGACGGCCGGAACGTCCCGTCTGTCCGGACGGTGAGGGGCTCGATCTCGACGACCGCCGCCGCGCCGCCTACGTTGACAATGGCCAGCCCCTTT
>CAYNDS010000003.1:6968-13558 GCA_964395885.1 uncultured Solibacteraceae bacterium | reverse complement strand
CCCCTTTCGATCGCTCGACCACGCGCCCAGCTGTCCGCGCGCCACCTCCCGCCAGTTTCCCGTCCACACGAAGATCCGGCCCATCGACTCCGCTGCCACCTGCTGGCCGGAACGGTCCACCGCGATCCGATCCACCGCCGCGCTTTCCACCTTGTGCGGTCGCCAGTGCGGTGGTCCAGACGCTCCAGACAGTTGTACGGGCTGTGGCAATCTCCCGCCCACACATGAGCCACTGTGGCCCGCCCGTCGGGCGCAACCGCGTACCGGAGACCGTGGGCCCACCCTTGCAGGACGTCAGTGGATCCTTCGGGCCCGATCGGCCGCGCCCCGGGACCGACGGCGTACACGCCGCAGCCGCGGTCCTGCGCGACCATCGCCGCAACCAGGCCGTGCACCGTCGCAACGATCCGGACGAGGTTCCAGCGGGGAAACATCAGCCCAAGTCTCGCGCCGCACGGAAAACCGTGTCACAACCCAAGCCGGACGCAATTTGCCTTGTTTGCAGCGGTTTCCGATCCCGCGCGCCCGCCGCCTCCGCGCGTTCATGCCACTCTTCAATCAAGAGCTGCCGCCGACACCTCTGGACGGCAGCCGCCCAGACGACCACCCGCACGGTGGCGTTGAAACGTCGCGGTCCTAGGAAACCTGGCGTGGGATAAGAAACCGGGGTCCGAGCCTGGTCATGCGGTCACCCAGGCCCCTCTTGCCGTTGCAGGGAACACAAAACGGCCGCTCCGGAGCGAAACCAATCGAAAGCAAACAAAACAGAGGGCAGCGCAGCCGTTAGGCGTACACGACGCGCTGCTTGCCCGTATCCCAGCGCGTGATCTTGCCGCGCCGGAAGCTCTCATTGCCCATGTAGCACGCCACCACTCCGTACATACCCAGTTCCACATCGCACTTCAGCGGCTCATTCTGCCGGATGGCCCGCATCAGGTTCTGATGATGCAGGTCCGTGCGCTCGCCACCGCTCTTCAGGTGGACGTGCATCTTCGCCTCATCCTCGTACAAGCGTTGCGGCGTGATGGTGAAGCCCGTGTTCGTGAACTCCAGCGTCGCCTTGTTGCCGCGCAGCAGATGGTCCACCTTCACGTCGCTGGCCATCGACGAGATCAACTGCACCGTGGGTCCGCCCGGATAGTCGAGCAGAATGTTCAGCGTGTCCGGAATCTCGGCCTTCGATTCCGTCCAGAAGAACTTGCCGCCGAAGCCGACGCCGCGCTCCGGGAACGTCAGATTCAGCGCCTTGATGATGCGCGTCACCCGATGCACAAACAGGTCGCTGGCGATGCCGCCCGAGAAATCCCAATACCGCCGCCAGTACAGGAAGCGGTCCATCGTGAACTCCTGCTTCGGCGCCGGACCCAGCCACGCTTTCCAATCCAGGTTCACGCCGGGCTGCACATCCATGTCCGGCGCGCCGGACCAGAAGTCTTCCTTGTGATTGCGCGAATAGTCGATCTGCGCGAGGACAACCTTGCCGAGCGCGCCGTCCTTGACAAACTGGTAGGCCGTCTCGTAGCTGTCATCCGACATGCCCTGGACCTTCAGCTTCGACGCCTTCACGGCCGCAACCAGTTTCCTGGCCTGCTCCGGCGTCTGCGTCATCGGCTTTTCGCAATAGACATGCTTGCCGGCCGCGACCGCGTCCATCGCCATCTGATAGTGCCAGTGCTCCGGCGTGGCGATCAGGACGTAATCGATGTTCTTGTCGTCGAGGATGGAGCGGTAGTCCTTAACGGGCTTGCCGCCGGTGAGCTTCACCGCGGCGTCCAGACGCTTCTGATACACGTCGCAGACGGCGGAGATCTCAAAGTTGTCCGACTCGCGAATCGGCAGCAGGCTGCGGATGTGGCCCGTCGCCATCCCGCCGCAGCCGATCACGCCAATTCGAAGACGGTCATTGGCGCCGAGCACAGTGCTCGACGCCAAAGCCGAAAGAGCGAACTCGCGACGCGTTACCACAGCAACTTCAACCCAAACTGAATGTTGCGGTTGGGCACCACCACGGACGTGATCTGTCCCGGCGTGGAGGGCGCGCGTGGCCCCGTCTGCGACGGGAAGTCGATGCCGCCCGCCGCGTTGCGCGTCGGCAGGAAGCCCGGTCCGGTCAGCAGGGCGGGCGTCGGCCGCGAGAACTGCGGCGTGTTGAACAGATTGAAGAACTCGCCTCGGAACTGCAGCTTGAAGCGCTCGGTGATGGTGAAGTTCTTGAACAGCGAGAAGTCCACTACCTTCGCCCCTGGTCCTTCCAGAATGCCCGCGCCGGAATTGCCGTAGCGGCACAGTTCCGGCGTGGCCGTGTTCTGGCAGCTCACCAGTCGGAACGCGTTTGCGTCGAACCACCGGTCCACCGTCGGATTGGCGAGGCTGCCGTTCGCGATGCGGTCCGGACGAATGGTGACGTTCGCCGTGTTGGTGATCGCGCCTTGCGTCACCGTGAAGGGGAAGCCGGTACGCAGCGTGATGACGCCGTTGGTCTGCCAGCCGCCGAGGACTCCGCGAACGAAGCCGTTCGAGTTCTTCAACTGCGGCAGTTCGTAAACAAAGTTGGCGACCATGTTGTGCGTCGCATCGAAGCCGGCGCGCTGCTTTTCCGCCGCGCGATTGCGCGGGTTCTGGTAGGTGTTCGGGTTGAAACCATCGCCCTCATTGCGACCGTAGCCTTCCAACAACGACTTGGAGAACGTGTGCGCGATGGAGAACGACAGGCCGTTGGAGAAACGCTTTTGCAGCGTCATCTGCAAGCCCTGATACCAGCTGTTCGCGCCGGAATCCAGCCACCGCAGCCGCGTCAGAGGCCGGATGACGCCGTCGTCGTTAATGGTCTGGAACGGACGGCGGGATTGCAGCGTCGACGTCGGCGTATTGAACGCCGGGTCCGGAGAGTTCAATTCCACCGTGTTGTCCAGGAAGGAGGTCTTCGATCCCACGTAGCCCACGTTCAACACCATGCCGAACGGCAGGGAGCGTTGGATGTCGAAACTCCACTGGTGCACCTGCGGCTGGAAGTTGTTCGTGTTCAGAACGTTCGCGCTGGTGCCGATCGAGCGGTTGACCACGCCGAACGGGTTGGCGAACGTCAGCGGGCTTGCCGGGTTCACCAGGGCATTGTTCGCCGCGTTGTTCACGAAGTTCGACGAACCGGACAACGGCGGATTCAGATTCAGAATCGTGTAGTTGTTCAGCTGGTGAACGTTGTAGAAGATGCCATAGCCGGCGCGCAGCACCCACTTGTCGGTCAGCCGATAGGCGAGGCCCAGGCGCGGCATGAACATGTTCCGCTGTGGCGTGTAGAAGTTGTACTGTTCGCGAATCTTGGCCGGCACAAACGTCCACTGTCCGCCGCGCAGTTCGGCGCTGCGCCACAAGCCACGAACGTCGGTGGCAGCGGTGTTGTACTCGTAGCGAAGGCCGATGTTCACCGTCAGCTTGCGGGACGCCTTCCAATCGTCGACGACGTAGAAGCCCATGCGGTCCTGGCGAACGTCGGTTAATGGCAAGCCCTCGGGAGTGTTGGTGTCACTCGGCAGACCCAGCAGGAACTGCGCATAGGAGTTATTCGCCAGGTTGCCCGTGAAGTTGAACGAACCGCGCGGAACGTTCGCCGCGCCACGGAACAGCGAAATCCAACGATACTCGCCGCCGGCCTTCACGTTGTGCGCGCCGAAGCTCAAGTTCAAGCTGGAGCTGACCATGTGCAGTTTGTTGTCGTCAAAGCCGTTGCCGCCGTCCAGTTCCGCCAGGCCCTGGAAACCGGCGACGGTCATCGACGGCACGCCGGTCTCGCGACGCGTCAGCGGACGGTTGTTGTCGTTCACCACGCGGAAGCCGTCCAGGCCGATCGACTGCAGATTGAAGTCCGTATTCGCGCGCGGGTTGAAGCTGTCGCTCTTGGAGCGCGTGTACCCGTAGCGCGTTTCGAGAATCGCGGTCGGCGAGAAGACGTGAATCCACTGCGTCGCCAGGTTGTCGTTGCGTCCATCCACCAGATAGGTGAACTGCGGGCTCGCGCCCGGCACCTGCAACCAGCCGACAGAGTTGGTGGCGTAGCGGGCCATGATCTTGTCGTTGCTCGAGAAGTTGTGATCGACCTTGACGTAGTACTGATCGTCGTCGATCGTCTGCCGCCCGCGCCCTGTGTAGTTGAAGCCGGTCAGCGGGTCCGCCAGGTTCACCTGTGGACGCTCCCAGAAGCTGTTCAGGTTGCGCGCCGCGGGGGCGATGCGGCTGGCCGGAATGATGTTGCCCGGGAAAGGAGTGCCCGTTGCCGGGTCGACAATCTGCACCGGGGGCAGCGCCGCGCCCGCCGCATTGCGACGGTTCAGGAGTGCGCTGAAGTCGCCCGAGCGGAACGCTTCCGACGGCACCAGCGCCGAAGACGCCGCGCCCGGCAGACGCCGCCGCCGACCTTCAAAGTTGAACATGAAGAACGTCTTGTTCTTGCCGTTATAGATCTTCGGCAGCAGCACCGGACCACTCAACACCGCGCCGAACTGATTCTGCCGGATGCCCTGCTTCGGCAAGCGAGCGCCCGTGTTGAAGTAGTTCTGGAAGTAGTTCTCCGCGTCCAGTGCGTCGTTGCGCAGGAAGTTGAACGCCGCGCCGTGCAGGTCGTTGCCGCCGCTGCGCATCACCATCACCAGCTGCGCGCCGGAGTTGAAGCCGTACTCGGCGGAGTAGCTGCCGGTGAGCACCTTCATCTCTTCAATCGCTTCCGGCGAGGGCGAGAACGGCACCGTATTGATGCGCGCCTCCGTGGCAACCACACCGTCGAGCGTCGCGTGCTGATTCGTTTCGCGCTGCCCGTTCGCCACAATCGCGATGGTCTGGCCCGGAATCGGGATACCGCCGCCCGCTCCCGCCTGTCCATCCAAGCCGCCGCGCGGCCCGAACATCACGCCCGCCTGCAACACCGCCAGATTGCCGACATTGCGGCCATTGATCGGCAGTTCGACAATGCGGCGCTGCTCCAGCACTTCACCAATCGAAGCCTCGTCGGTCTTCAGTGCCGCGATTGCGCCGGTGACCTCGACACGCTCCGAGACTTGACCCACTTGCAGGCCAATGTCCACGCGGACTTTCTCGTTGATCTGCACCACCACGTTGGCACGCGTGAACGTCTTGAAGCCGGCCATCTCGACGGTGACGGTGTACTCGCCCACGTCGATCAGCGGAAAATTGTAGTCGCCCGTCGAGGTCGTGACGTCCTCGCGCTTCACCTGCGTGGCGACGTTGGTGGCCGTGACTTTAGCGCCTGCGACAGCCGCGCCAGAGGGATCCGAGACGGTGCCGAGCAGCGAGGTCGACGTAGTCTGAGCAACAAGCGACGCTGCCGAGAGCGCCAGCAATGCGAGTTTCCTCATGTTTGAGAAAACCTCCTTTGCAATCTTTCGCCGTATCTTACCGCAACCGGGCCGTCACAATGGCGAGAGCCGTGCTGGCGGCGGTCTCGGCGCGAAGGATCAGCGGTCCTAAAGATATTTGCGTCCAATTCGATGCTGCTTCACGTTCTTCGCTCGTCCAACCGCCTTCCGGCCCAATCAGTACCGCTGCCGGAGCCTGCAGTGGTACGTCAATCAGCGAGGTACCGCCCGCCTCGTTCGCGAACAAACGACTCGCCGTGTCCCATGCCAGGGCGGCCGAAAATGCGATCGGCTCCCCGATGTCGGGAACGGTCACCCGGCGCGACTGCTGGCTCGCTTCCAGCGCAATCTTCCGCCACCGCTCCAGTTTCTTGCCCACGGCGCGTTCCAGGCCATGCTCGCTGCGCGCCGCCAGAACCGGCACAATGCGCGCCGCGCCCAACTCCGTCGCCTTCTCGATCATCCACTCGAAGGCGTCAAACTTGACCAGCGCCGCCAACAGAGTGACGTCGGGCAGCGGCGCAGGTTCGGGCTGCCGTTCGCGGACGTCAAACTCCACCAAGCCCTTGTGTGCCTGCGTGACCTCCGCCAGGTAGACCGCGCCGGAGCCGTCGGCAATCTGATACACCTGCCCGCGTTCGACACGCAACACGCGCGTCAGGTGCTGGGCATCGTCTCCGCGCAGTTCGGCCTTGCCGCCGCGCACCCAGGGAACGAAGAAGAGCCGTCGCGCCATGTAAGCTGAAGTCTTCCGATGATTGCGCACCTGCGCGGCACGCTGCTGGACAAGACTCCGGGACAGGTCATTGTCGATTGCAACGGAGTCGGCTACGACGTCACCATTCCCGTTTCCACTTACACGGCGCTGCCCGACGTCGGCGGCACGGGGTCTCTCTTCGTCCACACCCATGTCCGGGAGGACGCGCTGGCGCTGTTCGGCTTCGCGACAAAAGAAGAGAAGACGGTGTTCGAGAAGCTGATCGGTGTCAGCGGCATCGGGCCGAAGCTGGCCGTCACGGTGCTTTCCGGACTGGCCGTGTCGGACCTGGTGGCGGCCATCCGAACGGGCGATCTCGCGCGGCTGACGCGCATTCCCGGCGTCGGCAAGAAGACGGCGGAACGTCTGGTGCTGGAACTGAAAGACAAGCTGGGCGCCGCATCGGACGCGCTGCCGGCGCAGCCCGCCCGCGCACGTCGGTCAGCCCGCCGAGCCGCGCGATCTCG
>CAYNDS010000003.1:5102-6958 GCA_964395885.1 uncultured Solibacteraceae bacterium | reverse complement strand
AGATTCGCCGCCGCCATCGGGCGGGGCCAGCCGCGCAGCCCGCCCGCGCGCCGCTGGATGAAGACGTGCTCTCGGCGCTGCTGAATCTCGGCTGTCAACGCGCCGCCGCCGAAGCCGCACTGGCGAAGATCGCCGCGGAGGGCAAGGCGATGGACTTCGAGACCCGTTTCCGCCGCGCGCTGGAACTGGTGCGTTAACCTGAAACATCCATGCGCGAGAGAGGAATCGCCTCGGGCGTGGCGCTCGAAGGCGAGAAGCAGTTTGAGGCCACGCTGCGGCCCCAACGCCTGGCGGACTTCACCGGGCAACCCAAGCTGAAAGAGAACCTGGCCATCGCCATCGAAGCCGCCAAACAGCGCGGCGAGGCGATGGACCACGTGCTGCTCTACGGCCCGCCCGGCCTCGGCAAGACGACGCTGGCGCAGTTGGTGTCGCAGGAACTCGAGGCTGGTTTCGAGCAGACCTCCGGCCCGGTACTGCAAAAGAAGCTGGACCTGACCGGCATTCTGTCCAACATCCGCCCGCGCCAGGTGTTCTTCATTGATGAGATCCACCGGCTGCTGCCCGATGTCGAGGAGATGCTCTATTCGGCGCTCGAGGATTTCCGCGTCGATATTCTGGTGGGCGCGGGCGTCGGCGCCCGAACGCATTCGCTGCCGATGCCGAAGTTCACGGCCATCGGCGCCACCACGCGGCAGGGTCTGGTCAGCGCGCCGTTACGCGGACGCTTCGGGCTGGTGCTGCGCCTGGATCATTACGGGGAAGCGGACCTGGCGCGCATCGTGCTGCGCTCGGCCGGAATCCTGAACGTGGAAATCGAAGAGGACGCCGCCGGCGAAGTGGCCCGCCGCAGCCGCGGGACGCCGCGCATTGCGAATCGTCTCTTGCGGCGCGTGCGCGATTACGCGCAGGTGCGGGCGGGCGGCATTGTGACGCACGACGTGGCGGTCACCGCGCTCGATCTGCTGGAAGTCGACCGCTGGGGCCTGGATGAGATCGACCGCAAGATCATGCTGACGATTCTCGACAAGTACTCCGGCGGGCCGGTGGGCCTCAGCACCATCGCGGCCTCGATTGACGAAGAGGGCGCCACCATCGAAGAGGTCTATGAGCCGTACCTGCTGCAACTCGGCTTTCTCGACCGTACACCGCGCGGCCGCATGGCGACATCGCGGGCGGCGGAATACTTCGGCCGCCACCGCACCGCGCCGCAGGCCAAGCTGTTCTAGGCCGCCTTCGCCCCGACGCGCTGTGCCTTGCTCGGCATGGCGAACGGCTGAGCGAATCCATGCTGCTCCAGGTGCCCGGCCAACTCCGGCAGGACCACGTGGAGATAGCGGCGCCAACCGAACCGGAGCAGGACGGACAGAAACAGTCCGGATGCTCCTCGAAAGCCGGAGTGCTCCAGCTCGAACTCGGTCCCGCCGGTCTTGCCCGGACTCAGCCGGTACGTTACCTCCAGGTCATTGCCTCCTCCGACCCATGTGAACCGGATCATGCGCGGCGGATCGCAGGCCAGCACACGGCCCCGGGTGATCCCGTCCCAACTGCCCTGCGGGACATCCCGCATCGTGAACTCCCGCCCCACTTGGGGAACGAAGTCCGTCTCCACCCACCATTGCCGGATCGCGCGCGCGTCCGTCAGCGCCTGCCAGACCACGTCAGGACGCTGCCGGAAGGTCTTCTTTAGCCGAATCGTCACCTGTACTCTCGCCTTTCTCCAGGAACTGCTCCAGACGCTCGAGGCGGCTGTGCCAGAGGAACTCAAAGGAATGCATCCACTGGATCACGGTCAACAGCGGTTCCGGCGTGAGGTGGTAAAACCGCTGCCGCCCTGCCCGCCGTTCGCCGATGAG
>CAYNDS010000003.1:0-5092 GCA_964395885.1 uncultured Solibacteraceae bacterium | reverse complement strand
ATCCTTCAGCATGCGCAGATGCTGACTGAGTGCCGACTGGCTCAGCCCCGCGCGCGCGACGAGGTCTGGATAGGAAAGCTCCTGCGCCTGCGCCAGTTCCTCGAGCACTTGCCGGCGGACCGGATGAGCCACCGCGAGAAACAGATCGTCTCCCGTCCGGCGTTCCATACGGGTATTATTTAGCAGTTCCTAAACAATGTCAACCGACAGCGCCAGCCTGGCTCCGGCCGAAGCCGTCTTTAGTTTTCCTCGCCGTTCAGCAGATCCGTGCGGCGGACCACTTCGCCCTTGTAGACCACCATGCTGATCGCTTCGTCCAGCAGCTTCAGGTCTGCATACGCGTTGCCGTTGATCAGCAGCAGGGACGCATCGGCGCCCAGGCGCAGCGATCCCATCCGGTCCGAAACACCGAACAGCGCGGCGGGCGTGGCGGTGGCCGCTGCCAGAGCTTCTTCGGTCCGCAGACCGGCGCGCTGCCACAGAACCAGCTCCCGCTGCAGTCCGCTGCCGTGGAAGACGAGAAAGCTGCCCGCGCCCGATCCGGCCAGCAACTTCACGCCGCCCGCGGCCGCGCGCTTCAGGTTTTCCGCAGCCACCGCCGGAGGTTCAAACGGGGGAGGCAACTTCTTCTTCGTCGAAGCCAGCAGCGCGGCAGGACCAATCTGTTGCACCAGAGACCGCTCCAGCATTTCCGGACCATGGCCCAAGGCGTCCGCCGGAGCCAGCATCGGCATGTAGGCAACGCCGCGGCGCACCATTTCCGCCACCAGCGCTTCCGACAGCGGAGCATCCACCGCGCCTCCCGCCACGACATCGGCCCCCGCCGCCACGGCTCGCTCCAGATCGGCGATCTGGGATGTGGCCACGAAGACAGGCAGCCGCAGCGCCTTGGCCTCCGCCACGATTGCCGACAGCAGGGCATCCGGCAGCGGGGCGGTCTTGATCGCGCGCGCGCCTTGGCCCTGCAGTTGGCGGACGGCGGCCCGCGCTTCGTCCGGCGATGCGACGATCCGCAAGATCTGCGCCGCCACCATCGGACGGATGTTTTCCGGAAGGAAGCGCAGTTGTTCCGAGCCCGGGCCATCCTTCACGGTCAGCATCGGTCCGGTCATCCAGACCTGCGGCCCCAGCCGCTCGCCCGTATCCATCCGGTCCGCGATGGCCTTGCCGCGCGTCATGTCCTCGCCCGCGCTGACCAGCGCCGCCACGCCGCTGTAGAGATAGGACGCGATCGTGCGGCGCATCGCATCCGGAGTGACGTAGTCCGCCGCCGCCTCATACGTGCCGCCGGGCGACAGCAGCGTGACGTGCGAATCGATCAGCCCGGGCAGCAGGGTCTTGCCCGCGCCCTCCATCGGCTCCGCCCGCAGTTCCTTGGCATCGGGAACGGTGGCGGGAAACAGTGCGGCGATCCTGCCCTGCCGCACCAGCACGGCGCCGCGTTCCGCCACGATGCCGTCCGGCGTCCGGAAGCGCACCTCGCGAAACAGCAGTGACCGTCCGCGCCGCGCCTCGCGCGAGATCGCTTTCGCCTTCGCCAGATTGTCCTTGCTGTAGGCCTGCCAGACACCCAGCACGGCAAACGGCAACAGCGACGCAAGGATGGCGTACTTCGCGCCGGGCCGCAGCTTTTCGCCCTTCTCCCAGCGGAACATCTTGAACGACAGGAACACGCACAGCACGGTGGTCACCACCAGCGCGCCCGCCGACGTCAGGTTCTCCCCCAGTGATTCGCCGCGCACCAGAATGTTCTGCAGCCCGTTGTACAAGTGCGTCGCCGGAATGAACTGCGTCACGATCTGCAGCCAGTCCGGCAGCATCGAGAGCGGAAACGTCGCGCCCGACAGGAACAGCATCGGGAAGTACAGCAGCTGAATGATGATCTGGCTTTCCGACATCGTGCTGGCCACGGAGGCGATGATCTGGCCCATGGCGCGAAACGCGATCGTGCCGATGATGATCATCACCAGCGCCGACAGCCACGCCTTCGGAAGCGGCATCTGATAGGCGAAGTACGAAATCGCAAAGGTGAGCAGCGCCGACGGCAGGTAGCTGACAAGGCCCACCAGAATGGCCGAAACCAGAATCGGCAGGGGCGTAATCGGCGCGACGCGGAATCGCCGCAGGATGTTGGCTTCGCGCTCCACGACCGCGCGAATGCCGCCGCCGAAGAAACCGTTGCCCAGAATGCCGATCAGCACGACGCTGGTAAAGACGGTGTTGATGGCGCCGCCCTGTTCGGCCTTGTTCGCAAAGGCGAAGACGAAATAGAAGATCAGCGGGAACAGGTAGTTGAAGAAGACGACCATGCGGTCGCGCCACGTCAGTTTCAACTGCGTGAGCGTGTAGACGAGATAGGGCTTCATCCGCGGCTGGGGGCTCGATTGCTACCTTCGCACAACTGGCGGCAGCAAGGGTGGCTCCGGCAGTCGCGCGGCGCCAGTTCGCGGCGATCCGGGAACGGCCTTGAGTGCATCCACCGGCGCAAGGCTCTAGAATCTGGTATGGGAGCATCTCGCTTGCTGGTAGCCGGCAGCGTGTTCGCGACGTGGACCATCTGGGGTTCCACCTACCTTGCGATTCGCTATGCGCTGCGCAGCTTTCCACCGTTTCTTCAGATGGGCTCGCGCTTCGTGATTGCGGGCGTGCTGCTGCTGGCGTGGGCAAAGTGGCGGGGCGCGGCATGGCCGGTGGTCCGGCAGTGGCGAAATGCGGCCGTCGTCGGGAGCCTAATGGTGGGTGCGGGCATGGGGCTGACGGCCTACGCCGAGCAGACCATTGAATCGAGCATCGCCGTCGTCTTCGTCGCCGCCATGCCGATGCTGCTGATTCTCCTCAGCCGCCTGTTCGGTGTCCGGGCGGACCGCCTGGAACTGGCCGGTGTCGGCGTCGGGTTTCTCGGCATCGTGCAACTGGTCCGCGGCGAGAGTTTCGCCGCATCGCCATGGGGACTTGCCGCCATGACCTGCGCCGTGACGGGATGGGCGACGGGCAGCGTGCTGAGTCAGCACCGCCTTCCGCTGGCGCCGGGCGCGATGGGCTACGCCAGCCAGATGCTGTGTGGCGGCGGCGCACTGTGCCTGGTCTCCGCGGCCCTGGGCGAACGCCTGCAATGGCCGCCGCAGCCGGAGGCTTTGGCCGCCTGGATCTATCTGATCGTGGCCGGGTCTCTGATTGCGTTCAACGCCTACATGTTTCTGTTGAAGCACGTGCGTCCCAGCACCGCCTCCAGCTACACGCTGGTGAACCCGATCGTTGGCCTCTTTCTGGGAGCGACCCTTGCGGGCGAGCGTCTCTCGGCCAGGGAATGGGCCGCCAGCGGCATCATTCTGGCGGGTGTGAGTCTGCTCTTGCTGGGCGCCTTTCGGCGGAGCAGACGCGCGTAGCGGAATACGAACCTCGGGCACCATGGAGCACTTTGCGGCGGATGGCTTTGCCATCGTCGAACGGGTTCTCGCCGAGCGCGAATTGCGGTCGGTCGAGGACGCGCTCTCGCGGCTGGCGCAGGAGCCGGGCGTTGGGCCGCCTGAGCGCGCAGGCGATTGACTCTTTGCGCCGCCAGACGCAGGAAGTCATGGGCATCGTTCCTCGCGGCGGCGAGTGGTGCACATCGACTCTGCCGGTGCGCCCCTTGCCGGCGGACTGCGCGGGCTGACGGAATGAGCCGTTAGTCCCGCAGCGTCTTGCCCGTCAGCTCGATGAAGACGTCTTCCAGCGTCGGACGGTGGAGCGCGATGTCGGCAAGACCGGCGCCGCTGGCCTCCACCCACTTCACCAACTCCACGATCGACCGCGCGGGCAGCTTGGCGTGCACCACCAGCTTGCGCCGGGCGGCGTCAAACTCGCAGCGGTCCCCTTCGAGCAGCGGCGGCTCACCCGCCATCTGCTGTTCCGTTTCGAGCGTGATCCGCGCCGACGTGGCGGTCTTCTGCTGAATCTCCTTTGGCGTGCCGATCACGATCACCTTGCCCTGATCGACAATCGCCACGCGGTCGCACAAACGCTCCGCCTCTTCGATGTAGTGCGTTGTCAGCAGAATCGTCCGGTTGGCGTCGCGCAATTGCTGGATGAGCGAGTGGATTTCCAGCCGGACCTGCGGGTCCAGACCCGTCGTCGGCTCGTCGAAGAACACCACCTCGGGATCATTGATCAGCGCCAGCGCCAGGGCCAGCCGCTGCTTCTGCCCGCCGGAAAGCGTGCTGTAGTAGGCGTTCTCCTTGTCGCGCAGTTGCAGACGGTCCAGCAACTGGCCGGGGTCCGCCGTGCGCCGGTAGAACGACGCAAACAGCAGCAGCGCTTCGCCCACTTTCATCTTGTCGGGCAAATTGGTGGACTGCAGGGCGACGCCAATCGACTGCTTCACCGACATGGCGTCTTCGCCGGGGTCGCGTCCCAGCACGCGCACCTTGCCGGCGGTCCGCTGCCGGATGCCTTCCAGAATTTCCACCGTCGTGGTCTTGCCCGCACCGTTCGGACCCAGCAGCCCGAAGACCTCGCCCTTGCGCACCGTGAAGTCGATCCCGCGGACCGCTTCAAAGTCGCCGTAGCTCTTGCGAAGACCCTCGACTTCCAGTACCGGCGTCATTGCGCGTCCAGCACCGCGAGCATCGCGCGCAGAAAGGCGGGTAGATCTTCCGGCTTGCGGGCGGTGACCAGGTTGCGGTCGACGACGACTTCGGCGTCGGACCACTCCGCGCCCGCGTTGACGACGTCGTCCTTGATGGCGAAAAAGCTGGTGGCCTTCCGGCCGCGCAGCATGCCGTGTGCGGAGCACAACACCCAGGGTCCGTGACAGATCGCCGCCACCAGTTTGCCTTGGGCGTTCACGTCGGCCACCAGGCGATTGGCTTCCGGATGGCGGCGGATGTGATCGGGTGCGAATCCGCCGGGAGCGACGATGCCGTCAAAATCCGCGGCGTGGACGTCGCGATAGGCCTTGGCCGCCGTGCACGGGTAGCCGAGTTTGCTGGGGTACGTCTTGCCGGCTTCGGCGCCCACGGTGATCACCTCGACACCGGCTTCCTGCAGCCGGTAAATGGGATACCAGACTTCCATTTCCTGGTAGAGCTGATCGACAAGGACGGCCACGCGT
>CAYNDS010000002.1:32410-57821 GCA_964395885.1 uncultured Solibacteraceae bacterium | reverse complement strand
AGACGGTGACGGGCAATCATCGGGAGGCGGGCTTCGGATCAGCAGGCGAAAAGCTGGCTCCGGCGGAGACGCTGGCGGAGTGGCAGAAGTTCGGCGACCCGAGGCTGTGGAAGCTGATCCTATCGCCCGAGTTCGGCGCGCGGATGGATTTGCAGAAGATGACGCGCGAGGTGATGGCGCGGATGGAGCAGGACCTCGGGACGAAGCTGGAGTGGGTCGCAGTGGCGCACTTCAACACGGAGCATCCCCATGTGCATGTGGCACTGCGTGGCGTGCGGGCGGATGGATCGGCGGTAGACCTGAAAGTTCGCCCACGCCAGCCCCACCTCCTGCAACTGCGGTTTCAGATATCGATTCCACAGGTTATGCGCGCACAACGGCGTGTTCCGTTCCGTTGGGAACAGCCATTGGTCGGCCTTCTGAGTGGGCAAGAACTGCCGCCACGGCCGCCGGGCAAGGCCCCGAACTCGATCCGCAAAATTCATCACCGGGAAACTTAAAAGATGATATTTTCTTCATGATTCCACCCGGAGGTTCGCTCATCCATGAGTTCTGCATCGCATGTGCAACCCGCGCCTTCGCTTTCGGCATACGGCCCGGCGAGGTCCACCGTTCTCGGAAACCCGCTAAGCAAGGCGCAACTCGTTCAGATTGACGCTTACTGGCGAGCTTGCAACTACCTGGCCCTGGGGATGATCTATCTTCAGGACAATCCGTTGCTCAGGCGTCCGCTTGAGCCCGCGCACATCAAGAACAGGCTGTTGGGACACTGGGGATCCAGCCCGGGCTTGTCATTCTGCTATACGCACCTCAATCGAGCGATCCGGCAGCACGATCTGGACATGATCTTCCTGGCTGGCCCGGGACATGGCGCGCCGGGCGTTCTGGCTCCGGTTTACCTGGAGGGCACCTACACCGAGGTCTACCCCGAGATGACGCAGGACGAGCGGGGCCTCCGCGAGTTCTTCAAGCAGTTCTCGTTTCCCGGCGGAATCGGGAGCCATTGCACGCCGGAAACGCCCGGCTCGATCCATGAAGGCGGGGAACTCGGCTACGTGCTCTCACATGCCTGCGGCGCCGCCTTCGACAACCCAGACCTGATCGTCGCCGCCGTGGTGGGCGATGGCGAAGCCGAGACCGGACCGTTGGCTACCTCCTGGCACATCAACAAATTCCTCAGCCCGATTCGCGATGGCGCAGTGCTGCCGATCCTCCACCTGAACGGCTACAAGATTCACAACCCGACGCTACTGGCGCGCATTCCTGGCGAGGAACTCGCCGAACTGATGCGCGGCTACGGTTGGACTCCCTACTTCGTTGAAGGGTCCGACCCGGAGACGATGCACCAAGCCATGGCCGCGACCGTTGACGCCTGCGTCCGCGACATTCGCGCGCATCAGGCGGAGTGCCGCGCAAGCGGCATCGCCCGGCGTCCGCGATGGCCAATGATCGTCTTGCGCTCGCCGAAAGGCTGGGGCGCACCAGAGAGAATCGATGGCCGACGGGTGGAGGGCTATTGGCGCTCCCACCAGGTTCCACTGTCAGGCGTAAAGACCAATCCAGAGCATCTCCGCATCCTGGAAAACTGGATGCGGTCACTGCGGCCGGACGAACTCTTCACCACTGAAGGCATCCTGATTCCGGAACTGCGAAACCTTTCCCCTGCCGGCGAGCGGCGGATGAGCGCAAACCCCCACGCCAACGGTGGCAAGCTTCGGCGCGCTCTCCGCCTGCCGGACTTTCGCGACTACGCCGTCGCAGTGGAGCGGCCCGCTTCGATGGCCACCGAGAACGTCCCTCCGCTGGGCAACTTTCTCCGCGACGTCGCCCGCTGGAACGAGAACAACTTTCGCATCTTTGGACCCGACGAGACGGCCTCCAACAAGCTCGATGCGGTCTTCCAGGTCACGAAGCGCTTCTGGATCAGCGAGGCCCTGCCGGAGGATGACAATGGCGGAGAGCTTTCGCCGGACGGCCGCGTCATCGAGATGCTCAGCGAGCACACGATGGAAGGCATGCTGGAAGGCTACCTGTTGACCGGGCGTAACGGGTTCCTGTCGACGTATGAAGCCTTCGTTCACGTGATCGACTCCATGTTCAATCAGCACGCCAAATGGCTGGCAATGTGTAACCAGCTCTCGTGGCGCGAAGAGATCGCCTCGCTGAACCTTCTGATCACATCCACCGTGTGGCGGCAGGATCACAACGGGTTCACGCACCAGGATCCCGGTTTTCTCGACATCGTGTTGAACAAGAGCGGTGAGGTCACCCGCATCTACTTGCCGCCCGACGCTAACTGCCTGCTCTCCGTGGCGTCGCATTGCCTGGCGACGGAGAACTACATCAACGTCATCGTGTCCGACAAGCAACGGCACTTGCAGTATCTGAGCATTGACGAGGCGATCACGCACTGCACGAAGGGCATCGGCATTTGGGACTGGGCCAGCAACGATCACGGCGTCGAACCGGACGTTGTCATGGCCAGCGCGGGAGACATCCCCACTCAGGAAGCACTCGCCGCCGTCGCGCTTCTCCGCGAGCAGTTTCCCAACCTGAAGATCCGCTTCGTCAACATCGTCGACCTGTTCAAGCTGCAACCCCCGACGGAGCATCCGCACGGCTTGAGCGACGCGGACTTCGATGCCCTGTTCACCGTCGACAAGCCGATCATCCTGAACTTTCACGGCTATCCCTGGCTGATTCATCGGCTCGCGTATCGCCGCACCAACCACAGCAATCTCCACGTCCGCGGGTACAAGGAGAAAGGGAGCATCAACACGCCGATGGAGTTGGCCATTGAGAATCAGATCGACCGGTTCAGCCTCGCCATCGACGTGATCGACCGCGTGCCCTGGCTGCGGGGCGTCGGCGCGCACGCCCGCGAAGTGTTCCGGAACCGGCAGATCGCCTGCCGCAACTACGCCCACGAGCATGGCATCGACAGTCCGGAAATCACGGGTTGGACCTGGCCGTTTGGGAGCGGGGACCGAACTTGATTTCGGTCCTCGTCCTCAACGCGGGCAGTTCCAGCCTGAAGTGGCAGATCATCCGGCTCTCCGCAAAGGGCTCGCCCGAAGCGAGTGACCGCGTCTGCCGCGGCAAGATCACCCAGCTCGGCGGCACGGCCCGGGTGCGGATCGAACAGCCAGGTATCGCACCTTCGACTCACACCCCCGTGCTGCGCGATCTGCGCGCGGCAGCGGACTGGCTGCTGGCCTGGCTTGCCGGCGAGGGCTTGGCCTTCGGCGGAACAGAGCAAGCACACATCGAAGCAGTGGGACATCGTGTCGTTCATGGCGGTCAGCGCTTCCGCGGCCCGGCCCGAATCGATGCCGGCGTGCGAGGAGCGATCGAAGAGGGCAGCCGTCTCGCGCCGCTCCACAATCCGCTGGCACTCGCCTGTATCGCCGCTGTGGAATCCGCCTGGGGAGCGGCCGTCGCCCAGGTCGCCGTCTTCGACACCGCCTTTCACACCACCCTGCCGGAGCCGGCTTTTCGCTATGCGATCCCGGAACGCTTTTATCGCGATCACGGCATGCGGCGCTACGGATTCCACGGGATCTCCCATCAGTACGCAGCGCTGCGATACGGAGCTCTCACGCAAAGACCGGCCGCGCAAACGAATCTCATCAGCCTCCACCTCGGCAACGGCTGCTCCGTCACGGCCATTCGAGCGGGCCAGTCGATCGACACATCCATGGGACTGACACCGCTGGAGGGCCTCGTGATGGGCACGCGCTCGGGCGATCTCGACCCGGCGGTGCTAAGCAGGATTTGCGCCGAGACGGGGCTCGAGGCGGCAGCCGTCGAAACCCTGCTCAACCGGGAGTCCGGACTTCTCGCGCTCTCGGGTCTGACCTCCGACATGCAACAGCTCCTGGCAAGATCGAGCGATCCGCGCGCGGCACTGGCGGTCGAGGTGTTCTGCCATCGAGCCCGCAAATACCTCGGCGCGATGCTGGCCGCGGCTCGCGGAGCCGATGCGGTCGTGTTCACCGGAGGGATCGGCGAGAACTGCCCCGAGATTCGGGCGCGGATTTGCGACGGCATGGATTGGGCTGGACTGCGCCTCGACCTCGACCGAAATGCGCGGATGATCGGAACCGAAGGCGCCGTTGGAGCAAGCGGCTCTGCCATCCAGACGTTCGTCATTCCCGCCGACGAGGAATGGATGATCGCGCGCGAGACCGCCGCTTGTCTGGAGCACGCGTGCTCCTGAAGCCCCCATCCATCGCGCGCCGAGCGAAGACCAGCATGGCGCCTTCAGCGGAGCTTTGCCAGCGTCTCTTCCTGCCGGCCATGTTGACCGAAGCGGCCCCGTTCGGGGACCGTCTCCAACGCTTCGACAAAGTTCCAGTACACGAGCATTCCGGAGAAAGCCAGCAACGGGGGCGTCAAGCCCAGAATCGTCCACAAGGCCTTTACTGCGACGCCGGCCAATCCCTCCCCCGCAAGCGTGCCGAAATGGAACCGGATGACCTTCGACTGGGCCCGCACCGCAAGCGTCGCCAGAAACAGAGGCACGATCCGGTCCTGGCCCCACGGGCAGTCCGTACGACGGGTGCCCGGCGACCTGCAGCAAGAACTGACCGTTCCGGCGCTCGTGAGGCAGTTGCCCAAAGGGCGGCCGCTTCACCGGCAGGCCGCACAGCACGAAAGGACGCGACGCAAACCCGAGGGTCTGTGCTCCTGCTTCTTGATTGGCCCGGACCATCGCGACCACTTCCGCCCACCGCCGACGGTTCCTCGTCACCAGCAACTCAGGTCTCCCGGCCTGTAGAACCTGTCCCGCACGCTCGAATGAGCGCATAAGAAATCGCCCTTCCCGTGCCGCGAAATTCGGCGCTAGAAGGACGGGTCAAAAAGGAGAATCGCGAACGGAACGGCTTGTACTCGTACTCTCAGCTATCGATGCCTCAGTTCGGTCCGACACGCCTGAACGGCAGAACTGACCGCCAGATATGGTTCACTCCGCCTGATGGACCAGCGCCGTCCTCCAAGTGGTGCCCCGCGCCCGAAAGACATAGCCAGCCCGCAGCGATCGCGACTACGCGATGGTGGTTAACTCGGCCGCATGTGAACGGCGAATCGCCTGTGACCGACCGGCTGAGCCAGTGCTGATCGAATGTGTCACGTCGACAGTTCGCCGTCGCCACGAGACTGAAGGCCGAGTCGCTGCCCAGGTCTCACTGCCGTCTCGGCCGCCCACAAAAGAGGGCGCGCCGAAGGCAACACTAACTAGCTTTGGGCCAAAGGGAGGTGAGAGCGTTGGCCACCTTCAATGAAGCGTCGGCCCACAGAACACCTCCCCAGCGCCAGCATTATGTTACATAAGCTGACTTGTCTCCCCTAGACTGGGGGATGACGCTGTGCTCACGCACCGACGGGCGGAGGCAGAATCGGGACAAAGTCCGGCATGCCTGGTCTCCTTTCTCTTCACACCCCTTTCGTGGGGAGTTGCCGAGAAAGTCCCATTGCTCTTGGTCAGATATGCATCATGTTTCGCGTATGTGGTTGAAAACGCGGCCGATATTCTGTCATTAGGCGTGTGACTGCTGCCGGAGAGCCCAGCAGACAGCGCTGCTGGATCATCTCCAGCTGAGCCACGCGGCGCGGCCGCCTTCTCAGCCAAGAGCGCCCCGCGTGCGAAGCACATGGCCCCGTTCAGTGAGCCGCTCTTTCCGTTGCCCAACGGTCAATGTGGAACGAAACGTCGACCCGTTGTTCCGACGAGTTGAATGGAAGACGAAACGCACGCCCGTCCTGCCAGAGGAAGTCCGCGTCTCAGTCGTTCCGCTTTGCTTCGTGACTTTAGACCACAAGGCTCCGTACTGCCAATGAGAAGGTGAGCACGAAAGGACAGTTCATCCCGAAGCGCAAGATAACGCAGTGATGCAGCGGTGCCCTTTAACCGTTCCTTGGGCGACTCAATGGCCAACCCAGGGAACCCTTTTCTGTTTGCAGCAGTTTTCTCGAACCGGCCATCCGAGCATCTCAGATCACCGAGACCTATATAGGTGCCATCTGCTCATCGCATGGGTACCTTCCCCCATCCCGCGCTTACCGCAGCAGGTCGATCTGTCACTTGTCCCTAGATGTTCAACATAGGAGCTACCATGCGAATCCGCTCATTCGCCATACTATCGGCATCACTATTCTCAGCGACAGTCTTTGGTCAGCAAATGGTGACTGCACGCAACAGCAGCGAACTTCAGCAAGCAATCAATATGTGCCAACCCGGTGACACTATTCAATTGCTTCCCGGCGTTGTGTATAGGGGTAACTTCGTCTTACCACGCAAAGCGGTCGGATTCGGATGGATAACAATTGAAACCGCCGGCGCAGAGATTGGGTTTCGCAGTGGCACGCGACTTTCTACAATTGAGGACGTAGCAAAGCTGGCCATCCTTGAGTCTCCGTCTGCGGAGCCGGTCGTGCGAACTGCGGCGGCGGCCTCTTTGTTCAGGTTTCGCGGGATTGAGTTCCGTGCGCCAGGGCGCTACACGCAAGCGCTAGTGCGACTGGGCACTTCGTCGCAGACGGCACAAGAGGTCCCATCCTTCTTTGAGTTTCGGCATTGCTGGTTTCACGGTGACCCTACCAGTGGCGGAAAGCGAGGGCTGGAAGCGAATGCGACCGGCGTCGTAGTGGCTGACTCCGTCTTTAATGACTTCTTCTCAACCTGGCAAGATACGCAGGCGATTGCCCTGTGGAACTCACCCGGCTCGATAACACTTCTGAACAACACGTTAGAGGCGTCGGGTTATCCCTTCATCTCTGGCGGAGCCGCACCCTCCATTCCCGGTCTTGTTCCGACCGGAATCAGCGTCCATGGTAACTTGTTTACGCGCCCGATGAGGTGGAAAGGAGTATACGCCGTCAAGAATCTTTTTGAACTAAAGAATGCTAGGGCGGTGACGATCAGCCGGAATATCTTCGAGAACAACTGGGCGTCGGCCCAAAATGGTTTTGCCATTCTCTTCACAGTCAGAACATGTGAGGCTGGAGACTACCCTTGGTCTGTCGTAGAGAACGTGCGGTTCGAGAGTAATATCGTTAGAAACACCGATAACGGTATAAATGTTCTCGGCAAAGATAATGCTAGAAGTAGTTGCACCGTACCTGCCCAAGGCATGGTCACAGTAGCTGGTAATGTGGTCACTGGCTTTGGAACTGACTTCAGCAGAGATCTTGAGCCGGAAGATCTGGTCGCTGTCGGAGGAACCACTACGTTCGTGTCGAGAGTAACCTCTCCGACGTCATTTGTTGGAAGTCGGTCCATGACTCTGCCGGTTGCCCAGACATACCGGGTCGCAAAGGCGTCCGGCCGGACTGCCAACATTGTTGTCCGAAACAATCTCATTGAGACGACAGGAAGGCCGCTGCAAGTCCTCAGCGGGTCGGAGGACGTGAGTATCGCGAACAACACCCTTATTGCACAGAGTTCCGCATTGCTGTGCGCGGGACGGGTGTCCCCTCGATTTGTGTATGAGCGAAACGTCACCACCCACGGCCAGTGGGGATTCATGGCTGACAGGGTGGGTGTGGGGGTTCCTGCTGTGATGAGCAGTTGCTTGGCCGGCGCTACCTTCAACGACAACGTTTTGATCGGCCAACAAATTCAGGCAAGGCTTTACCCCGGTTTTCAGATTGTGCCAGATCTTTCGACGGCTGGCATTGTCCCACAGGATGGAGCGGTGCTGTACGAATTGCGGCCAGGTGGTTCTTTGGTAACCGCTGTGCCGGTCGGTTACAACGCGAGAGAGGTAGCAGCTGCCACCGCCCGGGTGAGGACGGGCCGCGACTTTTAGTCTGAGCTGAGCATGCCGATCCCGCCGTGGCGCGCGCAAGAGAGATGTACACTGACGCTTGCCACCGGGATCGGCTACGTCCGCTGCGCAGAGGTATTCTGCAGCGCCACGCCGGTCTTCGAGAAGCATCGGTGCTTCGATAGGGCGGTCGCGACTGAGCCAGCAAGACGCTTGAGTTGAAGAGCGTGAAGGCACTTTCGACACCCTTGAGGGGCGGCGCACGCCACGTAGTGCTGCTTCGAATCGGCGGCTGCCAAGTGATGTTTGATGAGCGTCAACCAATCACTGGTACCGTAATGGGCGCTGGAACGATTTGGGCCAGGCAGTCTGACCCGGCTTCTTCCGTTCAGTTGCTGGCGGTTCAGCGGGTATTGCGGCCGCCTGTCGACAACTCATCTTGTGAGTAGCCGGGTGCGTGTAGGCGCTTTGACCAAAACGCATTCTTCGACGACCGAGCATCCAACCCCGTTCAGCCAGCAAATGCACTCGGCTACCAATCCTCGTCATGTTGCTCTCGATTGTCTGCGTCAGTGCCTCCGAGGCCTTCGTACTTCGCCCTCCATGGGTGCAGCTTCCGTTCGGCTATCCTGTGCGGCCGCAATCGCTTGGAGGCCTTGACTCGGTTGTCGGACGGACTGAGTATCCTGACGACGTGCTTCTTTGCTCGTACACGCTCCGAAGGCTGGGTTGTCCTCTCCGACTCATCAGAAAACCTAATGCTTGGACGCGTCGGCCGGTGAAGGCCTCAGCAAACGCATTCGTCGCGAGCAGTTCACGAGCGAGTTGTGAGCAGATTCTGTGGCGGAGGCGAGCGAGCCTGAAAGTGACTTGCTGACGGCTCGCTGTGAGGCGGATGACCCTTGCAGACGTGCGTCGCGAATCATGAGGAAAGGGTCAATACCGACAATGGTCATGCTTCCGTGTCTGTATACGCCGCCCTAAAGATTGGGGAACTCGAGGGACAGTAGGTATTAGCGTGCCACGAAAAGTCTGGGTCCGCTGATTGATGGGGCGAGCCGGTCCTCGCCCATTCATTGCCCGTTGGACCGACTCCACGGCTAGCCAGGACCGGCGAAGGGGGACCTCGACCTGCGGCCGATCCGCTCCTTTCGGGAAGATCCGTGAGCAGGCGTGGGCTAACGCTGAGGATTTGGCCCAAGTAGATTCTAAGCGACAGCCGCCCGCAGGTGTGACGAATGAAACTCTGAATGCCAGGCCCCCAACACACTCGCGGCCAACGCCTCTTGGGACCGGGAACCGGTCGCGACCTGGTCCCTGCCAGCATGGGGACGCAGGAGCTCAGTCAGCGGCTGGAAATCGTCTTCAGTCGTGGAGCCTCCATGACGCTTAGGATCGGGCAACTCCGGGTAGCAACAACGAGCGGACCCCAACACACTACCCAACACACTAATGGTATGGCCGCGGCCTCCTGACTGAACCCCCGATCCAATAACTCAACTCGAGTTGACGGTGGATCGTCGGCGTTCGCACCCACGTACCGCTTCGCCAGCGTCCTGAGCAGTCTCCCATAACCCTGCAAGGGCGGCTTAGTTCAAGTTTGTACTTCGCGTCAGAATCCCCTAAGGCTGTCGTGCAGCGGGCATCGACGCGTCGCGCATTGCGCGCCCAAATTCTTCTTCGGCGGTCGCGAGGCTGGTCAGGGCACGGGATATTGCCATATGGAGGTTGGCGATTTCCGCCTGGAGCTCGGCAAGTTCAGAGAGGCGGTCACAGTCGGCCTGTACAATGCCCCCGTCTAGGACAATGAGCGGTGTCCTCGACGATTCCATGGTGCCCTGGGAGGCTGGAATCTTCATCACCACTCAATATAATCGGAGAGGCTAAGGCGAAGCCAGGGGGGACTTGGGAAAAAGCGTGGCCAGCCAGTTCGGACCCTCGCCGGCCACTCCCCAGGAAGTTCTTGGACGATCCAACCCTACCATCGCTCCAGGACGAGAAGCGAGTGGCACACCGTATGCCCCTGAAAAAGAAGCACTTCTATTCTGCGCTCTGATGTGATCGGCTTCACGATTGTCGAGATGAGCGCGAGAGCAGTGCAACGGCCATGGCGATTCCAGCGACGCCCCCGAGTATCCGGTCAGCACGTTCTCGCAAATTGCCTGCCTTCGGAGTCTCTCCCGCTCCGGCAAGCACAGCCGAGGCGCTCAACAGAGCCACTGTCAGAAGGAGCATACCTAAGGAGTGCGCGCCGGGAGCGAATCCTCTCACAACGAGGTGCGCCGGCTCGGGAGGTCGCCGAGCGCTCACGCCGTATGCCTCTCTTGCCCACCTTGCCTGCCGACGCTGGCAAGACTTCACGATTTTTATGGCGGACGATCTCCTGCAGAATCTGGCGGTCCAGTGAGAGATCAGCGATCAGCCGCTTCAGCCGTCCGTTCTCTGCGAAGTTCGGGGAGATCCCGCAACTCCGCGCCCGACACGCCATACTGTTCATTCCAGAAATAGAAGGTGGCCTGGCCGACCTTCACCTTCCGCCAGGTGTCGGCCGTCTCGTCTCCCGCCTCTCTTTTCCGCTTGGCAGGAAGAACCGAATTTGGTTCATCTCCGCCCCCTCCCATCTCTTATGGACCGGCAGGTAAACAAAATTTAATGAATCTAGGGGAGAATCGCGCACACAGATTTCCACCAGAAAGTCATGCGGTTGCTGACGAAGCGAATGGCTTCTTCCAATCGAACTGCACTCATTTGTGTCCGGATTGGAGAGGAGACCTACCCAGTCCTGAGAGTGCGGTTGCAGCTGCCCGACTCGTTGTCTTTCGAGTGGCTAGAACCAAACGAAATAGTCAAGGGCGACCATGACTACGACGTCATTCAGGCTTGCCTAAACGCGCTTCCTGAAGAACTCCATGCGTCGGGCGTGACCGTGGCTGCATTCTGGGAGTGGTTGAGCGAGACGTTGTCAAACCGGATTTGCTTCATCGAACAGTCAAGGGGGAGCTGCAGACGGTACTCCAAAGGATTTCACTCCAAGGCAGTCCCGTTGAGCATGAATCGAGCAGACGGGATGAGGAGATAGCGTAACGAGGTTGGGTGTTTGAGCATTCTTGTCTGGCAAAATGGCGTCTGGACGAGCTTGATGGGGTTGCCAGGGATCACAGAGCGCAAGCGCGCGGTCCAAGAACTGAACGCGGCTCGAAGCGGAGCGAAATCCGCGGCGCTGACTGAGAGTGACTCTCCGGCTGCAACGAGCAATGAGATCCGAACACCGATGAATGATGTGATCGAAGGGGCAGTTCCTCTGCTTAGAACAGCACTCACCCTGCCACAGAGGGAGTACGCCGAAACGCTTCGAACAGAACCGGCCAAGTCTAATGTAGAAAGAAGGTAACGGCGTGAAGGTGAAACCAGTCGAAGGGCGGAGCGTTGTGCGTGCAGTTGCAAGTGCGCTCAGCAGCTCGCAACCCGTTGCCGTTGCAACTCGCACAAGCATGGCCGGGCTCTCCGTTGTGCACGAATCGCGAGGCCGTGTGCTAGTCGTCGAAGACAACAGCACGAACCAAAAGCTAATTCGGGCTCTGCTGGAGAAGCGCGGTTGCCTGGTCGATGTCGCTGCCAACGGGCTGGAGGCACTCGCAGCTGTGACGAATGCTCAGTACTGCCTGATTTTCATGGATTGCCAGATGCCCAAATTGGATGGATGGGAAGCGACGAGGCGTATTCGCGGACTGGAGGCGGTACCTAATCGCGTTCCGATTGTGGCCTTTACGGCTGAAGTGCTGGATGAAGACCGAGAGCGCTGCTTCGCTTCTGGGATGGACGCTTTCCTGGCGAAGCCAATTCAGATTGAAGCCCTTGACGAAACGCTCAATCGGTTCTTGCCTGAACCCAACGGTGGAGTGGGAGAAGCGGCATGGGATGAAAGACTCGCTCTTGATGCTCTTGGCGATAGCAGAGTGGAGCTTCTGAGCACCTACCAATCGCCCAATGTCTATGGGCGGTCGCTTGAGTGCCGCACGCGCCGCAACTCCGGCGACGCCTGAAAGGCCGCTTGCCGGCCTGAGCCATCCCCCGGCTGCCTCAGGCGGCTCAGTGGACCGCAGCGCCGATTCATCAGCCTTGTTTCATAGCTACCCGTGGGCAGCATACACCCCTGTAGTGTGGACCGACCTGCCCGCGACTCACACCATCCCTTGAGGCAATTGAGCAGTCGATTACTGGACGACTGCTGGCGGCGCGGCCACAGGCCGGATCTTCCGATAAGCAAGATCTGGACGGGGCCTCACCTTGGCACCACCAGACTCAAAGTGATTGGGTCCGTTGACCGGCACTGAGCGACTATGGCTGAGCCGCTTGCGCCGCGCGGCCCCGTTTACCTGAGCTCGACTCTCCTACCTCGCCAAAGCTGGCCAACTCGTGTGCTGGCCATCAGAGTGGTAGATCGAGAGGTTCTGGCTGGCTAGTTCGAAGAGTGGCGGGATGGCTGCACCGTCTCGGACACGGCACAGCCATTTGGACAACCCGCTGGACTGCACCGACGATACACCCTAGTCAGCGCAGAATCGACCACTCAGACGCGTAAGCAACTGAAAGTACAAGGCTTTCTTTTTATTGTGAGGCCGTGACTGGTTGAGCGGAATGTGTGGTCACACTCCAGAGGCAGAGCGTCAGCATCAGACCTGTCTGGGACGGGGCGGATTGTGGGCCAGCCATGGGACGACGAGCCGACTTCGTCCTCGTAGCAGACGGAGTGGGAGAGGCCTTTCCGGAAGATGGTCAAGGTTTACTCGGGCTGTCGGCTAGCGGGACGTTCTGGCCGCCCCCAACTCTTAAGCGAAAAGATGCTTATCCCTCTACTCGAGCAAGGGGTAGCCCTTAATGCCGAAGGGCTACTTCGTGCCATGCCAGTGTGATCTTTTCCGAACTCTTCCGAGGGGCTCCCAAACTCTACTCCGACAATCACCCCCCGGGAAAGCTGACATGACTAATGGTTGAGATATCTGCACGCAATGCCCCACTAGCTTTCGAGAAGAGATTCAGTCCACCATGGTCAACCGTTCCGCCACAAACCAAATGCTCATGGGAGCACATCCCCGCGTGAGCGCCGTACGGTTTGTGCGCCGAATGGCAGGTGGCACTCAAGCCCATTTGATCGAGTGCAGCGACGGCGACTACTACGCCGTCAAGTTCTCCAACAATCCTCAAGGTCGGCGAACTCTGGTGAACGAGTGGATTACAAGTTCGGTTCTCACTCATCTTGGCCTAGCCACCCCACAGGTTGCGGCTGTGGACCTGTCCATCGGCTGGATTGAGGACACCAGCGGAATCGGAATGCAGTTTGGGAGACGGATCGTCATGCCAAAGGCTGGGCGGCACTTCGGATCGAGGTACCCAGGGGTTCCCAACTACACGCCGGTATACGACTTCTTACCTGACCAAATGCTGTCGGGGGTCTGCAATGGATCAGACTTCATCGGTGCTCTCGTTGTAGACAAGTGGTTGGGAAACTGCGATTGGAGGCAAGCAATCTTCGTCCGGGATTCAGAGGGCGGCAGCCACTCCGCGAGAGCCCCTTTCCGCGCTCTCTTAATCGATCACAGCCTTGTAGCCAACGGTGCGAACTGGAGCTTTCCTAACGTTCTAGCCCACGGAATATATCCGCGACATCTCGTGTATGAAACGGTGGTCAGCATGGCCGTCTTCGAGGGGTATCTTTCAGCAGTCGCTAGCTTTCCCGAGATCGCGTTGCGGAACGCCTTCAATGCTTTACCTTCGGAGTGGATAGAAGGCGAGGAGGCCGAAGCTGAACGACTACTCGAAGACCTGTGGAACCGCCGAACGAAGGTGGCGTCCCTTATAGAAGACCTTAGCGAAAGCCTTTGGTCCCCGTTCCAACGGTGGAGCACACAAGGTAGTGGAGACCCGGGGACGTACTCGGTCGCCCGGGCGGGTCGCAGTTGACGAGTCCTTCGTCATAGTCACACCCCCTAGCCAAGCCCCAACTCGGACAGCGGATTACAGGGATCTTTGACCCATGCGCGGGCCCACCGACGCGCGTTGGGCGGACTGAAGTCCTAGCGCGATGACGGCAAGCCATGGCGCAGGCTATTTGAGCAAGGTGAAGAAAAACGTGGAGCCACTGGCCGGTTTGGAATGCGCCCAGATCCTCCCGCCCAGGCGCTCGACCACTCGCTTGCAAGTGGCAAGTCCTATGCCGCTGCCGGGAACCTCGTTCCCGTGAAGGCGCTGAAACGGCTCAAAGATTTTGCTCGCATGCTCGGGTGCGAAACCCTGGCCGTTGTCCTGAACGGATACCCGCCAGCAGCCGTCTTGTTCCAGCGCTTCGATGCGAATGTACGGCGGGCAACTGCGATTCCGTAGCTTTCTCGCCAATTCGGATCGCCTGCACGTCGCTCGTCGGCGTTCAAGTAGAACAGGCTTTCGTAGGATGTGACAGCGTGTCGGATGATCACACATCTATCATCTTTGATCCACTGCGGACCGGAGCAGTAGGTTGCGTTTCTGAATCTTGCGGCGCTCTCTTTTGCTATCGGCCTCAGTGCTTCTTGAAACTCCTGAGCGGGTAAAGCCGCAGCTTGTTCTCTTCCACTTGACCTCTTGCTCACTAGGCTCTCATAAGCACAAGGACGTGAATCTCGCGATGCGTCTGTCCCAGCACGCCTTGTTGTGACCTAACCGGGTAGGCACAACTCGCGCCGCCCGGAGGTCTCGTGGAACCCAATACCACCCAACTGAACTTCGATGACCTCGGTGCGGAGCCGCTCGACGGCTCTGGCTTCGAGGAAGAAACACCCGAACCGTTCGAAGCCGAGGAGGAGACCGGTGCAGCGCCCGCCCCCGGGCGAGCGTGAATGAAAGGTGCTGCGATCGAGGCGGAGACGACGTCGCGGCGAGAGATCTTGGAAGACATCTCCCATACTCTTTCGAGAACGAGGGATCTCTGTTTTCGGGCATTCTCTCTTTGCGCTTGATCCGTAGTGTCCCCCGAACTGCTGTCCGGACTTACGCGGTCCGAATCGCACTCCCTCCGTCCACCCACAGCGACTCCCCGTGCTCCGCAATCACGGCCGGACAGTCCGGCCAGAGTCCTCGAACCACGTCCAGCCAGCGCTCCAGCCGTTCGCGAAACTTCCTCGGGCGCGCGTACCCAACGGTTCCAAGCTGCTGCGCCAAGCCAGTAGGTCCGAACAGTGGCACTCTCTCTCTACCCTTTGCCACGAAGCACCGGTACGAAAGCCAGGCAAACAGATCAAGCGCCGCTGGGGCATACGACAAGGCCTTCGCCGCCTCCATCAGTTGGGATCGGGTGGGCGGTCACTTCACGAAAGAACTCGTCGCTCAACACGACCTCGTTCAGATAGCCCGGCAACCTGCTCTGCGTGGGGTCTCGCAAATACCAGATGCGCGCCTTGGACAGGAAGCTGAACCTTGCATGGTGCAAGACGGCGGCGCGCTCTCGTTGAAGGTCGGTTCCGAAGCAGATCGTCGCGCCAAAGATGTGCTGAAGCGTCGCCAGAAACAGAGGCACGATCCGGTCCTGGCCCCACGGCAGTCCGTACGACGGGTGCCCGGCGACCTGCAGCAAGAACTGACCGTTCCGGCGCTCGTGAAGCAGTTGCCCAAAGGGCGGCCGCTTCACCGGCAGCCCGCACAGCACCAGCAACTCAGGTCTCCGGGCCTGTAGAACCTGTCCCGCACGCTCAAATAAGCGCATAAGAAATCGCCCTTCCCGCGCCGCAAAATTCGGCGCGAGAAGGACGGGTCCGAAAAGAGAATCGCGAACGGAACGACGTGTACTCCGTTTACTCCGTTTTGCAAGGAGCAACGAAGCCGGACTCGGAACCCGTTTGCCTGCAATAGCCAGAACGCATCGCAGAAACGCCGTTCGTCTTTGTTTTCAGTACTTTCGTATTCTTCCAAGCTGTTGGTCGCGGGTTCGAGTCCCGTCTCCCGCTCCATCGAATCAACAACTGACGAAGTGTTGGATCCTTCCGCTGTACTCCGCTTCCTCATCGAGTTCCCCGTAGGAGTCCTCGGGCCTGTTATTTCTGCTGTTCGAGATTGAAGACGGTCTCCTTCTCAGGCCTGGTCCGCATTTCAGGCGCACGAAGATCAATCCTCGAGTTCGACTTTGCGATCTGGCAGGCGGACGACCAACTCGGGAGCGTCCTGCAGGCCAAGTTTCCCTTCCGACCTGAGCGCCGGGTGTGACGACGAGAAGTCCCTCCACCAAGCTGGGGTACATTGACGGAAAGATCTCGATCGTGTCGCATTCCCCTTCCAAACAAACGCTAAGGGCGCTTGTCTTCGCCCTGTTCCTCTCCAGTTCCGCCGTCATCGCCCAGTCGAACTTCGGTTCGATTCGCGGCGTCGTCACCGACGCCAGCGGCGCGGCGATCCCCAACGCGAAGGTCACCATTACCGAAGAAGGCACAAAGGTCAAGGTGGAGTTGACGACGGCTGCCGACGGCGGGTATTCCGCTCCCTCGCTTCGTCCGGTCACCTTCAGTGTCGTCGCCGAGGCGCAGGGCTTCCAGCGCTTCACTGTCAGCGGAGTGAAGGTCGATACGTCGCGCATCAGTACGGTCGACATGACGTTGAGGCCGGGCGACGTCGCCACGACCGTCGATGTATCCGGGCAGGCTCCGCTGGTGCAAACCTATAGCGGCGCCGTGCAGCAGACGGTCGATCAGCGCACGATCGTTGAAATGCCCCTGAATGGCCGAAACACCCTGGAACTCGCCGTCACGCTTCCGGGCGTCAGCGGCTCGGCGGGAACCGAGATGAGCGAGTTCACCACCAACGAGCCGGTGCCGGGCCGCGAGTTATCCATCAATGGCGGCCGCGTCGGCACCACACAGTTTCAGGCCGATGGCGCCAACGTCACCTCCATCGCGCTCGGCCGCAACAGCATCTCCTTCTCGCCGGACACGATTCAGGAGTTCAGCGTTCAGCAGTCCAACTATTCCGCGCAGTTCGCGCAGGCTGGCGGCGCCATCATCCAGCAGACGACGCGCAGCGGTGGAAACGAAGTGCACGGCACGCTTTTCTGGTTTCACCGGCAGAAGGCCTTCACCGCGAATCCCTTCGACACTCAGCGCACGGCGGTGACGGGGTTTGATAATCGGCCTCCGCTTCGACGCCAGCAGTTGGGCGCGGTCATCACCGGGCCAGTGGTGATCCCCAAAATCTACAACGGACGCAACAGGACGTTCTTCATGGCCAGCTATGAGCCAACGCGGCAGGTGGCCTCCAACCCCGGCGGCCCGTCGAACATTCGCGTCCCCACTGAGCGCGAGATCAACGGCGACTTCTCCCAGTCCCAGATCTACTTCCGCAATGCCAACGGAACCGTGCGGAGCGAGCCCATGGCTCTTCTCTACAACCAGTTCCTGCGGCGGTCGGACGGCACGCTGCAACTGCGGCCGAATCCCGGCTACAACCCGGCACTGCCGGCAAGTGCGACCAACTTCACTTATCAATACCGTGGGTTTCCGCTCTTCAATCCTCTGGACCCGGACCCGACAAGAAGAGGCCGCGTACTCGTGGACGATGCCGGCAGGAGCCTGGTCAACCCCGTCGCGCAGAGTATCGCGCGGGCACTCTATCCCGCTCCGAACATCACGGACCCGCGGATCGTGGCCGACCTGCTTGGCGCAAACTACAGCTACTTCCGCCGCACCGAGTATCAGGATGACCGGTACACGGTCAAAATCGATCACAATCTCACCGACAGCCACCGGCTGAGCGGGCGCTACACGGACCAGCCGAATTTCGGCAACCGGTTTGAGCGCGACGTGCTGCAACACGGTCTGATCAGCGACGCAAACGTTTCCCGGCAGGCTCTGGCCACGCTCACGTCCAGCTTTGGCGCGACCATGACCAATGAGCTGAGAGCAAACTACGTGTATGGCAGCTTCGGGCGGAACTTCCCCGAGCCGTTGCTGCAAGAGGACTACACGTCGAGATACCTCAACGTTGGCGGACCCGGCGCCGGCTCAGTGAATCTGCTGGGCTACGGCATGGCGCGATTCTTCGATGCGGGCGCTCCGGCCGGCGTCAGCGGGCAGACCAGCGGCGTCGGCTATGCCACGCTCGGCTTCAATTCACCGCAGGACGTCGGCAAGAACACCGAGCACAGCTACTCGCTGTCAGATGACTTCTCCTGGGTGAAGGGAGCAATGACATGGAAGTTCGGCTTCGCCGCCAGCCATCTGCAATTGAACCAGTCCAACTTGGGCATCGGATCGCTTGCCGGTGGACGCTTCTTCTGGGACCGCGCGCAGACGGCGGAGCAGAATTGTGCGGTGAATCCCTTGTCCGGCACCGTTCCGGACTGTGCGGCGCAGGCATTCGGCGGTGAGCGGTTTGCCAGCTTCCTGTTGGGCGTCCCCACGGGCGTGCAGGTACAGACGGAGAATCTTTCGGTTCCTTACTATTACCGCTGGCTGAACCTCGGCGGCTATGTGCAGAACGATTGGCGCGTGAAGCCCAACCTCACCTTGAACATCGGGCTCCGCTACCAGTTCCAGTCGCCCCGCTGGGAGAAGTTCAATCGTCAGGGCCAGCTCAACCTGAACCGTCTGGAGAACAATCCCTTCATCCTGACCAACGGCCAGCCGACGCCTGCCCCGGTGTTCGAATATGCAGGCGTGGGAGGCCGGTCACGCTACCTCAGCCCCTCCGTGAAGGACGTGTTCGAGCCGCGGTTCGGCTTCGCCTGGACCCCGGGCTTCGGCTGGAACGACGGCAAGCGCTTTGTGATTCGCGGCGGCTACGGCATGGTGCACGGCGTCCTGATGGGCAACGATCGCGAACCGATTCCGAACCTCGGATCGCAGACCGCCACCGGCTTCCGGCAGATCAGCTACCTGATGGGGGCAAACGATGTGCAGTCGCCCTCCAACGTGCCCACCTGCGGCCTGGCACGATGCAGCGATCCATCCGTGCCCATGCAGTTCGGGTTCAACAACCCCGTGCTGGCCTCGGATCAGACGCTGTTCCTGGTGCCGCCGTCCGGCGTGATTCGCCCGGGCGATACCGCCGGTTCGACCGTCCTGGGCACGGCGCGCCCGAACGTGCTGTACCAGTCCACGGGTGTCGTGGCGAATCAGGACTTCCGCATGCCGACCACGCACAACTACTCGCTGCAACTGGAGTACGAGTTCGCCAAGTCCGCCTTGCGGTCGACCGTCGTTCGCCTCGGCTATCAGGGGTCTCGCAGCCACAACCTGTTTGGCGCCCCGATCAACCTCAACCGCGTCGATCAGTTCACCGGCGCCGTCCCGTACCGCGGCTTCGCCGGCCGAGCCTCCAACGGGATCTTCCTCATCAATCCGACAAACACCAGCGCTCGTTACGATGCCCTTGTGGTCGAAGTGGAAAGGCGCTACACCAGCGGTCTGCAGTACCGGTTCAACTACACGTGGTCAAAGAACCTGGATGACTCGTCGGGCGGCATCAGCTTTCCCATCCCGAACAACTCGTTCAATAACTCTTCTCTCGATCTGCCCATCCTGCGCTCCCAGAATCCCTATAACCCCGCTCAGGACCGCTCCGTCGCTGCTACCAACACGCCGCATGTGCTCAACATGATTGCCCTTTGGGATCTTCCCGTGGGTCGAGGCAAGCGCTTCTTCAATGGAGGCGGATGGAAGGATTACCTCATCGGCGGATGGAACATCAACGGTCTGGCCCGCATGCGAAGCGGGTACCCGATCAGCGTACCCCTGGGCATCGGCAATTCCTTTGACATTGGCACGCCGGGCGGATCGCTTCGTCCGGACGTGGTCCCGGGCGTGCCGCTCATCAACCCGGACTGGACTCGCGAGAACTCCTGGCGGGGAGTGCCGTACATCAACCCGCGTGCGTTCGCCATGCCCGAACCCGGCCGCTACGGCAACGCGCCCCGCAATCTGGATGCCTACTATCCGTGGGTGCGCACGTTCGACCTGAGCGTGTTCAAGCGCATCTCGCCGTTTGAGAACAAGAAACGCTTCTTCGAGTTTCGGGCGGAAGCGTTCAACGTGCTCAACCTGAAGCAGTACACCCCGAACCCGAATATCACCGGGCTTCTGACCGGCGCTGCACAGAACCCGCTGCTCACGGGTACTTCACCCAACTTCACCGTCGTGCCGAACGTGCAGAACCGTTACCGGAATCTCACCACGCCAGGCGTGTGGGACGCCGTGATTGCCAAGTTCAACGGAACTCCCGTCGACCAGGCGATCGGCAACCTGCCGGGACCGGGTGGCGCGTCGGGTTGCGCGGCAAATGCGGCGGAGCTTGGGGCAGCGAATCAGACCGGAGCCTTGTCGCCGGCCTGCACGGCGCGCGCCCTCAGCCTCACCGGCGGCTTTGGGCGCCTGAATGCAAACACCGTCCAGCCCCGAATCGTTCAGTTCGCGCTGAAGTTCTACTTCTAGTGCCGTGGCTCTCGTGATCTTCTGACAGCCATCGTCCGATCGGCCGCGAGGCAGTTCCGGCGCACACCGGCATTCGCAGGGGGCGCAGCCAATCGCGGCCGCACGGGCGCGATTGCGCGCGGGGACGGTGAAGGCAATCGTCGGGCCGCCGGCTTGCGCTCGGCGGTCGAAGCCGACCCGCCGGTGGCGCGCCGCCACACGGTTCACCCTGGTTCGGCGTTCGCACGGAACAAGGAAGCCGCCCTGTCTTCGTGGCTGCTTCTCGCCGTGACGGACGTGCGACGAAGCGTTCTCCCAAAATCGATGGACATTGAGAGATTTTCCTTGCCTTCCTCCGCAGACTGGCTTACCATGAACTCATGGTGAAAGAGTTCAGCATGACGATCCCTTGCGCCACCCACCTCATCTGCCGCTGTTGTTGTCGCTAGTCCGCGCGGCCCTTTCCCCCCATTCATTGTTCTCCGTTTGCTCCTGGAGGAGAGGTGTATGTCTTTGCGTTCCTTTGGTTTAGAAATTCTGAAGCTGGCCGCCATTACGGGCTGGATTGTTCTCGTCGCCTCCGTGGTCCATGAGCGGCAATCGGTGGTTGCGCCCACCGTCCGAGCGGTGCGATGAGGAGCGCACCCTGGTGGGCCTTGGCCGTCGCAGGCGGTCTGATTCTGGTTTGTCCGAAGGTCGGATTGCCGGCCGACGCGCCTCCACCCACGGTGCAGAAGCGGCAAGGCTTCCTTCCGTTTGGCGATGCTCCCATCCACTATCGGCAGTCGAGTTCGCTGCAAGACCCGGTAGCAGTTCTCAATCGCGAACTGGCGGCCGGGAAGTCGCGGCTGGATTGGGACGCAAGACAGGGCTACTTGCCGTCCGTCCTGCAGCTGTTACGCGTGCCGGTCAGTTCTCAAACGCTGGTGTACTCCAAGACCAGCCTGCAGTTTCGCCATATCGATCCCGCGTCGCCCAGGGCCTTGTACTTCAATGATAACGTCTACGTGGGACGGGTGCTGGGTGCGCGCTCGCTGGAACTGATCGCCTTCGACGCGCAGCAGGGTGCGGTGTTTTACGTACTGGACGAAGAGCGGGTGGAGGAGCCGCGCTTCGAACGGGCACAGCTGGACTGCGTGCAATGTCATATCGCGGCCGGCACCCGCGGCGTACCCGGAGTCATGGTCCGCTCCGTCGCCACGGCGCCCTCGGGGTATCCCAAGGGTGGTGCGCGCGTCGAGACGATGGGTCACGAGACGCCCTTCGAAAAGCGGTGGGCGGGTTGGTATGTCTCCGGCCACTCCCCCGGTCACGCGGGAAACACGCCCCCGGTCGACGCGGGCAAACGGTACTTGACGCCCCATAGCGATGTGGTGGCCCACCTGGTTCTGGCCCACCAGACCCAGATGCACAACTACATCACGGAGCTGAACTATCGCTACCGCCTGGTCGAGCATGCCGAGCGGGCCGCAGCAGCCAAAGCCGGGCTGTCCTGGACCGAGCTTTCGCCGGCCGGTTGGGAGCAGGTGCGGCAATCCGCCGACGCGACCCTGCGATATCTGCTGTTCGTCGAGGAAGCTCGTCTGCCCGGTCCGGTTCGCGGCAGTTCGGCCTTCGCCGAGGAGTTTGTCGCCGTTGGGCCCAAGGACAGCCAGGGACGTTCCTTGCGCGACTTCGACCTCCGGACACGGCTCTTTCGCTATCCGCTCAGCTACCTGATCTATACGGACGCCTTCGACGCGCTCCCCGCCAGAGCGCGAGATTACGTGATCGGCCGGTTGCTCGACGTACTGACGGGGGCCGATCAGTCAGCCGAGTTCGCTTCTCTGGACGCTGCCACCCGCGCGGCCACTCTGGAGATCCTCCTGGAGACAAAGCCTGGCTTTGCCGACCAATGGCGCAGCCGTCAGCGCCGCTCGACGTGGAGTTCGATCCCGCCGATTGTCTTTGTTCCTCGCCGGTGGGAAGGCCCTCCGACGCCCCTGCAACGCTGATCCGAAGTTCGATTCGAAAGGAAGAATCCTCTATGAAGATACGTGTATTCACGCTCGCTGCCGGATTGGCGGCGATCGGCTTGGCCGGTTCGCTGGACGGCCGCTGGGCGGCGACGTTGACCAGTTCGAGCGGCGCCGAGATTCCGTTCCGGCTGGATGTGTCCACCAAAGACGGCAAGGCGGTGGGGACACTCTATAACGGACGAGATCCCAAAACCACCTCCAGCGCGACGGTGACGGATCGGAAGGTGATCCTGAACTTTGAGCATTACCTTACGTCAATCCAGGCTGAGCTGAAGGACGGCGAACTGGTGGGCCAGATCGTTTCCTTGCGCGAACGTCCGGTCACCCCGGGGCCGCTGGGCAACCAGCAGTATGCAGGTACGGAGAATCGCAACGCGAACCGGAATGCGCCGCTTGCGTTCCGGGCGAAGCGATACGTGGCTTCGGCCGCGCGGCCGGCTGCTGACGTGCCGCAGATCGGCGGCGTCTGGGAGGTCGCGCAGGAGACTCCAAAGGGAGAGAAGGCCTGGCGCCTGATCGTCGAGCAGACCGGCGCGGAGATCCTGGCGACCATTCTCCGAATCGACGGCGACACGGGCGGCCTGACCGGCGAATGGAAAGACGGCAAGTTCATCGCCAGCCACTATGACGGTGCGCGCCCCGGGTTGCTGGTGCTGACACCCCAAAGCGATGGCAGCCTCCATGTGCAGTTGAACGCCGTTCCTCGGGTGGTGGAACTGACCGCCTATCGCCCGGAAGTGGCGCGGGCGAAGGGCTTGCCGGAGCCGGCGAACTTCCTGACGCACACCAGCGTTCGGGATCCGAACGAGGTCTTCACCTACTCGTTCCCGGATGTGAATGGCAAAGTGATCTCAAACGAAGATCCGGTTGTGAAAGGCAAGGTCGTCATCGCCGTCGTCACCGGCACCTGGTGCCCCAATTGCCATGACGAGGCGCAATACCTGATCCAGCTCCAGAAGAAGTACGGTGAGCAAGGCCTTCAGGTGATCGCGCTGGACTTCGAGGAGGAAGATCAGCTCACATCACTCAAGCGGGTGAAGGCGTTCATCAGCAAGTACGGCGTGCCTTACCCGTATCTGCTGGCCGGGACTCCCGCCGAAATGTGGGACAAGGTTCCGCAGGCGGTGAACCTGAACACCTGGCCGGCCACCTTCTTCATCGGACGCGACGGCAAGGTGAAGGCGGTGCACTCCGGCTTCGCCGCCCCGGCAAGCGGGCCGTATCACGTGGCGCTTAAGGAGGAGTTCACCTCGATCATCGAGCGGCTCCTGAAGGAGCCCGCCGGTGACGCAAGCGTCTCTTCCGCAGCTCTGGCACGGTAGAGCATGCTGACCCTTGTGCTCTCTTTGATGACTCAGTCGCTGCCCGCGGCGCCCGAGTCCATCGCGCTACGGGGTCACTGGACCGATGTCCGGACGCGGCTCACCTGGGCCGCGTCCGACAACGGCTCTGGAGTGACGGCAAGTCAGGCCAGGCGATACTGCCGGACGCTGCGCTCCGGGGAGTTTGCGGACTGGCGTCTCCCGACCCTGTCCGAGCTGAAAACCTTGTTCGGCGGAGCGCCAAACTCCCGCGGACTCCGCCTCATCGCACCGCTCAAGTTGACGGGCTGGGCCTGGAGTATGGACCCTGGCGAAGACGAAGGGGAGATGTGGGCCCTCGACTTTGCCGATGGCGCCAGCGCCTCCGTCGTCACCGGGGATGCGGGCCTGAATCGGGCGCTGTGCGTCCGGCGAGAGTGAAGGCGCGGTGCGCTCGCTCCCCCACCGTCCGCTTGCGGTCATTCGCTTCCATCTGCCCGTCTGACCAACCCCGAGTGCCCCCTCGGTGACACGCTTCCGGCCATGAGGCCGAAGGCGGTCGCCGCTGCCGGCTAATCCTGCATCTGCTCCAGATACAGGCGCTCCAGGTCGGAATGGCTGACTTCCCGGGTGGAGAAGGAAGCCACCAGGCGCCCCTCCCGCATGATCCCCACGCGAGTCCCGCAGTCCTTGGCCCGAAACAGGTCATGCGTCGCCATCAGGATCGCCACGCCTTCGTCACTCAACCGCTTCAGCAGCTCGGAAAACTCGTTGGAGGCCTTCGGATCAAGTCCGGATGTGGGCTCATCGAGCAACAGCGCCTTCGCCTGCTTCGCCATCGCAATCGCAATGCCGACCTTCTGCCGCATTCCTTTGGAGTACGCCCCTACCCGCTTATCCTCGGCCCCTTCCGGCAGTCCCGCCCGGCGAAGCAAGTCCCGCAACTGCGCTTCGGAGTACTTCCCACGATCCGCGATTGAGGAGAAGTAGTCCAGGTTCTCCAAGCCGGTCAAATTGCGATAGAGCATCACCGTCTCCGGGATGTAGGCCACGTGCTTCTTGCTCTCTCTCGCCTGCTTGGCGACGTCCAGACCCGCAATGCAGGCCTGCCCGGACGTGGGCTGCACAAAGTTCAGGAACAGATTGATGGTGGTCGTCTTCCCTGCTCCGTTCGCCCCCAGCAGGCAGTACACCTCTCCGCGATCGACCGTGAGGTTCAGGGAGTGGAGGGCCGTTTGAGTGCCGTAGGTCTTGGTGAGTTGAATGGCTTCGAGCATGCGCGGAAAGATTGCCTTTTCCTATAACGATATCGTATTCTCATTATCTCTATGGGCACCCCGCGCTTCTTCGTCACTCTCTTGGTCTGTGCCTCCGCCATGGCGCAGACCGCGGTCAACGGTGCCCTCCGGGGACGCATCACCGACACACAAGGACTCGCGATCGAAAACGCCACCGTCTCGGTGGAAGCGGGAGCGGATCGTCAGTCGGTTGCCACCGGCAAGGACGGCGACTACTATTTCGCCCGCTTGCGCCCCGGACGTTATGAGATTCGCGTCGAAAAGCCCGGCTTCCGATCGGCGCGGCAGGAGAACGTCGAGATCGCCCTGAACGAGACGCTTTCGCTCTCGTTGACGCTGCCGGTCGGCCAAGTGCAGGAGACCGTCACGGTGACCGACGCGGCCAGCGTGGTGCAAGACGACCGGGTCGAGATCGGCGGCCGTGTGGATGAGCGCCGCGTCCGCGAGTTGCCGCTGAATGGCGAGAATTTTGCCAAGCTCGTTCAACTCGCCCCAGGAGTCGCCGGAGGCAGCGCCGTCAACCCGTCGATCTCCGGCGCGCGGCCCGTTGCCAACAGCTACACCATCGACGGCGCCACTTCAAACGATGAACGAGGTTCG
>CAYNDS010000002.1:13596-32400 GCA_964395885.1 uncultured Solibacteraceae bacterium | reverse complement strand
AACGGACTCTCGCGCGGCGGAGGCGGCGCAGCGGAGTTCAGTGCGTTCTCCCCGAACCTGGTGTCGACGGAAGCGATCCAGGAGTTTGCCATCATCACCTCCGGCGCGGACGCCACGTTTGGCCGTGGTTCCGGGGGACAGGTCAACATCATCACGAAGTCCGGCGGGAACTCTACCCATGGCTCCGCGTATCACTACCTCCGCAACAACAAGCTCGACGCCCGCGACTTCTTCAACAACGGACCGTTCTTCGCCCGGGATGGCAGCCGCCGGAGCGTGGTTCCCCCATTCCGTCAGAACCTGTTCGGAGCCACCATCGGCGGGCCGTTGGCCAAAAACAAGCACTACTACTTCGGATCCTACGAAGGGTTTCGGCAGAAGCTGGAACAGACTGCCGCGGCAACGGTTCCCAACGCCGATCTGATCCGCTTGATTCCGGGAGGCATGGGGCAGCTCTTCCGCCTGTTCTACATCGATCGCGGTGTCGTCCCCAACGTCGGCAATCCTGCCGGTGCGTTTAGTCCCCTCTCCGTCGCGGAGCGCAATGCGGCCGTGGCGGGCGGATTCCCCGCCGCCCTGGTGAACGGAAACCCGGCCGATGGCGAGGCCGGCAGCGTGCTGCTGTCGACCACCAACACGCGCGACGTGTCCCAGGATGCCTTCCTCGTCCGCACGGATCATCACCTCACGCCGAAGCTGACCTTGAACGCGCGCTACGCGTTCGCGCAACCGTTTGCCAGCGTGAACCAGCGGGCGGTGGCGGGCGTTGTCGAAGACAATCGGCGTCGCTGGCAATCGGCCACGATGCAGGGCGTCTACATCATCAACCCGGCGCAGATCATCGAAGCCAGATTCAGCTTCCTCCGCTCGCGCATCGTGGACGCGCCGCGAGACCCCTTGGACAAAGGCTTGTTGGACTTCGGCATCGACCCTCTCCTCGGTCTCCAAGTGCGCGTAAATGGAACGGCCCTCAGCCCCATGGTGATTCCCCGTTCTACGGGCATCATGGACAATCAAACGATTCCGCAAGGAAGCTTAATGCATACCTGGACGCGAGGACGCCTCTCGCTCCGCAGCGGCTTCGATATTCGCCGGATCAACATCAACAACACGCTGGTGAGCAACGCATCCTTCATGCAGATGACCGGCGTCGTCGGCCCAAACGGCCTCATCGGCGCTCGACCCGGCCAGCCCGAAGTGATCGTGACGGAACTCAACACCACTCTCTACGGAGTCAACGGCGGCCCCACCACGCCCCAGCGTGGCTGGCGAGCCACGGAGCAGGAGTTCTTCGTGCAGTCCGACTACCGGTGGCGGCGGGACCTCACCATCAATCTCGGGCTCCGCTACAGTCCGGGCGGCGCCTATCGCGTCGTGGGCAACTACATGGGCAATCTTTATGCGATCGACGGCTCGGGCAACCCGGTCGCCGGCGTCAACCCTTTCACCTTTGGCCCGCTGCAGAATCGCGTGCTCTCCGTGGCCGACGATCGCCCTCTGTTCAACAGCGACCGGAACAACTGGCAGCCTCGCATCGGCGTGGCTTGGAACGTTGGCGGTGACAACAAGACAGTGGTCCGCGCCTCCTGGGGTATGTACTCCGACCGCTTCTTCCAGCGGCTGATCGACTTCGGCGTGCTGAACTCGCCCTACGCGCACTCCAGCATCTTCGTCGGCCTTCCGTTTCCTCCGGGCGCACAGATTCCGCTCCGAACAGACACGCCACCCCAGCAGCGATTCGTCGATCCGGGGCTTCGCAATCCGACGTCGTACCGCTACGGCGCAGCGCTGGAGCGTCGCATCGCGGCACAAACCAGCATCACAGTCGCCTACAGCGGTCTCCGCGCCGTGCAACTGTATCGCTGGAGCGAGCCGAACGGCCTTGGCAGCGTCCCGCAGGCGGCGCGCCCCGACCCGCGCTTTGCCCGCTATCGCTACACCGACAACTCGGCGGACTCGGTCTACCATTCGCTGCAAACCTTTGCCCGCCATCGCTTCACCAAGGGCGTGGATTTCACCGTTTCCTATACCTACGGCAGGTCCGTCGACACCTACTCGCAGGACGTCGGCGATAACTCCATCCGCAACGCGGCGCCCGGGTTGGCCCAGTTCCCCTCGCTCATCAACACCAGAGGGACCCCCGCGGCAGGCTTCCAAGGCGACGCGCGCAGTTGGGTTCCGCGCCCCTTGCTGGCGGAGCGGGGAGACTCGGACTTCGACATCCGGCACGCTCTCGCCATCAGCCACGTTGTCGAGTTGCCCTTCGGACGCGGCCGCTGGCTGGGACGCAACCTGCCCAAGGCCGCGGACCACATCGTGGGCGGTTGGTCCGTGACCGGACTGCTCGCCGTGCGTTCCGCAATGCCCGTCTATCTCTCGTCCGGCATCGATTACGCTGACATCGGAATCGCCACCAGTCCGCGGCCGGCTCTGCGGCAGGGCTCGATTGGCGACCTGTACGCGCGCGGAACCAGCTTCGATAAGGCGCAGTTCTGGCTGCCCAAGGCGCAGGCGGACCAACTCCTCGGCATCCCGGCCAACGTCACCGACCCCTACGCCGTCACCCGCCGCAACGCCCTGCGCGGCCCGGCACTGCAGAACTACGATCTGTCGGTGATCAAGCGATTCGATCTGGTCGAGGATTGGAAGCTCAGCTTCGAAGCGAACTTCTTCAACATCTTCAATCACGCCAACCTCGGCGCCCCGGTTGCGGTGTTGAGTGACGCCCGCTTCGGAAGAGTTACGGGAACCCTGCCGGGCACCACGCCCCGTCAGGTTCAGCTCGCCTTGAAGCTCACCTTCTGAGAGTGCCGCTGATGACGCTGACCATTGCTCGGAAGGAATGGCGGGAGCGCGTGCGGGACGGGCAGTTCCGCGCGGTCAGCATTGCCCTCGCCCTGCTGTTCTTGCTGGCGTTCGCCGTCACTCTCGCCCAGTGGAAGACGTCGCACGCCGAACAGCAGCGGGCGCAGCAAAGAGACCGCCAACAGTGGCTGGATCAAGGCGCGCGAAATCCCCACTCGGCGGCGCACTTCGGTGTTTACGCCTTCAAGCCGCGCCTCCCTCTCTCCTTTCTCGACCCGGGACTCGATCCCTTCACCGGCTCGGTCATTTGGGTGGAAGCTCACTATCAGAACCCGGGTCGGTTTCGCCCGGCGGAGGAATCGACGGCCCTGCAGCGGTTTGGCCAACTGACCCCCGCCTTCGTGTTGCAGGTCTTCGTGCCGCTGCTCATCCTGCTGCTGACGTTCTCCGCTTTCACTGCGGAGAAGGAGCAGGGGACGCTTCGATTGACCCTCGCACTGGGAGTGAGTCCGGGACAGTTCGCTGCCGGCAAGGCGATCGGCGTGGCTCTCGCTCTCGGCTGCGTGCTCGTTCCGGTGTTTCTGCTCGCCGCCCTCGGTCTGCTTCTCGCCGCTCCGGATGCGCTGGACAGGGACGCCTGGCTCCGCCTGCTGCCGCTGACGGCCGCTTATCTCGCTTATCTCGCCACGTTCCTGTTGATTGGCCTGACCGTTTCCGCTCTGACGTCTTCGTCGCGGACCTCGCTTGCTCTGCTGCTCGGCTTCTGGACGCTGTCGACGTTCGTTGTCCCCCGCGTCGCTGCGGACCTTGCCGAATGGGCGGTTCCTTCGCCCCATGCCTCGGACTTCTGGCGTGAGATCGCCGTCGGCATGCGCGGCGCCGACGGCCACTCGGAGAACGACCGGCGGATTCTCGAGCTGAAGCGCAAAACAATGGAAGAGTACGGCGTATCCCGCGTCGAGGATCTCCCCGTCAACTTCGAGGGCCTTCGACTCCAGGCCGGCGAAGAGCACGGCAACCACCTTTTCGATCAGTTCTACGGAAATCTGTGGGCCGTGTATGAACGCCAACAGCAACTGCATCGGAATGCCTCCTGGGCGACTCCGCTGTTCGCCCTCCGGTCGATCTCGATGGCCATGGCTGGCACAGACCTCGCACACCTGCGCGACTTCACGCAAGCCACGGAGGCTTACCGGCGATCCTTGAATCGCGCGATGAATCTGAATGTGGCCCACCATTCGCGCATGGGCGACTACTACTACTTTGCCGATCGCAAGCTCTGGGCCAGTATTCCCGCCTATCAGTACAATTCGCCGGGAGTGGGTTGGGCTCTCGCCCGTCAGTCGGTTCCCGCCGCGATCCTGCTGGCGTGGTGCATGGCATCGCTCGCCGCGTTTCGCATCGCTGTGGGGCGGTTGAGGCCGGTATGACGCTGCATCGTGAACTCCTCCTGCTTCAGCGGGATCGAGCAGTCATCGGCGCGGTTCTGTTGCTCTCGGCGGCCTGCGTCCTTGCCGTCGCAAACGGCGTCCGGTGGCACGCAACCCAGCACACCGCACAGGTCCGCGCCCTGCAGAATCAGCAGGCCGAGTATGAAGCCAGGCGCGCCACGGTGGTGGAATACCAGATCCGTCCACCACTGCCTCTCGATCCCGTGCTGAACAACCTCCACAATCCGCTTAGCCCGTATGTCGTGGGTCAGGCGGGCCGCATCGCCTACCTTCCGTTACCCTCGACGGCCGCTCTCGCGATTGGTCAATTTGATCTTCTTCCACTGCAGGAGCTGGTATCCATCCGGACTCGCCAGCGGACCGTAGCAGACAAGGACGGTCTCGAAAACCCCCTCCAGTTGGCCGCGGGCCGGTTTGACCTCAGCTTCGTCGTCGTCTTCCTGCTGCCGCTGTTCACCTTGGCGCTGACCTACAATCTGGTCGCCTTGGAACGCGAGGAAGGCACCTTCGGTCTACTCCGCTGCCAGGCGGATTCCATGGGAAGGCTGATGCTCACAAGAACGCTGCTCCGCGCGCTGCCGCTCGCCTTGATCTGTTCGATCGCGGCGTGGGCCGGATCGGCCGCGGCGGAGCCCGCGCGCCTGACGCTCTTCACGATTGTGGTTTTCGCATACACACTGTTCTGGGCCGCCCTGGCGTTCCGTGTCAACAGTCGGGAACGGAGTTCCACCGGCAACGCAGCCATCCTGACGCTCTGCTGGGTTCTCGCTGTCGCCATCCTGCCCGCTGCCGTTCACCTGGCCGTGGGTTCCGCTCGCCCCGTGCCCAGCCGCCTGGAACTGCTGGACGTTGTTCGAGACCGATCCATCGACGCCCGGCGGGACGCCAAGGGCCTGGTTGCCGAATGGTACGCCCGGAACCCTCAATGGCTGCCTCCGCCGCAGTCCGGGCCCCTCTACGATGTCGCCACCGGCGGCACCTTGACGCACATCGAGCAGGACCGCCGGACTCTGCCCGTCGAGGCCCGGTTTGACGCCGCCCTGGCGGCCCGCCAGCAACTGGTTTCCCTGTTGCGCTTCACATCGCCGGCCATCGCCACGGCGGAAGCACTGCTGGACGCCTCCGGGACAAGCCTCGCGCGCTACGCCGACTACAAGGGGCAGGTGAGAGCCTTTCGCGAATCGTGGCTCGCGCACTTCTATCCGCGGATCTTCCGGAAGCAGACTCTCACCCCGTCCGACTATGATCAGTTTCCGGCGTTCTCCTATCGCGAGCCGCAAATCACGGATTCGGCGACTCTCGCCGCCTGCAGTAGTGCCGCCCTCCTGGCTGCGGCTCTCTGGCTCTGCCGCGGAGCGCTTCGGCGGCTCTCTTGAGCACTCCCCGTCGATTCGCTCGATACGGGTCAGCCCTTCGCCCCGTCACCCCCCTGGCAATCCCGGCAGCGCCCGTAAAGAACAATGTCGTGCTGGAACATCTCGAAACCGTCCGGCACCAGAGGAACCAGCGATACGCAGCCGGGCAGGTTGAAGATGCGACGGCACTCTTCGCATCGAAAGTGATGATGGTGCGCCTTGCAGGCTGCTTCATAACGGACAGCGGCCTCACCAGGGATGTGCACCTCCTGCACCTCGCCGCTAGCCAGCAACGCGTTCACGAATCGGTAAACGGTCGCGATGCCCAGTCTCGGCTGCACCTGCTTCGCCTGACAGTGAATCTCCGGCGAGGTCAATGGATGGCCGGAGTCTCGAATCACGGTAAGGATCGCCGAACGGCTCACCGTCTTGCGGAATCGGGTACCGGAAGCGGGAACGCTTGACATACCGATAGTGATAACGCAAAATCAGTTGAGAGGCAAGATCTTGCACATCGCTGAAGGATACCTACCGGTGGCACACGCGGCGTTCTGGACCGCCGCCGCAGTTCCCATCGCCGCCGATGGGATGCGGTTCCTTCGTCGCAATCTGGAACAGGACCGATCCCAGCGCTACCTTCTCGGAGCCGCTGCCGCGTTTGCCTTCGCTCTTTCCGCGCTGAAGCTGCCTTCCGTTGCGGGCTCCAGTTCTCACCCCACCGGTGTTGCTCTGGGCGCGATCCTCTTCGGCCCGCGTGTCATGAGCGTAATCGGAGTCTTGGTGCTGCTGCTTCAGGCCACCTTGCTCGCTCACGGAGGGCTATCCACACTGGGCGCGAATGTGATCTCGATGGCCGTGGCGGGTCCTTGGGCGGCGTGGGCCGTTCACCGGCTGACCGTCCGCTGGAGCAGCACGGCGGCCGCGTTTGCCGCAGCTGTGGTCGGCAACCTGGCCACCTATGGGTTGACCGCGGCGCAATTAGGGTTCGCGCATCCGAGTTTCGAGGGCGGATGGATGGTCTCGACCAGCCGCTTTCTGGGTGTCTTCGCCATCGCGCAGATACCGCTTTCCTTGCTCGAAGGCGCGCTCACGGTCTTTGTGCTGCGCTCCCTGGGAACGTTGACCATCCGCGAGAAGAGTGCAGCCGCTTGAGCAGAGCATGGACGACCTTATTCTGGGCGATCGCATTCGGGGTGGCTGCGGCTTGGCCGTGGGCGGGCGAGGGCACCGACGACCAAGCGCTTCGTCTGGTCGAACAGCTTCGGCCCGACTACCGCACCTGGATGGAGGCGGTCTTCGAGCCCTCCGAGCGCCTGGAGAAGACTCTCTTCGTCGTTCAGGCGGCGTCGGCGGGAGGCGTCCTCGGCTGGTGTCTCTTCGGGGTTCGGACAGCCCGGCGCCGGCGCTGATTGCGCTGGTCGGCGCGCTTCTGCTCGATCCGATACCCGGCGGTCTCCTCGTTTTTCTGTCCGTTCTCGCCCTGTCCGGGATCTCCGCGCGGCAATGGCTTCGACTGCTGAGTGGGCCCGCGGCGTTTGCGGCGGTCGGCTGCGTCGCGTTGGCATGGGACCAGCCGGGCCAGATTCCGCCAACCTTCGTGAGAGTTTTGGCGGCCAGCGCGGCAATGATTCTCTGGACACAGCGCGTGCCGCCCTCCGTTTGGCTGGCGAAGGCGGCCCGCATTGCCTGGCTGGCTCCGCTTGCCGACATTGGCATCGTCACGCTCCGCCTGATCTACGGCTTGCAGGAATCCGCGGGCCGCATGCGCCGCGCTCAGGCGATCCGGCTCGGAGAGGTGAGTCTCCCGGCCCGGCTGCGTTCTGCATTGTTCATCGCCGCCGGCCTTCTTCCGGAAAGCCTCCGCCGTGCTCGTGCGATGGAGAGGGCGCTCGAATGTCGCTTGAGTGGCGAGTTCCTGCGCCTGCTGCCATGACGCCCATCCTGGAGGCGCGAAGCCTGAAGCACGCCTACCCGGACAGCCCTGCGGTTCTCGACGGCGTCGACCTCACCCTGAACGAGGGGCAACGCGTAGCGCTGATGGGGGCGAATGGAAGCGGCAAGACAACTCTGCTGCTGCACCTGAACGGCACTCTCGCCCCGTCCGAGGGCGAGGTTCGGCTGCGCGGACGCCGCATGGGCTATACCCGGCCGGAGTTGCGCGCCTGGAGGACCAGCGTCGGGTTCGTCTTCCAGAATCCGGACGATCAGCTGTTTGCGCCCACCGTGGAGCAGGACGTGACCTTCGGGCCCCTGAACCTGGGCCTGACCGACGCCGAAGCTCGAGACGCCGGCGCCTGGGCCATGGAGCGGATGGAGGTTGCCGATCTCGCCGCACGAGCTCCCCATGAGCTGAGCTTCGGGCAAAAGAAGCGCGTCGCGCTGGCCGGTGTGCTGGCGATGCGCCCCGAAGTCCTGCTGCTCGACGAGCCCACGGCTGGCCTGGACTCGCCCTCCTGTGACCGCCTCCTTCGCACCCTGGCCGATCTGAATGAGAACGGCATGACCCTGCTCGTCGCCACGCATGAAGAGTCGCTGGCCCGCAGCTGGGCCCACGGCGCAGTCTCGATCGAGCAGGGCCGCGTCCTGGCCACGCCCCGCGGCCCTGACCGTGCGCTGACGACCAGGCGGATGGTGCACGCACAGGTGGCCGTTTGTCTCGGATGCTGTTGCGGCCAGGTGCAGAAAGGTAAGCCGCCCGTCCCCGTGGAGGCGCTGAAGGCCGCCTGGAAAGAGAACAAGCTGTTGAAGCATGTCCAGCTTTCGATCTCCGGTTGCCTCGGCCCTTGCGACGTTCCCAACGTCGTCAAGGTGTCCAGCGTGCGAGGCCAGGAGTGGATTGGGAACATTCAGGATCCCACCGAGTATCAGGCCCTGATCGATTGGGCGGTCCGGGTGAAGGAGGCGGGCCGTCTGTTGCCGTTGCCGTCGCAGTTCGACGCCCGCCGCTTTGACCCGTTCCGCTCCGCCTGACCCTCAACCGGCGGGGAACAGGTGGATCTCGCCGTCTTCCGTCCCAACGGCCAGTTGCCGGTCATCGGGGGACCAGCAAGTCTGCGTGATGGCGGCATCCAGCCATGTCACCGCCACGGGCGTCCTTCGCTTCCCCACGTGCCACTGAGAAACGATTCCCGCCGCGCAGCCGGACGCCAGCAGTGCGCCCCGGTGTTGAAACGCCAGTTGACTGATCAGCTTGTCGTGAAACTCCAGCATGATCGGCTTTGTGTTGGCCGGTCCCTTGCCGGAGCAGTCCCAGACCACGACATTCGAACTGCCGCCGGTGGCCAGATATCGCGACTTGGAGTCCCACGCAAGCTCACGGATCTTGGCCGGGTAGCCCCACATCTGCAAATCCTTGCCCGTCGCCACAAACCAGAAGTGAACGGTCGAATCCTGGTTGCCCGTCGCAAGCGCCTTGCCGTCCGGAGACCAGGCCAGCTTCAACATGGACCCTTTCCAGGCGAATCGCTGCACAGGCTCGTCCTGGGTCGGCGACAGGAATTGCACGGTGCCGTAGCTTGCCGTCGACAACTGCTCAGAGCCCGGCTTCCAGGCGATGTCCGCAATCGTCGAAGGATGCGCCGGGTACTCCCGAAGCAGTGCCCCTTCCGGCGACCACAGACGAAGCTTGCGCGCGGCCGCGCTGGCCAGGAACTGCCCCGATGGCGACCAGGCGACGTGTTCCACCCACGCCGCGCCGCCTTCGAGCGAGAGACATTCCGCCGGTTGATCCAGATTCCAAAGGCGGACCCGGCCATCCTGGCCCGCCGAAGCGAGCACCGGCCGGTTCGGCGCCCAGGAAATCGACGTCGCCCCGGAGTCGTGCCCCGGCAGAGCAATGAGTTCGATCCCCGTCTGGCCGTCGAACACGTGCAGCGTCCCCGCAATGGAGGCCGCGGCAAGCAGCCTTCCATCCGTTGACCATCGCAGCGCCTGCACGCAGTCCGGAAGCCGCGCCGCCCACCGCGCCGTCATCGTGGCGGGTTTCTCGGCTACGCCAGGCATGCCAGGAAGCCTTCGTTCAGTTTGTCGCGATCCAGGTTGCGGCCGATAAAGATCAGCTGATTCTTCCGCTCCCCTTCCTTCCACGGCCGATCCGGACGGCCATCAAACAGCATGTGGACGCCCTGAAAGACGAAGCGCTCCGGACTGTTCTTCATCGACAGCACTCCCTTCATGCGGAAGATGTCGGGCCCGTGAGTTTGCAGCAATTGCGAGAGCCACTTCTGGAACTTGCGCTCGTCCAGGTCGCCCGGTGTGGTGATGCCGACGCTGGTGACCTCTTCATCGTGCTCGTGGTCCGGCTTGTACTCGCGCGTCTCCACTGGCGAGAAGCCCTCCACCCGCGCGCGGAACTCATCGGGATGGTGTTGCGTGAAGAGCGCGTACCGCCCGCTGCTGGGCGCCTCGAACTCCCACGTGGAACTCTGCGGGATCTCCGCCGGCTCACCGGAGAATTCCAGCACCGCCTGCAGTTCCACATCGTTCAAACCGCCGGGCGTCGGCAGCACCGCCACCTCCATCGACGGGTCCGGGCCCTCCTCGAGAACAAAGCGATGAACGCCGGCCGGGAGTTCATACACTCCACCCCACTCAAACGGATACTCGGGCTCCATGAACTTCGGATCCACTTCCAGCGCGCGGTCGAGATTGAAGCCCCCGACATTCAGCACCGCATCCATCGGCAACTGCGCGTTCGTGGAGGTGTAGACCTTGGCCGCCGCGTTCATCGCCTTCACCCGCGCCCGTAGCCGCTCCACGTCCTCCGGCGCCACCAGATCGATCTTGTTCAAGACGATCACATCGGCAAACGCAATCTGCTCCTTCACCTCATCGGAATCGTCGATGTGCTGCCAGACGTGCTTGGCGTCTACCATCGTCACGATGCCGTCAAGCGCCAGCTTCTGCTGCATCTCGTCATCGACGAAAAAGGTCTGCGCAACCGGGCCGGGATCGGCCATGCCCGTCGTTTCGACGAGGATGTAGTCGAACTTGTCGCGCCGCTTCATCAGATTGCCGAGGATCCGAATGAGATCGCCGCGCACGGTGCAACAGATGCAGCCGTTGTTCATCTCGAAGATCTCTTCTTCGGCTCCGATCACCAGTTCCTGATCCACCCCGACTTCCCCAAACTCGTTCTCGATGACGGCGATCCGCTTGCCGTGGTTCTCGGTCAGGATTCGATTCAGCAGCGTGGTCTTGCCGGAGCCCAAAAAGCCGGTCAAAACCGTGACGGGAACGCGCGATTCAGTTTGCATGATGTTCTCCTAGAGCCTCAACGACGTCTCGCTCGGTGAGTTCGGCGCGCGCGCGGTGGACCTTATGCTGGCGGGGCGGCGAGCCTTCGGCGAGGATCGCAATCACCGTTTCCAGCGGCGGACAACCCTCCTCGGTGCACGACAGCTCGGTCACCATCACCGTGACGTCCTCGCCCAGCGACAGCGCTGCCCTCACCCAACCCTTCACTCTTGCGGTGTGCTCCGTCCGGTGGAGACGGGGCGAAAAGAGGTCCAACGCCATATTGAGAACAGCGTATCAATAAAATGGCGTGGACGAAACCCGGCGGACCGGATATTTTCAGATTTCTATCGCTGCTCCGCCAGGTGCGCGAGAGCCGCGCGCTGCGGCTGGGGCCTCGGCCACTTCTTGGAGAGGAATCGGTTCCAGTACATCAGCAGACCAGAGACAGCCAGCACTGGCGGCGCCAAGCCCAGGACCGTCCAAAGAATCTTCACCAGCAACCCGGCCAGTCCGTCTCCCGCGAACGTGCCAAAGTGGAGCGGTCCAATCCAGGACATGATGACGTCCCCGGCGGACTGATCCATCCCACGCCTCCACACGGCCAGGTGACTCCCCGTGAAGGGATCGTAGTAGTGGTAATCGGCGGTCTCGTAGGAGACCGGCTGCTGCCGCGCCATGAAGACACGCACATGACCCGTGTCATCGGCAGGAAACGAAACACTCAGCAGCGAGGCGCCCGGCGAGCGCCGCTGCGCATCGCGGATCATCGTCCGCAGGTCGGGCGGGGGGAGCTTTCCCTTCTTCGACACGTCCGGAGGCGTGGCCTGTGCCGCCGAGACCGGCGAAAATCGGTTCACCAGGCTGCGGAACTCGGCCGGCCAGGTGAAGTACGCGCCGGAAATTCCCCAAATGGCGAGCAGCGCCATCGTCCAGAAGCCCGTGGCGCTATGCAGATCCCAGTTCACCCGCTTCCACTTCCGCGAGAAGTCGACCTTCATCGATCGCCGCCAATTGCGGATTCCCGGCCACCAGATCACCAGGCCCGTCGCGCTCATCGCCACCAGACACAGCGCGCCGAAGCCGTTCACCAGCCGCCCGGTGCGCCCGGTCAGGAGATTGAAGTGCAGGTCCTGAAGCCAGTGCAGGAAGCCGCCCTCCGCCGCCACTCCGAGCAGCTCACCGGTTACCGGATGGGCGTCCACCGCGACGTATTCTTCGTCCTGGCGCAGATAGCCGCGAATGGTGGGATGATTCGGCGGCACGGGATTCGCGATCGAGGCCAGTTGCCGGTCCGGGTAGGCTTGCCGCATCCGCTGCGCGACGGTCGCCAGATCCGCCGTCGGCCCTTTGACCGTGGCCGGGTCCAGGATTGGCCGTTCCATGGCATGCTCGATCTCGTCGCGAAACACCAGCGACGCGCCGGTGACGCCGATCAGGACCACATACAAAGCGCAGGCGACTCCCACCCACAGGTGCACCTGAAACAACAGCCGCCGCATCCGGAGCTTCCGCGGCTGATCGAGAATGCAGCGAAGCGTCGTCATCGTTTAGAACCGGTAGCTGACCCCGCCGACGACGTTGCGCCGCGCCCCGAAGAAGCAGTCCCCCCGCGCCAGGCACGCCGCGACATGGATGCGGTCCGCCAGATTCGCGGCATTCACGCTCACCCGCCACGCGCCGCGCTCCCAGGCCACCATGGCGTCGTAGAGCGTGTAGGCGGGCGTCCGCAGCGCATCGTTGCCGTCAAACGACGCCCCGGTGTAACGGATCCCCGGACCGGCAAAGAGGCGGGACTGGGACGTAATCTGCCATTGCTTCGTGAACCAGACCGAAGCCAGATGCAACGGCATGGTCGGTAGCCGCTTTCCCAGGTCGGCCGTATTGCTTCGGGTCACGCGCACCAGATTGTACGAGTAGCTTCCGATTGCGTCGATGCCGCGCAGAAGGCGCAGGCGCACCTCCAGTTCTCCGCCCCGGCTCTGCACCTCGCCCACCTGAATACTGTTCCGTGGATTGGTGGGGTCCGGCGTGCGTCGGTTCGTTTCGCGCAGATCAAACAGCGCGGCATGGACCAGCAGCCGTCCATTCGGCGCTTCGTACTTCACGCCGGTCTCCCATTGCTTGCCCCGCTGCGGGCGGAACGGCTCGTTGAAGAAGTTGAAGCCCGCAATGGGCAGAAAGGACTCCGTATAGCTCACGTACGGCGCCAGCCCGAAATGGGTGTTGTAGACGATCCCCGCGCGCCCGGTGGTGGCGGCCATATCCAGCCGGGACGCGGCCTTCCCCGCAGTCTCGGCAGTCGCCCAATCCCGGCGAATTCCCACCAGCGCGGAGAAGTGCTCGCCGATCTTCAACTGGTCCTGCGCGTACACGCCGTGCTGGCTCTGGCGGCTCTTCGGAAACGGCGTCAGCCGGGGCATCGTGAAGTTCCCGTACACCGGCGCGAAGACATCGATCGGCGTCGAGTTGGCGAAAGCGGTGGTCCCCGTAATCGACGCCTGTTGATAGTCGTACCCGGCGAGGAACGTGTGGCGGACGAAGCCCGTTCGGAAACGCGTCTCGACCTGCGTGTCGATCGTCGGGCTGTTGGCCGTCGGCTTGTTCAGGTAAATCACCCGGTTGATCGTGCGGTCATCTGCATTGAACGTGGGCCGCGGCGCGAAGGCGGCGTACAGCGTCTGATAGCTGACGCGGCTATGCGAGTAGTTGAAGTTTTGCCGCACGGTGAACCGCTGGAAGTTGTGCTCAAACAGGTACCCGCCGCTTCGTGCGTGCGAAAGGTACTCGTCCACCGCCGGCTCGCTGATAAAGGTCCCCGGATGAATCCGCCCCAGCGGATGCGGCTGCACGGTGCCCCGCCACGGAAAGAAGCCGACCGAGGAGCCCATCCGATCCTCCTGAAAGTTGCCGAGCAGCGTCAGCCGCGTCCTCTCCGTCGGCCGCCAGGAGAGCGACGGCGCAACCAGCAGCCGGTCATCCGGCACATGGTTCACCTGCGTGCCGCTGTCGCGACCCACTCCCACCAGCCGGTAGAACAGGCGCTGCGAATTGCCCGCCGGTCCGCTCAAGTCCACCCCAATCTGCTTGCGTCCGAAGCTTCCGTACTGCACGTTCACCTCACCACGGGGCACCGGCAACGGCCGCTTGGAAACCAGGTTGATCACGCCTCCAAAGCCTCCCTGCCCATACAGCACCGACGAGGGGCCGCGCATCACCTCGATCTGCTCCAGCGCGAACGGTTCCGGACGAACGTTGTTGTAAAACCCGAACAGATTCCGCATGCCGTTCAGGAACTGCCCGAAAGAACCACCCCGAATGGTGGCCCAGTCTCCACGGGCGTCAAACCCATACTGTTCGGCGCGCACACCAGGCGAATAGCGGAGCGCCTCCTGCAGATTCAACGGAGCCCGCATCGCAAGTTCCTCCCGCGTGACCACCGAGATCGACTGCGGCGTTTCCAGTAACGGCAGCGAGGCTTTGCCGATCGACCCGCTCACCTCTCCGGCGCGCGCCACCACATCAATCGACTGGCTCACACGCTCCGGCTCCAACCTCACCTGCACCACCTCCTCCGCCGCGGTCAGAACCCGCGGCGCAAACCCCTCCGCCGTAATCGAAAGGTCGATCGGGAGTTCCAGCGCCGGTGACCAGGAAAAGCGCCCCGCGTTGTCCGTCGTGGCGCGAGCCACAGTTCGCCCCTGTCGAACCGCGCGCACGGTTGCGTTCGCGATCGGAAGGCCGGAGCCGTCCTGAACCACTCCAGCAGCTTGTCTTGCCGTTTGACCACTCAGCAAACAACAGGCGATGCAGAAACCGGAAATTGCACGCGCACAGGAGTTTCGGGCAGCGCCACTCGCTCCCCGCGCGCCGCTGAATCTGAGAAGCATACACGGTCCTCCTTCCGGAGTCAGCCGCGTCCGCTATATGCTGGGGAGGTCGCGAAACCGCTCCGGTGGTTTTGTGATGGCGGACTCCGGCGGGTTGCTCGGCCAAGAACGGCCCGCTGGGTCCTGACATTGTCCCGCCCACTTCTGCAACTGAGTTGCAGAGCGGCGCGTTGTTCGATAATAGGACCAATTTGGTCTGAGCGTCAATAGCAGAAGGTGGGAAAAGAGCAGGAACGTCGCGGCCCGGCGCCTTCGGGGAACGATATGCGCAAGGCCGCGAGTGGGCGCGGTGGAAACCGCGTTCGCCGGCAGGAGCGCCATCGGCTCCCGCTTCGGATCAGCCGTTCGTCGTTTCTGTTGTGCGGACGGCGGCTTCGCTCAACCGGACCAGAACCAGCGTCTGCAGATCCGGCTCCGGCGTCGAAATCGGCGAGTTGAGATAGACCTCCACCACCGGGTCATCGGGCAGGTCGACGTCTTTCTTCGGCAGCCAGTTCCCCAGCAGCGCGACATACGTCTCCAGAATGTGCGCGTAGGAGCCCTGATGCAGCGCCTGTGCGTAGCGCCCGCCGGGGATGATTCGCCGTTCCAGCCGGGCAGGCAACTCCGCGGGCAAGCTCTCCAATCGCGTCGCGACGCAGGCGTCGTACCGGCAGCGGTCCGGCGCCGTCACTTCCGGATCGTCGTGACAAAGCCCCACCGTCGGCGCATCCGGCACCAGCGGAATGCCGTAGCGTCCCACTGCGGCGAAGAGTTCCTCCCACGCCGCACCGCAACCCTCATACGGCCCCGTATAGCGCAGCGACAGGCACGTCACGGCCGCCCGATCCACCAAACGGAAACTCGCCTCGCCGGGAAGCTCTTGTCTCGCACTCGCCCGATAGTCGGAAGGCGGCGTCCCGAACCGCGCGGCAAAGGCTCGCGTGAATGCCTCGTGCGAACCATAGCCGGCGCGCAGTGCGACATCGACCACCGGTTCCTCGCCATACTTCAGCCGTACCGCCGCCTGCTCCAGACGGAGACGGCGTGTGTACTCCATGACGCTTTCGCCGACGATTCCTCGAAAGATCCGGTGAAAGTGATGGAGCGAGAACCCCGCCACGCCGGCCAGCGTCACCGCGTCCAGTTCCTCGTCCAGGTGCGACTGAATGTATGCCGTGACCGCCGAGATCCGCTCCGGCCAAAGACTCCGCTGCGCCATGCCCCTCTCCTCAGTTGCCTTTTTCGGCCTCGCGCGCCAAGGCGTTCAGGTACTCATCGGCGAATTTCTGCAGGTCGAAGAACACCCGCCCCGCGATTCGACCCAGCGTTGTCGGGTAGCGAACCTCATACGTCTCCACCACCCGCGTCCCCATCGGCCCCGCCGCGGACAGTTCCACCTGATAGACCCCCTCCACACCGCCGCTCATCTCCAGTTCCAGCCGGCCGGGCGCCTCGCTTGCCTTCACTCGAAACTGTATCGGCTTACCCTGACGAGGGTACTCCGTGAAGCGATCGGCGGCGGAGACCTCAACCTTCACCACGTCTGTCCGCCACTCCGGCTGACGCGCCCAGTCCGTAAGAACCGCCCAGACCCGCGGCTGCGCCGCCCGAATCACCCGCTCCGCCCGCGCCGACACCACCGGAGGAAGCGTCAGCCCCCATACCAGGACCGCGCCGGAAGCCGTCGCCGCCACCATCACACCAATCAGCAATGCCTTCATGCTTCGAACTTAAACGGACAACCCGACTTTCGCTTGATCGTTCGTGCTTTTTTCCGAAACACGCCAATCGGCAGCGCGCCGGCGATCTCACCATTCGGCCTCGTCACCCACTACCAAATCGTCCGCCCACTTGACACCACACTCGAATAGTTCCATAGTGGAAGTATCAACGCAAACGATCCAGTCTCGGCGACCCCCTCTCCCCTCGATGAACCCGCCCTGCGCCTCATCGGGCACCTCGACGTGCTCGTCCATCGCTTCCTTGCGGCGCGATTCCCCAAAGGCGAGGCGGTGCCCGATATCGGTCCGGCTGACTTTCAGTTGATGTCGGTGGTCGAACGTGCCGGTTCCGTCACCATGACGGTCGTCGCAGCTCGCCTGGATGTCCCGCTCAGCACCGCCACCAATCGTGTGGACCGCCTTGTGAAAATGGGCGTTCTCTGCCGGGACCGATCCGAGTCCGACCGCCGGATCGTCGAAATCAAGCTCTCGGAATCCGGCCGCGAACTGGTCGCCATCGGCAACGAAGTCCGCCTCGCCATGGGCCGCGCCATGCTCGCCGCGCTGACCCCCGGCGAACGCGAAATCCTGCTCGAGCTGATGCAGAAGATGAGCGAAGGGGCCACCGTCTAGACAGACACCAGTCCATTCCCATGCCAAGCCTGTATCCAATATTTCGATTCTCGAATAGTCCGAAAGTAATTCCTTTGGAGACCCAATGAGACGCCTCGCGCTCGACATGCTGGTGGGCGACCGGACCCGTTATCTGGGCATCGTCGCCGGAGTCGCCATCGCCGCCTTCCTGATTGGGCAGCAGTTGGCCATGCTGAACGGGATTCTCGACCGCATCACCGCCACCGTCACCAACGTGCCCGGCGTCGAGATCTGGGTCATGGATCCGAAGGTCCAATACGCCGAAGATGCCAAGCCCATGGTGGACGCGCAACTGGCCCGGGTCAGGGGCGTGGAGGGTGTCGCGTGGGCCGCGGGCCTATTCAAGGGCAACTTGCGCGTCCGCCTGGAGGACGGCAACTTCCAGTCGGCCGTGGTCAACGGTCTGGACGACGCGACCCTGGTCGGCGGTCCGGCGGAGATGGTGGCCGGCCGTCTCTCGGACTTGCGCCAGAGCGGCGGCGTCATTGTGGATGAGGACGGCGCCCGCACCAAACTGGCGCAGCGCGCCCCCGATGGCACCCGCCTGCCGTTGCGCATCGGCTCCACGCTCGAGTTGAATGACCGCCGCGCCGTCGTCGTCGGAATCTGCAAGGCCGTCAAGACGTTTCAGTCCCAGCCGGTCATCTTCACCACCTACACGCGGGCGGGCACCTTTGCCCCCGCCGAGCGTCGCCGCCTGAGCTTCATTCTGGTGAAGGCAAAACCCGGCGAGGATCCGGTGCGTGTGGCCGGGCGCATCCGCCGCACGACCGGCCTGAGCGCCTACACCGCCGCCGAGTTCACGGAACTCACGCGGCAGTACTTCATTCGCGAAACCGGGATTATCGGCACCTTCCTCGCCGGCATCGCGATCAGCTTCTTTGTCGGCACCGTCATCGCCGGCCAGACTCTGTACAACTTCACCATCGAGAACCTGCGCCAGTTCGGCGCCATCAAGGCGATGGGTGCCTCCAACTGGGCCGTCATCAGCATGATTCTCTGCCAGGCGGCGATGGTGGGGGTCCTCGGGCTCGGCATCGGGCTGGGCGGCGCGGCGGCGCTGGCCTGGGCCACGCGCGGCACGGAACTGACGTTGCGATTTTCCAGCCTCCAGATCGGGCTGACAGCGGTGGCCGTCCTGGCCATCACCGGCCTGGCCGCCTGGTTCGCGTCGCGGAAGGTGGTCCGCCTTGACCCGGCCGTGGTCTTCAAGGGCTAGCTCGAAACAGGAGGCAAAGCGATGAACCCGGACACCACCCCGAAACCCGAACTCGCGGTCGAATGCCGCGGGCTGATCAAGTCCTACCCCACCTCCGCGCAACCGGTTCCCGCCTTGCGAGGCATTGATCTGGAGGTCCGCACCGGAGAGTTTCTGATGCTGGTCGGTCCGTCCGGCTGCGGCAAGACGACGCTGCTTTCGATCGTCGCCGGCATCCTGGGACACGACGGGGGAACCTGCCAGGTCTTCGGCAAGGATTGGGCCGGCATCGGCCCGCGCGAACGGGCTCGGTTTCGGGCCAGCCACATCGGGTTCGTGTTTCAGCAGTACAACCTGCTTCCCACGCTCACTCTGGTGGATAACGTCTCGGTCCCTTTGCTGATCGGAGGCGCCGGACGCGCCGAGGCGCGGCAGCGGGCGGCCGAGGCGCTGGAATGGGTGGGCCTCGGCAGCCGTCCGTGGGACTTCCCGCGCGCGCTTTCCGGCGGACAG
>CAYNDS010000002.1:7855-13586 GCA_964395885.1 uncultured Solibacteraceae bacterium | reverse complement strand
ATCGCGCGAGCCTTGGTTCACCAGCCCCGCCTGATCGTCTGTGATGAGCCCACCAGCGCGCTCGATCACCAGACCGGACAGCAGGTTCTCGAACTGCTGCGCGGACTCGCCCACCGCCAGCGGCGCACGTTGCTGGTGGTAACGCACGACACCCGCATCTTTCCCTACGCCGATCGGATCGCCGAAATGGACGACGGCCGGATCCAAAACATTCAGAGCAATTCCACTCAGGAGAACACCTACCATGCGTAAACTCGTTCTGCCGCTCCTGGCGCTCGTCGGCGCGACCGGCGCGTTCCTGGTCTGGCGCAAGGACCAGACGCCGCCCTCAGTGGCGAAGCCTGCTGCCGAACCCGCGGAAGCGCCCTTTGCGGCCTACGTTTCCGCTTCCGGCCTGATCGAATCGCCCACCGCAAACGTCGCCGTCGCCAGCCCGGTCACCGGCATCGTCAAGCAGGTCTTTGTGAAGGCCGGCCAGCAGGTCTGCGCCGGCGATCCTCTCTTCCAGCTGGACGATGCCGTGAAGCGCGCGGAACTGTCCCGCCAGGAGGCGGCGCTGGAACTGGCCGAACGGAGACGCCGGAAGCTGGAACTCGGTACCCGTCCCGAAGAGCTTGCCGCCCAGGAGGCGCAGGTGGCGCAGGCAAGGGTGGCGCTGGAGGATGCTCGCCGGCAACTCGAACTCCGCCGCAGGATCGCCGACGACCGCGCCATCAGCGCCGACGAGGTTCTGCAGTACGAGGCAAGCGTCCGCGCCAGGGAACAGCAGTGGAACATCGCCGCCAGGCAGCTGGAACTGCTCCGGGCCGGAAGCTGGCAACCCGACAGGGAGATTGCGAACCTGGAGGCGTCCGGCGCTGTCCGCCAGTTGGAGCAGGTCCGCGTGGAGCTCGGCCGCATGCTGGTGCGCGCGCCGGTCGCCGGGCAGATTCTCCAGGTGAACGTCCATCCCGGTGAACTCGTCAGTTCCACCCCCTCCGGCTCGCCGCCCGTCCTGCTGGGCGAAACCACAAGGCTGAATGTCCGCGCCGAAGTGGATGAGAACGACGCCTGGCGCGTCGAGCACTCCCGCCCCGCGCTGGCCTTTCCCCGCGGCCGGCGTGACGTCTCCGTCCCGCTCCGCTTCGTGCGCGTGGAGCCGTATGTCGGCCCCAAGAAGAATCTCACCGGCGAAAGCACGGAACGAGTCGACACGCGCGTCCTGGCCGTGATCTACGAGTTGCAAAGCTCGCCTCACCGGCTCTTCGTCGGCCAGCAACTCGACGTCTATATCGAGGCGCAACCCTTGCCGGAGGGGCCGAGCGCGGCCCTGCCGAATCAGAAAAAGGAGAAGGGCTCGTGAAGCGGTCTTCCTTTTCCGCCGGCGCCGTTTCCGGCGCAATAGCGTTTCTCACGTTCTCCGCCGCGCTGGCTGAACCCAAGCGGGCACCCGTCCCCGCCGTGGCGCTTCCTTCCTCGTTCGCGCATGCCGGCGCCGACGAGCGGACCCCGCCCGACGAATGGTGGGCGCAATTCGAAGACCCCGTCCTCAGCGGGTTGATCCGTCAGGCCTTCCGTCACAATCGCGACGTGGCCGCCGCGCGAGCCAGACTGGTGGAATCACGCGCCAGCATCCGCTCCTCCCAACAGGATCTTCTGCCGGCGGTCACGCCGCGATTTGGCTTCACGGAATCGACGCGCAGCAACAACTCGCCGGCGATTCCGCGCCTCAGCGAAGCCAACCGTCCGCCCGGCCTCCCGGACCTGATCCCCCGCCGCTATGGCGTGTTTGAAGCGGGCTTCGATGCCAGCTACGAACTGGACCTGTTCGGTGCGCAGCGGAGCCGCGTGCGCGCCGGACGCTTGGATGCCGCAGCCCAGGCCGAAGAGCTGCATGACACTCTGCTCTCGCTTGCCGCCGAGGTGACTCGCAACTACTGGAGCCTGCGGGAGTGCCAGGCCCGCCTGCAACTGTCCGGCTCCCGGGAACGAAGTCTGAATGAGTCCCTCCAATTGCTTGCCATGCGAATCGGAGCGGGCCTGGCTTCGGAATCCGAACGCTTTCCGATCGAGAGCGAACTGGCTTCCGCCCGGGCCGCCGTGCCTCCGCTGGCCGCCAGCCTCGATCAGAACGTGTACGCACTGGCGGCCTTGACCGGCGAGTCCCGCGCGGAACTCGAGCGCCTGGCCGCGGACACGCGGGAACTGCCCGCGGCACCCCGCGCCATTCCGGCGGGCCTGCCGAGCGACCTGCTCCAGCGCCGGCCGGACATACGCCGCGCCACCGCGCAACTGCATGCCGCAACCGCGCGCCGCCGCACCGCGGAAACGGACTGGTGGCCCAAGTTCTCCCTCACCTCCTCCGTCGGCGGCCAAAGCGGCGAGGTGGCCAATCTGCTGTCCGCGGGCAGCTTCTTTCTGAACATCGCGCCGCGCGTGAGCTGGGGTGCGCTTCAGTTTCAGCAGACCAAGGCAAACATCGGCCGGCAGGTGGCGCGGGAGCAACAGCAGCTTGCCTTGCTGGAGGGCGCCATTCTCGGCGCGCTAAGGGACGTCGACACCGCGCTGTCGTCGGTGACCCACGAACGGAAACGGCTGCGGGATCTGGAAGAGTCGCTTGCCATCGAACGCCGCCGAACCGCCACCGCCCAAGCGCTCCACCGCGCCGGACTGACGCACTATCTGGGCGTGCTGGAAGCGGAACGGCGCCAGATTGCCGCCAGCGATCAGATCGTGCAATCCCGCGGCGCTTTGGCGCGAAACCTCGTCTCGCTGTACAAGGCCCTCGGCGGCGGATGGCAGTCGGCCCAGGGCGCGGCGCACACCAGTTCCATTCCGAATGGAGAGGAGAAATAACGATGCGAATGCAAAACGCTTCCCCCCAACTGCTCCGGCGAATCGGCTTGGCGGCCTCGGCGATCCCGGTGCTGGTCCTGATTCTCAGCGCCGCCATGAAGATCGTCCAACCGCCGGGTGCCACCGAGCAGTTCGCCCGGATGGGCTACGACAGTGCGCTGATCACGAAGATCGCGGTGCTGGAGTTGCTCTGCACCGCCCTCTATCTCGTCCCGCGCACATCGCTGCTGGGTGCGATCTTGCTGACGGGCTACCTGGGCGGTGCCGTGGCCGCCCACGTTCGGATACACGATGCGTTCCTTGGTCCGCTGGGGTTCGGCGTTCTGGTTTGGGCGGGCCTGTGGCTGCGGGAACCACGGCTGCGGGAGTGGCTACCGCTCCGATCCTGATCCGCGCCGGCTTCCGCTCTACGTAATCAGCCCTTGCCGCAGCGCTGCGGTGACGGCGGCTGATTTGGAATGCACGTGCAGTTTCTCGTAGACGCTGCGCACGTAGTTGCGGATCGTGTTGACGCTGACGGTCATCTCCCGGGCGGCGGACTCGTAGCTGTGCCCGCCGGCCAGCAGGCGCAACAGGGTGCGCTCCTGCCCGGTCAACTCGACCGCGGGCTGCGGCGGACCGGTCTTCTGAAACAGTTCAACGATCTGGCGCGCCACTTCCGGCGAAAGGGGAGAGCCGCCCTGATGTGCCGCGCGGATCGCCTCATACAGCTGCGCGGGCGGGGTCGACTTCAACAGGTATCCGGCCGCTCCGTTGCAAATCGAGAGGAACACCTTCGCCCGGTCCGAGAAGACCGTCAGCATGAGAATGGCGGTCTTCGGCAGCCGTTGTCGAAACAACGCCACTGCTTCGGAGCCCGCCATTCCAGGCAGGCCAATATCGAGCAGCAGAACATCGGCGGAATCCGCATGCAGCTCTCGCAGCGCCGCCTCCGCGCTGGGAAAGGCGGCGGCACACGCCAGACCCGCGCCGGCCCGGATCAACCCCTGCAGCCCTTCCCGCAGGAACGGATCATCTTCCACGATCGCCACTCGGATCTCGTCGGGCACCCACTCTGCTTATCACGCGGAAGGCGCCGTGTGGCAGCGCATGTTCATGCTTTCTGCGTCAGCGGAACTTCCACCTGCACCGAGGTTCCGCCACCGGGAGCACCCTGAATTGCCAGTGAACCGCCCAGCGCCTCGACGCGCCGTGCCATGCTGGACAGTCCCGCGCCCTGTGAGGCGGCCGCGGCGGGCAGCCCCACGCCATCGTCGGTCAGCGTGGCCACCAGCTTGCCCTTTGCGACAGAGAATCGCAATGTCGCCTTGCCGGCGTGCGCGTGCTTCGCCGCATTGTGGATCGCCTCGCGCAGAACCAGATAGAGCTGCCGCCGCAGCGCGGGAGAAAGCCTTCTCTCGGCGCCTTCACTCGGCGGATCGACCGTCCACTGCGTGCCTTGCCGCTCCAGCACGTCGGCGCCGAACGCGCGCAAGCGGTCCGCGAGATTGCCGAACGGATCGTGCCGCGGATCCAATGCCCAGACAATGTCGCTCATCTCGGAAATCAGCTTCCGCGACGATACGGCGATGTTGTCCAGCATGCCGCGCGCGGCCTCATTGCCGCCGCCCGGCTGTGTCTTGGCGGCTTCCGCCAGGATGGCGATGCGCGACAGACCGGCGCCGATCTCGTCATGAAGATCCATCGAAATCAGCCGCCGCACGCGTTCGATGGCCAGTTCCTGTCGCAGCCTTCGGGTGCGGAACCAGTAGACGGCGCTGCCGGCGCAGCCGACGGCGGACAGTTGAAACCACCAGCTCGCCCAGAACGGCTCCAGCACGGAGAACGCGACGGAAGCCGGCTCACCGCGCTGGCCCCCGGGCAGCACGGCGCGCACCTGCAGCGCATAGTCGCCGGAAGACAAACCCAGCAGGTGAATGGTGGAGGCGGCGCCCAGATCCTGCCACGGCGTCTGTTGGCTTCCGAATCGCTGCCGGCCCCAGGCGAACTCATAGCGCAGCGGAGCCTGCCGATCCGGACTCGGCACGGCAAAGTCGATCTGCAGCGAGTTCTGGTGCGAGGGCAAGCGCAGGTTGCGGACCTCCTGTTCGCCCAAATCGGAGACCGGCACCGGAACACCGGCCGTACGCATCGCGATGACTCTGGGCCGCCCCGGCGCCCCGGCGTGGTCGTGAGCAGGCTGATATCGCGAGACACCGTGCGCGGAGGCAAACCACAGCGCGCCGTGCTGATCTCGCAAGGCGCCGCGGATATCGCCTTCGACAAGCCCATCGGCCGTCGTGTAGCTGACCACCTGCCCGGTGGACACATCCAGGCGGCTGACGCCCCGGCTGGTGCCTGCGTAAATGCGGCCGGATCGATCCTCGACGATGCTCCACACCTCGTCCGAGGCCAGTCCATCCGCCATCGCGTAGCGGCGCAGTCGTGGATCGGGCGACGTGGGATCCTCGATCATCGCCAGACCACTCGCGGTCGATGTGGCCCACAGCCGCCCCTTTGCATCGACGAACAGCCGATGGGTGACCCCCGGCCACTCTGCCTGAAACTGAAACCTGCCGTCGCGCAGCCGCAGCAGGCGGCCGGACTGTTTGGCCGCCAGCCAGATCGCGCCGGATCGATCCTGCGCGAACGCCGAGAGGCCGTACCGCGCGCCGTCCGGCAGCCGGAACGACTCGTCGTGCACCCGGCCAGTCCGCCGCTCCCAGCGGCTGAAGCGGCCGACCTTGCCCGCGCCACACCAATGCGAGAACCACACATCGCCGGCGGCGTCCTCAAAAAAGCGCTCCGTCGCACAGGTAGGAAGCAGCCGCAGATTGGGCGCGGCGTTGTCCGCGGGAAGGCGGAAGAGCCCGGCTGTGGTGGAAAGCCACCACGCACCGAGATGATCCACCATCGC
>CAYNDS010000002.1:5476-7845 GCA_964395885.1 uncultured Solibacteraceae bacterium | reverse complement strand
GCCATCTGGTGCGTGTTCACCTGCGCATCAGCGGGAAGCACCAGGCCGCGGGACTGAAACCCGCCCTCTTCCCGATGCACCAGCAGGCGCCGCTTGCCCCCGCCCATATCGAGCAGCGCCACCTGCCCGGCCGGCGTTTCCAGAAGAACCTGGTCGAGCCCGAACGGAGCGCCGGCGGAATCCGCAAACGTTTCAAATGCGGAGCCGCCCAGATGCACCAGCCCGCTGCGCCGCGTGCCGACCCACAGCCCCCCGTTCCGGTCCTCGCTCAACGCGGTGATGGCCTCGCCGGAGAATCGGGCCAGTTGCGGAAGGCTTCGAAACACCGGCCGGCCCTTGGCGTCAAGGGCCCATTCGCGAAGCCCGGCATTGGTGGCCACCCAGCGGCGGCCGTTGGACGCAAACCGCAGCCCGCGCACTTCTGAGCCCAACTCCGCGCGGCGGGAGACCACAAAATCCAGCAGGCGGTGGGACGGGCCGTCCACCGCGACGCGTCCAAAGCCGAACCGGAACGCCACCCAAACACGCCCCTCGCCATCGGCCGTAACGGAATCGATGAAGGCCGGCGCGTCCGTTGGGCCGCCGTCAGCGAACCAACTCCGCTGCGAAAATCGATCGACGGACCCGTCACGCTTGCGGCGATACAGCCCGTTGTTGGTGGCCAGATACAGGTCGCCGCGCGCGTCCTTCGCCATCGCATTCACCATGACGGGCGATCCTGCCGCCTCGCCATCCAAGGCGATGCGCTCGAACGCAGCGGACTCTCCAGCCAGGCGAAATCGGTACAAGCCGTGACTGGTGCCCAACAGCAGGCTTCCGTCCGCCTCTTCGAGAAGGGTGTTGACGTGTCGCGCGTCCTCCGGCCCGTCGGGGGTGAAGGTGGTGAAGCGTTTCCGGCGCGGGTCCGGCTCATACCGGCTGATGCCGCCGTCGCTGCCCACCCAGTAGTCGCCCGCGCGGGTTTCCAGCATGGTGTTGATCAGCCGGTGCGGAAGACCCTCGGCCGCCGTGTAGTTGACGAATCGCGTGCCGTCAAAGCGCGACAGTCCACCATCGGTGCAGACCCAGAGAAAGCCCTTCGAGTCCTGAAGCACCCGGTTCACGCGATTGTGCGGCAACCCGTTGCTGGTGGAGAAGGACCGGGCCAGCTCCGCCCGCAGCACCGGCGGACAGCACGCCATCGCGAACAGCAGAAAGTGCCACAGCGGAAGGCGCATGGTCCAGGTTTGAGTCTAGTCTCTTGCCGGTGCGCCGAGTTGTATCCCGAGATCCCGTCGCGCCGCAAAAACGCATGATCATGCTCTGTCCGCGCGCCGCCGGGCAGGTCTATAACGGGCTGGCGGAGGAGGATTCATGCGAAGTGTCTTTTTTCTGGGCGCGCTCTGCGCCCTTTGGTCGGCAGTGGAGTTGCCGGTTGCGGCTGCGCCGGTCTATGACATTCAGTTCCTGGACGTCCCGGGAGCAAACTTCACGGCCGCAGTCTCACTGAATCAGGCGGGCGTTGTGGTGGGAAGTTACTTAATGCCCGGAGCTCTGGAGCGAGGCTTCGTTTGGGACGGTTCCACCTATACGTCCCTCGAGTATCCGGGCGCGCTCGACACCCGCCCGTCGGGGATCAACGACAAGGGCCAGATTGTCGGCACGGCCACCCTTCAGAGCAGCAGCAGTGTATTCGACATCGGCTTTCTCTACACCGGAAGCTTTTCTCCGCTCTCGATTCCCGGAGCAAGCTCCTTTACGGCGCGCGGGATCAACAATGCGGGGACGATTGTGGGCAACTACCTCTTCGGCCCGGACACGTATGGTTACTCGTTGTCGGGCGGCGTGTATTCCCTCATCAGTGCGCCCGGTGCGACCATCACCGCTCCATCGGACATCAACGACTCCGGACAGATCGTCGGGAACCTCTTCTTCCCGCAGCGAGGATTTGTGTTCTCGGCGGGAAGCTACACGCCGGTGCAGTTCGGCGGGCTCCAGTTCTCTGGCGTTGCCGGGATCAACAACAAGGGCCAATTCGTTGGGATTGGGCAGTCGACGGGTCAGATTCCCCAATCGTTTGTCGTCGATGGCGGGATCATCACGCCCTTCACACTGCCCGGGTTCGACTTCGTCACTGTCGCCGATATCAACGACAAAGGGCAGTTGGTGGGCGCGGCGTACGCCGGCGGGACGGCGAGAGGTTTTCTCGCGACTCCGCGAGTGGTGCCGCCTCCGCCGCCCATTCCGGAGCCGTCCACGATGGCAGGCGGCATGGTGGCGGGTGGACTGCTGTTTCTTGCCCGCAGGCGGCGCAACCGGTCCTGAGGAAACGGAGGAACCATGCGACTTTCATCCGGCTGGCGACTGATCCGCGCATTCCTACCGATGGC
>CAYNDS010000002.1:0-5466 GCA_964395885.1 uncultured Solibacteraceae bacterium | reverse complement strand
ACGCTACAGGCGGCGGCTGTCTATGACATCCAGTTCATCGACCTTCCGGGCGCGGTGCAGGTCGTCCCGCAGTCGCTGAACAATGCCGGGAAGGTGACGGGCTTCTATCGGGACGGCACGTCTCCGGGTACGCGCGGCTTTCTCTGGAGCACTTCCGGTTCCTCGCTGCTCGACTATCCGGGGGCGACCTCGACGCTGCCGACAGGCATCAATGACCTCGGTCAGGTGGTGGGCAGCGTCAGCGTGCCGAACGGCTCCGCGCCTGCCACGAGTTTTGGCTTTCTCTATTCGGGAACGTTTTCACCCTTCGCGATCCTTGGCGCGGAGTCGTTCGGAGCGAGCGGCATCAATGACGCCGGAACGATTGTCGGCTCGTACCGGTTTGCGGGGGAGATCTACTCGTACTCCCTCTCGGGCGGCGTCTACACGCTGGTCAGCGTTCCCGGCGCGAGCAACACGTTTGCCATTGACATCAACAACAAGGGCCAGATTGTCGGGATTCAGGAGGTTCCGATTCGAGCGCAGCGAGGATTCCTTTTCAGCGCCGGCGCCTACAGTGAGATTCTGCCCGGCGGGTATTTCAGCTCCGCGCTGTTCGGAATCAACAACCTGGGCCAGATGGTCGGCTCGGGGCGATCCTCCCGCACCGCGTCGGTGCAGGGGCTCATCTTTGATGGCGTCTCCTTCCAGCCGTTCCTGTTACCGGGATTCGACCTGGTGGAACTGTTCGACATCAACGACAAAGGCCAGCTCATCGGCTCCGCGTGGAGTGGCCTGAATGCGAAAGCGTTCCTCGCCACGCCGAAGACGGCTCCGCCGCCGGTGCCGGAGCCCTCGACGATGGCGGGCGGTCTTGTCGCATGTGGCTTGCTGGCGCTGGCGACGTTTGCGAAGAAGAAGCGAAAGGCGGCTGGCGCCGGCGCCCGCCTCGGGCTGGTTCTGATCGCTGCTCTGGCCGGCAGCGGTCCGCTGGCGGCGCAGTACGGCCCGCTGGTCAAAGAGACGACGTTCAGCAACGCGCCGGGGATGATCACGGTGTACTGGGAGCATCGAAACACCAGCGTGGATTATTACTTCCTTCAACACCGCCGTGTGGATCAGCCCGCCGCGATCACGACCAATCCGCAGAGGTTCGGACCGGACTCGACGCAGGGCACCATCGGGTCCCTGACACCGGCCACGAACTATGAGGTCCGGGTGTGCGCGTACTACAGCCCGGAAGTGGAGTGCTCCTACGAGGACGATGCGCGGTGGTTTCCGGTGAGAACCATGGACCCGGAACGTCCTGGGGCGCCCCCCCGCACGGCGCCCGTTCCCGCGCCGCCGCCGGTGCCCGCGCCCGCATTGACGGCAGTGGTCACGCGCGAGCGGGACAATGGCCCTGTCGTCGTGGCCCTGCGGAACATCAACCTGCGTGATCTGGCGCCGGGGGAGCGTGCGCAGGTCGTGAAGCAGACGTGGTGGCGCGGCGAAGAGCCGATCGGGGAAGGCTGGAATGAGCTCTTGTTTGATCGCAACCCGCCGTCCTGGACGACCTACCGGCTGTGTCTGGAACTGAGCAACGGCCAACGCGCGTGCGGCGCGGCCCGCGGTGGCTATCTGGGCAGTGCGGTCACGCTTCGCAATGTCGGCTTTGACTCGTACGTGTCGCACCTCAACGGGAGTGGCTTTGTGAATCTCCCCAATCAAGGGCGGAACCCGGACCCGAACAGCGTGGCGTTCCTGCTTCGTCCGGGGCTGGCGGCGGTTGCCGGAGGGGTCACGTTTGAGGTCATCGGGATGCCGGGACATTTTCTGGTGGGGCCTGGCCCGGTTCGCGTCTCCAAGGGAGATGGGAACCCGGACTTTGACCGGCGCGCCACTTACCAGGTCATCCTGCCGGCACGGGGCTTCGCCGGCCAGAACAGCATCTTTCACTTGGAGTCGGTCTTCCGGCGCGGACATTATCTGTTTGCCGGGTTGACCGCTCTGGTCGACGGCCCATTTCCGAATGGCAGCGGGGGTGTTCCCGGGACAGCCGCCGCGTTTCAGTTTGTGCCGGCGCTGGCGCAACCGGCGGGCACTCAAGTGCGCAACACGGCGATGACACGGCTGAGGGACACTCCGATGCCGACCATGAACCGGCCACGGAAGCGGCTGGGGAAGGGGGCTGTCGGACCGTCGACGGAACCAGTCTCAACGGACCCGTGTGTTCGGCTGGAAAACGCGAGGGCTTACGGCGCACTACCCATCGTGATCACCGTGCTGGAAGCTCGCTGCCGGGAGAGCCGGTCGAAACCCTAAGCATTGGTTCGATGCGGCGCTAGGGAAGTCGCGCCGCTACCTGCAGGCGATTGCCGTGGGAGTCTACCCACTCGGCATTGGGCTGCGACCAGATTTCCGCCGGCTCCCCGTCGTCATACCGAATCCACATGCGCCCGGCGTCCATACGTTCGATACGCGCGGGGCGGCCATCCACCGAGAGCCAGTGGTTGGGTGAGTAATACCGCTTCAGATAAGTGCTGAGGCCGTCGAGGCCGGGGAACATCACGCGCTCGGTCATGTTGGCCATGTCGAGCTTGTCGCGGATCTCCCACTTGAGGGATGCCGGAATGACGATCTTGCGGCACAAGCGGGGATTGTCGCGCTCATGCTGCCGCAACCAGTCTTCCAGCTGCAGCGTGGGCGAGGTCATCATCGAGAACAGCGCGGACTGATTCACGATGCGGTCATCGAGCGACGGCGGCTCAAAGAAGACCACGCACGGGTCGCCGGCATCGGCCACGCGATGATCGAACTCTTCCAAGGTCCGGGCGTAGCGGTCCAACAGGTGCGCGGTGAAGACGCTGGCGCCTTCCGACTCCAGCAGGTCATTCAAGGCGCGCGGAAGAAACCGCCGGAGTTCGACAAAGTTGATCAGCCAGACCACGCCGTCGACGGGGAACAGGTCGTACTTCTCGGTGACGAAGTGCAGAGCGACAAACGGGGAGAAGGTCCAGTCCAGCAGGCGCGTCGGCAGGCCGTGGTGCTGGGCCAGCGCCAGCCAGTTCCACCAGGAGTTGCCGGGTGAGGCGGACTGGTGGGCGTACTTGCGGAAGTTGCGGAGCAGGTCGTCTTCGAGGGCCGCGTACTCGCCGCCCATGCGGCACAGGCCGGTCTTGCGGTGGTAGCGCCAGTCCGGCAGGCCGCGAAAGACGTAGTCGGAACGGAATCGTCCGTGCGGCGCGTGCCAGGAAGACTCATACAGACGGTCGATCAGTTCCGACCAGCTTTGGACGCGGATCTCTTCCATTCGTTACTTGGATAGCAACTCGCAGAGCAGCAGGTCCAGGCTGAGCGTGACTTCCATCGCGGCGGCGGGCTGTGTCAGCGGCCGGTAGATGGAGTGCAGCACGCCGATAAGCGTGGCCAGATCGAGCATGGCGCGGGTGGTGACGCGTTGCCGCTGCACGGTCCGGAACTGGGGCAAGGCGGACAGAAGCGCGTCCACGCGGTCTCGACCGTTGCCTCGCAGCTCAATCAGGTCGTCGGGTGCGGGAACGGCAGCCAGCAGCCGCCCGCCCGGGCGCAGCACCCGCTGAAACTCCGCCGCCGGATGGCGCGCCGTGATGGACAGCACGACGTCGAAGGACTGATCGGCGTAAGGCAGGAAGCGGTCCGCATTGGCCACGACCCACTGCGCGTGCGGGTAGCGGCGGGCGGCGGCTTCAATGGCCGGAACGGAGAGATCGACGCCGCAGGCCGCAACCGGACGCCCTGCCGCGAGATGGCCGAGATAGAAGCCCTCGCCGCAGCCGACGTCGAGGATCGATTCGGCTGGCCCGGAAAGGCTCCGGATGGCGTCGAGGAACGGCATCGTCGCGCCGAGCTCATGCAGCGCGCGGCGGCCGGCGACGGCTTCCGGCGAATCTCCGGGGCGTGCGGACCGGCGGTCCTGCGGCTGCAGCAGGTTGACGTAGCCGGCGCGCGCGATGTCGAACGAGTGGCCGCGGGCGCAGCGATAGGCACGTTCGTCGCGCTGGAGCGGCAGGCGGCAATCGCGGACGGTGCAGAGCAGCAACTAGAGCTTCACGAAGATCCGCCGGCTCCACAACCACCAGCCGAGCAGGAGAAAGATCACGACTTCGCTGAGAGCGAAGAGCATGGAGCCGAATTCCAGCGGCGTGACGCGCGAATAGACCGAGGTCCAGAGCGAGGCATGCGCGCCGGACAGCGAAAGCACGCGCGCCAGGATGCCGGAGCCGACGTAGAGGATCAGGGCGTTCATGCCCATGCGTTCAAAGGGCAGCGCCCAGGAGGTGAGCCCGCGCCCGTCGATCACAAAGCGCAGCGCCAGGAACAGCAGCGTGGCGAGGCCGCAGGTGAGCAGGACATAGGACGAGGACCAGATCGGCTTGTTGATGGGGAACGAGGCATCCGCCAGCAGACCGCCGATGGCCAGGGCGGCGCCAAGCGTACCCAGTTGGCGAATGCGCCCGGCACGCAGCAGCGTTCCGGCGAGTGCGCCGAGCAGAACGTTGGCTGTGGCCGGAAACGTGGAGGCAAGCCCTTCCGGATCCCACGTCTTGCTGCCCGCGTAGTAGTGGCCTTCGAGGAAGAAGCTGTCGAACCAATGGGCGAAGTTCTTTTCCGGTTCGAGGACGCCCGCGCCGGCGCCCGGCACCGGGTAGAGCAGCATCAGCGCCCAGTAGCCGGCGATCAAGCCGACGGTGACGACCACCTGTCCGGTGCGGTTCAGAAACAGATAGACGGCCGAGCCCAGGATGTAGCAGAGGCCGATGCGCTGCAGCACGCCCATGATGCGGACATGCTCCCAGTCGAACTTGGGCACGATGGCGAAGGCGAAGCCGATCAGGAAAATCAGCACGCCGCGCCGCAGGGCATGGCGGAAGAGCTCGCCCCGGTCCGCGCCCTGGCTGATGCGGCGGGCGAACGAGAGCGTCATCGACACGCCGACGATCCAGAGAAAGAAAGGAAAGACGAGGTCCGTTGGGGTCCAGCCGTGCCACTTCGCGTGACGCAGGGGCGCGTAGACGTGCTCCCAGTTCCCCGCGTTGTTGACGAGGATCATGAAGGCGACCGTGAGGCCGCGGAAGACGTCGAGCGAGCGGAGGCGCGCGCCGGCGGAGGGCTTAGCCTCGTTTGCGTGCGGTGAACGTGCCGTCGCCGAGATCGCCATAAATCGCCCTGCCCTGGATGGTCTTGCTGTCCTTGACGGTGCCGGTGTAGACAGCCTTGAACTTGCTTCCGCCCGCATCGGCCTCAAAGGTGAGTTCGACCTTGTCACCGTCGAGTGTGCCGGTGACCGGAGCCTCGCCCGCCGCGCCGGAGTAGGTGCCGGTGATCTTGTTGCCGTCCTGCTTGAGAGTGAACACGGGCGAGCCGCTGCCCGCGGAGAGTTCAACGTTGAAATCCCATGTGCCGGAAAGATCGGCGCCGAACAGACTGGCGGCGGCGAACATGGCGATGGCGAGAAGACGCATGTGT
>CAYNDS010000001.1:25538-60946 GCA_964395885.1 uncultured Solibacteraceae bacterium | reverse complement strand
TCTTGCGAATGACCGTTGGGCGACTGCCGTCCAGAGGTGTCGGCGGCAGCTCTTGCTCGCATCGTGGCGCACGGCGATCGGGCCGCCGCGGGCTGGCGGAGGCAAGTGCTTCGATTCAGGGCAGATTCAGTCCGGCAGGACGTGTGACGCGGAAATTCACGAGAGCGCAACACGCTCGTGCGAGGATCGAGAAATCGCGATGACACTCGACCGCCGCCATCTTTTCCGCTCTCTTGCGCTGGCCGGAGCCGGCTCGCCGCTGGCCCGCGCGCAGGCCTCGTCCTCGCGCCGCACGCCGAAGAACATCATTTTTCTGGTTTCCGACGGGATGAGTGCCGGCGTGATCGCGCTGGCCGAACTGGCCTCGCAGCGGGAGCGCAAGGCCGCCACACACTGGGCGACGCTGCTGCGCGATCCGAATGCGGCGCGCGGCATGTGGGATCAGGCGTCGTTGAGCGGGCCGGTGACGGATTCCGCCGCCGCATCTTCGTCCTGGGGCAGCGGCTCCCGCGTGCAGAATGGCGCGCTGAACACGCTTCCCGACGGGCGGGCGCTGACGCCGATCGGCAAGCTGGTCAAGGACAAGGGCATGCGTCTGGGCCTGGTGACGACGACGATGGTGTGGGATGCGACGCCGGCCGGCTTTGCCGCCTCGGTACCCGGGCGCAGCCAGCGGGACGACATCGCCGTGCAGTTCTGGAACCGCGCGGATGTCGTGATGGGCGGCGGCAGGGAGGCGTTTGTCGCCGATCGCCGCAAGGACCGCCGCGATCTCTGGAAGGAGTTCGAGACCAGCGGCTACAAGACGGCGCGCGAGAAAGCCGGCCTGGCTGGGATTGCGCCGGGCGATCGCGTGCTGGCATTGTTCGGCGAAGGCTCGCTGCCGTTTTCGGTCGATCATCTGCAAAGCGAGTCTCTGCGGGCCACGATCCCGACGCTGGCGGAGATGACCACCGCGGCGCTGCGGGCGTTGGAGAACGCGCCGAAGGGATTCCTGCTGCAGGTGGAAGGCGCGCGCATCGACCATGCCTCGCATGCCAACGATGCGGCGGCGCTGGTGCGCGATCAGTTGGCGTTTGATGCGGCGGTGGGCGTGGCGCTGGAGTTTGCGCGGCGGCGCGGCGACACGCTGGTGGTGATCGGCACCGACCATGGCAACTCCAATCCGGGGCTGAACGGGATGTCGGGAAAGAACGGCGACACCAACGAGTGCTTTGACCGCGTTCTGAAGGCCACGGCCTCCTTTGAAGTGCTGGGACGCCAGCTGGGCACAAAGCCTTCGCCGGAGGCGGTTTCGCAGGCCATACGGGCCAGCCACTCGGTGGAACTGACGCCGGTGCAGGCGCAGGCGATTGCGGAGTCGCTGGGCGGAAAGAAAGGCATCGTTCTGAGCGGGCAGCAGGATTCGCCGGTGGGCGTGATGGGCCAGGTGATGGCCAACTATCTCGGGGTCGGCTTCTGCGGGACGGGCCACACGGCGGACTATGCGACGACAACCGCCATCGGGCCGGGACAGAACGAGTTCCAGGGCCTACTGCGCAACACCGATGTCTTCGTGAAGCTGACCAAGCTGATGGGGATCGACTATCGCAACCCGGCGGCGGATCGCAGCTGACGGTTCAATCCGCAAAACGGCGGCGGGGCAGGGTAAGGGGCGCGACATCGGTTTCGACGACGGTGATGCGGGCGGCGCGAGACTCCTGATCCCGCACGGCGTCCGGGTCGGCCCACCAATCGGGTGAGATCCGGTCGAAGGCCCAGACCAGGTAGCGGCCCGGCGGCAGGCCGCGGATCGAGAACTCGCCGGCGGGCGTCGTCTCGATGGTACGGACGGAGAATTCGGAGCGGGCCTCGGGATCTTCGGGAAGCACGGCGACGGCGCCGGGGGCGGGCATGCCGTCCTCACCCAGGACAAGGCCGGTGAGTTCCGCGCCGCCGCGGCGCAGTTCGACCTGCAGTTCCGCCGCGGCAGCGTTGAGTGCAAAGGCCCCGGTGGTCACGTCCTGGCCGTCCAACCGGATGGCGGCCACAGAGAAGCCTGCCGGTGCGGCGACAACGGCGCGAAAGCGTCCAGGGGAGATGGCCGCGCGCGTGTGGCCGGCTACGTCATGCCACTCGGTCTGCCCGGTGAGCGTGTGTTGCAGGCCGAGACGAAACTCCTGCCGCCTGGCGCCATCGGGCCATTCCGCGCGGAGACGGACCTCGGCCGGGGCGGGCATGCGGACAGCGTAGTCGGTGACGTCGGACCGGGACACCACAATCGGCTCGACGTGGAGCGCGCCACGGGCTTCCACCGAGAGCAGGTAGTTGCCCGGCATCGCATTCGAGATTTCGAAGTGGCCGTTCTGCCGGTCGACAAACGACACCCCGGCCAGCGACGGCGCGCCGCCCCGCTGCGAGTACAGCCGCAGGCGGGCGTTGCTTTCCGGATTGCCCTGCGGGCCGAACACGCGCCCACGAATGCGAAACACGGGCGTGCGGTCGAACCGGAACTCGGCGTCGGCCATCTCCGTGCCGGGCCGAATGACAAACACGCGGGCCTCGGCGGGGTCAAACGTGGCGGGTGCGAAGGTGGTGACGAATCCCCGGTCCGGGGCGTCTTCGTAGCGGATCATGGGCGGTGTGCCGCGCAGGATGTAGCGCCCCGGCGGCAGTTCCGGAATCCGGAACTGACCGCGATCGTCGGTGACGTCGGAAGCGACGGGATCCTCCGCGCCGCTGCGGCGCGCAAGGAAGGACGGCAGCACTTCGATCCGGACGCCGGTGAGGGGTTGGCCCTCCTCGTCGCGGACGCGACCGGCAATCACGCCCTGTGGCTGAACTTTAATGTCGAGCGAACGATCGCCGCCAACTGCTTCGAAGAGCTTTGCGCGGCCGTCCGCGGAGTCACTGCCCCAATAGGTGAGGAGGTAGCCCGGCGCGAGTGCCGCCAGTTCGTAGCGGCCCGTTTCGACCGCGTCAAAGCGGTAGCGGCCCTCGACATCGGTGAATGTGCGCCGGACCCTTTCTGCGACTGGGTCCGAGGCGGGTGCGCCCGCTCGGATCAGGAGCACTTCCGCGCGGCGGATCGGGGTGTTGTCGCGGGCGTTGAGGATCCGCCCGGTGAGCCGCGTTTGGGCCGGAAGGGCGGCGAAACTGAGCAGCAGCGCCAGGACTTGTCCCGCCACATCCGGTTGGACGCGTACCGGACGGCAGTCGTGCAGGAAAAAAACTTCCGTTCCGGTTGCAACTTGACATTGCGTGCTATCATCGAAATCGCTGGAAGGACCTCAGCCGGGGTCTCATTCCCCCAATTCCCTACGGAGCGAAATCACTCTCTTCCCCGCATGAGCTTTACTGTGTTTCTTGGAAACCTCCCCACGTGGGTCACGACGGACGATATCCAGTCTTGGCTCACCGCCGAAAACCTCGTCGCCGATAACATTAAGGTCATTCGCAACCCCGAAACACAGGAATCGAAGGGATTCGCATTCATCGACGCCCCCAACGCCGAAGAAATGCAATCCATCATCAAACGCTTCGATCGTGCTCCGCTGGAAGATCGTTTACTCCGGGCGAATCCCGCACAGCCGCCGAAGGGGCGTGCTGGCGCGGCAGGTCCTGCCCGTCCCGCGTTTGGCGCCGGTGCGCCGCCCGCCGGTGTGGGTGCCGGTGCTGGTCTGAACGCCATGCGGAATCGCCGCGGGGGCAAGAAGCATCGGAAGGGTCGTCCCGACGGTCCGCCGAGCGCTTTCGCCGAAGAACTCGCACGGGCGCTGTAATCGTTCCGTCTTCCCAGCAGGGAAGATCCAATCGATTCTGGTATACTCCCTACGCGCTCGCCGCGTAGGACTCCACCGTGGCCTTGGCCGAAACCGTTCTGTATTTCACAATCGCTCTGTGTGTGGGATTTGCCGCCGCGCTCCTCTGGATGCCGGCGGCTCGTTCTTTTGGCGCCCTGTCGGGTCTCGTCGGCGGCATGGCGGCTGCGGCCCTTCTGTCGTTCGTGATGGCGCGGGCGCAGGTGGACCCTTCCTGGCATCTCGTGACGGTCGTGCTCGGAATCGGTGGATTTGCCGCCGGTGCACGGCATTCCTGGCTGGGTACGCGAGCCGGAAGCCACCCGCAGGCCGTGCCGCGAGACGAGGATGCGGTGGTCGAGAAACTCCTTGACACCAGTGTGATCATCGACGGGCGGGTGGCGGACCTGGCCGAGACGCACTTCCTGGAAGGCCCCCTGGTAATCCCGCAGTTCGTGCTGCGCGAGTTGCAGAGCATCGCGGACTCGCCCGATGCGCTTCGCCGCAATCGGGGACGGCGGGGGCTCGACATTCTCCAGCGTTTGCAGAAGCTTCCCGGTCTTGCCGTGCGAATTGTCGATCAGGACTTTCCGGCGGTTCGGGAAGTGGACATGAAGCTGATCGAACTGGCGAAGGCGCGCCAGGCCCGCATTGTCACGAATGACCTGAACCTGAACAAGGTCGCGCAAGTGCGGGGCATCGAAGTGCTGAACGTGAACGAAGTCGCAAATGCGATGCGCCCGGTCGTGCTGCCGGGTGAAAGCATGAAGGTCTTCATCCTGAAGGAAGGCAAGGAAGCCAACCAGGGAATCGCCTACATGGACGACGGCACGATGGTGGTGGTGGACAACGCCCGGCGCCTGATTTCGAAGACCGTCGACATTGTCGTCACCAGCGTCCTGCAGACTACGGCGGGCAAGATGATCTTTGCCAAGTACGATGACCGTCACGACCGGGCGGAGCCGCCCCGTACGGAGCGCTCCGCCGCCAGCGCCAGCTAGAACTGATAGCGGATTCCGCCGACAGCCCAGGCTTTCGGAGTCCGGAAGCCGTCCTCAAAGTAGTTCTGATTGAAGACGTTTTCGACGCGGGTAAAGAACTGCATGCTCTGCCGGTCCGTCAAGGGAAGCGTGTAGCTGACCGCCAGGTTGCCGCGCCGGGGTCCGTTGAACTGAAACGGACGGCTGCCGCCCCCGACAAAGAAAGCTCCGGAGAGATAGTCACTGGCGCCCAGGAAATCGAAAGCCACATTCACGCGCTTGCCCAACTGCTGCATGGCGACGAAGGTCACCAGGTGCGGGTGAATCCGGATGGCGCTCAGCACGCCACCGAGTAGAATCGGACTCCGTTCGTCGGCGTTTGTGTACGTGTAGGATGCGCGCAGGTTCATGCCGCGCCAGGGGCGAGCCTCGCCTTCCACTTCGACGCCCCGGGAGAGTCCGCCGCCCACGTTCAGGTAGCCGCTGAAGCGCCGGAACGGGTCATTGCGCAGGGTGGCAAAGCCGATCACCTCCTGGAGGCGGGTGTAGAAGACGGTTCCGCTGACGCGCAGGCGATTGCCGGCAAAGTACTGATCAAAGCCGGCATCGACGGCCAGTGACCGGTCTGGACGGAGGCGGGGATCGCCGATGGGCGAGAAGGCGCCGCCGAAGAAGAAACTGCCGAAGCGCTCATAGAGAGATGGAACACGATAGGAGTTGCCGACGTGCGCGCGGAGCTTGGTTCCGGATTTTGGGACGAGATAGGCCAGGGCAGCGTCGCCGGTGAGGGCGTCGGGCGGGACGCCGAGCGTGATCCCCTGATAAAGCGGTGCGCCTCCCTGGAACCGGGGCGGGGCAAGATCGAATCGCTGCCAGCGCCCGGAGACGCTGAGCAGAAGGCGGTCGCGCAGCCATCGCGACTGGCTTTGGGCGAAGATTGCGTTGGACTGCTGGCGGCCGCTGGTTTGCTGATTGACGCGCTGCGCGGGGTTCGGATTCTCGTCCCGGCCGGGGCTGGTGAAGCTTTCGCGCTCAAACTCGTAGCCAAGCGCGATCGACTGAGACCGCACGGGCGTGAGGTCCAGGCGAGCGTTGACGGTATCGATGCGGCCGTCGAAGCCCGATTCCGTGTTGAAGCGGGGCTGGAATCCGGCGCCGGACGGTCCGTTGCGATCGGCGCGCGCCGACAGCAGGGCCTGGTAGCTGACGCGAAGGTTGGCCCATGGATTGAGAGCCTGATTCCAGGCCAGCATGGTGGAGCCGAAGCTCGACACGCGCCGGCGATCGGGGTCCGCGGCACTGGGGAAGAAGGAGACGCCGGGAACGGCGCGCACGACATTGGCCGGGCCCAACTGCGATGCCGGGGCGGCGGACGGCGTGGCATTCACCTGCGCGAACGTGTCGGCAGCCATCAGCCGCGCGCTGAGAGTGGACCCGGTTCGGAAGACATACTGGCCCCATGCCTGCCCGCTCGTATTGCGGTAGGGGTTTTGGTTGTCGACGCCATCGCTGACGTTGAGATGGGTGAGCCCGGCGCTGTAGCGGAAGCGATCCTCCTTGCCGAGTGCGCCGCCGATGCGGGCCAACCCCCGGGCCATGCCGAGTCCGCCGCCGTCGGCGACGAGTTGGCCGTGAAGCGGTCCGCCGCCCTGATCGGTGACGAGGTTGATCGTGCCGCCGGTGGAATTGGTTCCGTAGAGCGAGGAGCCGGAGCCGCGCAGGACCTCCAAACGGTCCGAGTTCACCACCATCAAGTCGCCGAGGTAGGCGGAGGCGTCACCGCGCACGGAGGCGACGTCGCGGAAGCGGAATCCATCGATCAGAACAGCGGTGTCCTGGATGCGGAGTCCGCGGGTCAGGATTTGCGCGAGGGCGCCGGGTCCGCCCAATTGCTGGATGCGCAGTCCGGGCACGGTGCGTAACGCGTCGGCGACGGAATAGACCTGCCGCGCGGCCATTTCCTTCCCGTCGACGATGCTGAGCGCCTTGGCGGTCTGGTCGAACGACAGCGGGGCGCTTTCGGCGGTGACGGTGACGCGCTCGGTCACGCGGCGAGGCGTGAGCGTGAGGGTGACGTCGGTACCGGGAGACGTTTCAAGCGGCGCCGAGGATTCCAGGTCTCGGGTCTCGGCTTGGAGCAGAAAGAGCCGTCCGGCGAGCTTTTCAAAGCGAAAACGGCCTTGGGCGTCGGTGGAGGTGGTGCGTTCCACGCCGCCGCTTTCGATGGCGTGCACTCGGGCGTTGGGAACGGGTTGATTCTGCGAGTCGACGACGCGTCCCGTCACTTGGGCGAGGACGGCGGCAGAAAACAGAGTCCAGACAGAGAATAGGCGCATAGCTCCCTTCCTTCCCGCGAAGGAGATAGAGAAATTCACCGATTCGGCAGGTCTTCGGACTTCGAGGCGTGTACTGCGGCTTTCCTAATTACCGCGGCTTCCCGGCTCTGACAGAACCAGTGCTGTGCGTCATTTGGCAATGACGGCGGCGTTCGTTCCTCGTTACCGCTGCGGGGCAGTCCCGGAATCGCACCGGGTTCCCTCTTCGCGTCTGGCGCTCCGCCAGACGACCGCTCGGTCAGCGATTAGGATAGCAGAAACTCTTGTTTACGTACGATGAAAAACTAGCCGGAAATGTTAGCGGAGCAGTAGGTGTGCGAGCCGTCCGAGCATGGCTCCGATGGCGGCACCGGCAACGACGTCACTAAGGAAGTGCATGCCGAGGACGATGCGGGAGGCTCCGATCGAGATGGCGGCGAAGGCGAGCCAGGGCAGCAGAGGCGGATAGAAGGCGCCGACGGAGAAGACCATCGCAAAGGCGGTGATGGTGTGTCCGGAGGGGAACGAGAACTGATCGGGCGGAAGCAGCGTCGCCCAGCAATGCGGCTCAATGTGGCAGGGGCGGCGGCGGGCGGTGGCGCGCTTCAGGAACAGGAACAGGAAGATGCCCATGCCGGCAGCGAGTCCCCCGGCACCGATTGCCTGCCAGCGCGCTTCGTCGCCGAACAGCGCGACTGCGAGCGCCAATCCGTACCAGAGCCAGCCATCGCCGCCGCGCGTTGCCGCGAGCATCCACATGCGAATCCAGGTCGGCGCACTCCAGCGGTTGACCTTGCGCATCAGGCGATGATCGCGAGACTCGATGAAATGCCGCACGCGAGCCGTTCCCATCATGCAACACCCTCCGCATGCCGGGGCCGGACAGTGTGCGCCGAAGCACCGTCCAGCTTGCGCATCCAGTGCTGTGCGAACACAATCTCCCGAAAATAGTTGCCGGTCAGGATCAGGGGCAAGCTGGCGAGCAGCGGGAGAGCGAAGGCCATCGCGGGCATGTCAGCAACCAGCGAGCGGGCGATCGAAACCACTTCCGCCATCAGAAGCGGGTAGCTGCCGTCGCCGCCGCGGACGATGCCCCGTCCGGCGCGCAGCCCGGCGAGAAACTCTTCCTTGTTGCGGGCGCCGGGGACTTCCGTGTAGGCGCGGCCGACGGAGCGCAGCGCATGGGCATCGCTGCCGCCGACGGGCGCCTTGCGCCACCGCGCCGCCAGACGTTCCGCCGCCCGATTGGCCATGGCGAGCATGGCGGCGTTACGGGTTTCCATGCCGGGGAAGCGGTCCAGGAACAGGGCGAAGTCGGCCTCGGTGCGCGGTCCGGTGAGGGAGGAAAAGACGTGGTTGATGCTGAAGAAGAGCCGCTGCTGCTCGACGTAGGCAAGAAATGCCTCGCCGTCATGACGCAGTTGCTGCAAGCGGACATGCTGCCGTTCCGTGATGTCGTAGACCCCGACATGCGCCTCGGTGCCGCCCGGCAGCGTGAGGGTCACTTCCTCGCTGAGAAAGAAATCGGAGTGCCGTCCCAGGATCTCCGCCGAACCGATCGAGTCATGGTCGGTGACGGTGACCAGCCCCATCCCCAGGCGCTTCAGCTTGTCGTACGCTTCACCGGCATCGGTGTAGCATTCGCGGCAGACCCGGTTCACGACGGGAACCGAACACATGCCGGAGTACCACGTGTGAAGGTGCAGGTCGCACTTCATGCTCTCATCTAAACCCTGAAGCCGTGACAATTCGATGGCAGTGTGAAAAAACATTCGTGACGATAAATGTTTTTCAGCCCCGTCAGCCGCTCAGTCGTTTCGACACTGGTAGGATGAGGCCTAGTGCTCCGCATTGATTTGGTGTTTTTCGACGCCGGCGGAGGTCATCGGGCCGCGGCCAACGCGCTGAAGTTAGCGATCGAGCAGTCAGGACGGGCCTGGGACGTCCGCCTGATGAACCTTCAGGAAGTTCTGGACCAATTGGACATCTTTCGCAAGCTGACCGGTGTGCGGTCGCAGGATGTCTACAACCTGTTACTGCGCAAAGGTTGGACGCTGGGATCCGAGTATATGGTTCCGGTGATGCACGCCATCATCCGGACCTATCACCGGCCGGGCGTGGCCAAGCTATCCGAATATTGGCGGCGGGACGCGCCGGACATGCTGGTGAGCCTGGTGCCGAATTTCAATCGCATCCTGCTGGAAGGCTACCGGAAGGCCGGGCGCACTGGTCCGTACGTCACCATCCTCACGGACATGGCGGACTATCCGCCGCATTTCTGGGTGGAGCAGCAGGACCAGTGGTTTGTCGCCGGCACGCAAAAGGCCGTGGAGCAGGCGCTGGCGATCGGTCACCCGCGAGAGCGTGTGCTGCGGACGAGCGGCATGATTCTGCATCCGCGGTTTTATGAAACTCCGGAAGTGGACCGCGCGGCGGAGCGCCGAAAACTGGGGCTGGACCCCGACCGGCTGACCGGGCTGGTGATGTTTGGGGGCTTCGGCAGCGCGAAGATGGCGGTGATCGCGCGCAAGATTTCTGAGGCGAAACTGCCCGTGCAGATGATCTTCATCTGCGGCCGCAACGAGAAGCTGCGATCGCAGTTGATGGGGATGAAGCTGGGCTATCCGGTATTCATTGAAGGCTTCACGCAGGAAGTACCGCGCTACATGCGCATCGCCGATTTCTTTATCGGAAAGCCGGGGCCGGCGTCGATTTCCGAGGCGCTGCAGTTGCATTTGCCCGTGATCGTCGAGCGCAACGCCTGGACGCTGCCGCAGGAGCGCTACAACGCCGACTGGTTGATCGAGCAAGGTCTGGGACTGGCCGTGCGCCATTACGACGACTTCGCCGAGGCGATCCGCACGATGCCGTTTGAAGAGCTGCGCCGGAAGGCGGCGGCGGTGAACAATCGAGCCGTGTTCGAGATTCCGGAGATGCTGGAGAAGATCTGGGCGCAGCAATCAACGGGGTAGAGTGGCAGGAATGAAGTGGTTCCTGTTTCCCGCGCTTGCCCTGGTCACACTGGCGCAACCGGCTGAGCCTCGCCTGCTGGCGTGGATGAATGAGACCGCACAGCAGCAACTGGCCGCGCGCAAGAAGACGATCGCCGCCCTCACGACGCCGGAACAGATGGCCGAGCGTCAGCGCGCGGTGCGGGCAAAGCTGCTGGAGCTGATCGGCGGACTGCCGGACTATCGTGGTCCGCTGAAGAGCCGGACGGTGTGGCGCAAGGATCTCGGCAGCTATGTGATCGAGGGCGTGGCGTATGAAAGCCTGCCGGGCTACACGGTCACGGCAAACCTGTATCGCCCGCGGGCGCTGGGACGCTATCCGGCGATCTTGTTCTCGATGGGCCACTGGGATCAGGGCAAGGCCGCGGCGCAGACGCTGGCAGTGAATCTGGCGCGGAAGGGATTCGTGGTGCTGGCCTATGATCCGGTGGGGCAGGGCGAGCGGCAACAGGTCTACGACCGGCGCGTGGGACGGTCGATTGCGGGCGGCTCCGTCGAGCAGCACTTTCAGGCGGGTGCGCTGGCGGTGCTGGCCGGCCAGAACGTGGCCCGCTACTTCATCTGGGACGGGATGCGCGGTATCGACTACCTGATGACGCGCGAGGAAGTGGACCCGGAACGCATCGGGGCGACGGGCTGTTCCGGCGGCGGTACGCAGACGACGTACATCGCGGCGCTGGACGATCGGGTGAAGGTGGCCGCGCCCGCCTGCTACATGCAAAGTTTTGAGCTGCTGTTTGCCGGGCCGGTGGGCGACAGTGAACAGAGTTTCCCCGGCTTTCTGGCGGCGGGTCTCGATCAGACGGACTATGTCGAGTTGTTCGCGCCGAAGCCGTGGCTGATCTCCTCGACGGAGCAGGACTTCTTCACGCCCGCCGCCGCCAAGCTGGTCTACGACGAGGCGCGCGCCTGGTATTCCAAGCTGGACGCGGCGGACCGGGTGAAGTGGGTGGTGGGCCCCGGCGGGCACGGCACGCCGTTGGTGGTTCGCGAGGCGATCTACGACTGGATGATCCGCTGGCTGCGCGATGGCGATACGTCTGCCAAAGAAGAGCCGGTGACGCTGTTGCCGGATCTCGATTTGCAGGTAGCGGGCGGATGGGTGGGCGGCCGCGACCTGATCGAGATCCTTTTCGAACAGATCCGGGCGACGCCGGATCGTGTGCCGGCGCTGCCTTCCGATGACTATCGGTGCGACTCGCAGCTACTGCCCGGCAAGGGGGATACGGCGGTGGTGGTGGTGGAGACGGGCGCGCTTCCGGGCGCACGGGCCAAGCAGCTGGCCGAGCGCGGCGTGACCGTGCTGGCGCTGAGTCCTCGGGGCCTGCCGGTCGCCGCTTCGGTGAACTACTCCGGCGACTGGATCGCGAATGAGCGTGCCTGGCTGATCGGCAAGAACCTTCCGCTGCTGCGGGCGGCGGATATCGCCAAGGCGGTGCGCGAGTTGAAGGCGCGGCCTGGCATTTCGCGCGTGTTGGTGCATGCCACGGGCGTGGCGGGCTACTGGGCGCTGTATGCGCAGGCGAACGAACCGGCGATCGACAGGGTCTGGGTGGATCGCACGCCGCATTCGATCCGCGCGGCGTTTGCGCAGGGGCTGCATCGCGACTTGCACGACGCCGTCATCCCTGGCGTGATTCCCGCGTTTGAGCCGGGCCCCAAGCTGCTCTGGACCGATCCGACCGACTGGATGCGCAACGTCGTGGCGGTGAAGGGCGGCTACGTCTACCGCAACGTGATCGCGGATGACGACAGCCGCCGGCTGGTGGAGATGTTCCTGGCGCGTTAGGGCGCCTGGTTGGTAATCGTCGCCGTCGAGTTGAGACAGCCGCCCTGCGCCGCGACGGTGAGGGCGAAGCGGCTGGTTGAATCGGTGCCGGTGAAGGCGAGGTTGACGCCGAACGTCCGTGTGGTCGCTGGGGCGAGCGTCACGTTGTTGACCGTTGCGGGCGAGAGCAGCGTGGCCGTGCCGGGTCCGCTCAGCTTCGAGATGGCGAATGCGACGCGTGTGGCCGGGTCGAAGGCCTGCGTGCCGGTGTTGGTCATGGCGACGGTCCAGGTGCGGTTGTTGAGCAGGCCGGATTTCGCGGTGAGGCGCGAGAACGTGTTCACCGGGCAGGCGCAGTCTTCGATGCGAACCGGCTTCAGGCCCTCGACTTCGTTGCCGGTGAACGACGGAATCGGCAGCGGATTCGGGAACGGCTCGTCGAAGTTGGGCGCAAGGGCGATGGAAAGCGTCGGCTCGGCGGGAAGTTGGCCGCGGAGCGTGTTGGGAGCGTAGGCAAAGATCAACGGGATGTTCGCCGATTCGACACTTGCCTGATCGGACGAGACCACTTCATAGACGGCGAACCGCTGATCCGTGCCACGCCGGTCCATACGCCGGATCCCGCCGAGAGCCGCGCTGGTCGGAGCCAAATCCACGCGAGTCGTGCCGGGCTGCACGCCGGAGAGGGTCGAGTCCGTCGCAACTCGCCGCAGTTCCAGTTGCCCGCTGCGAATCGTCATCGGCAGATAAATTTCGAGTGCCTTCGGGACGTTGCGAAACAGATAGCGCACGCGCGTGCCAGTGGTCGCATCGGAACCTTCTCCCATGAGCGATCGAAAAGAAAATGAAAACGTCTCTGCAAGATTGATTTGTGAACCAAATGACTCGGGAGCGCTGCCTGCGGCTGGGTTCAGCGCGAGATCGCCGTTCTGCGCAAGGCAGCCATTCAGGCGAATCGGCGTGGTTAGGTCCACGCCGCCGGGGCTGACGATCTTCGCCTGCAGACTCGAGGGCAAGTTGAACCCGATGGGGACGGGGTTCGGATTGGTCCCGACCAACTCAGATCCTGTTTGCAGCAGCAACTGCGCCGTGACAGTATTGTTCGCGGCTCCTGTGCGCACTCGGAGTTGGTTGACTTCGAACTGCATACCCGGACGCACGGCGTAGCGGACTACCTGAGAGTCCGCAGAATCAATTGATCCTGCGACAGCCCTGCCGTCCGAGAGTGCCTGGCCGGCCCTCGTCACCGGCGCATTCAAGGTCACTTGCAGCGACGGATCGTTCAGGAAAACAGGACTGCCTATCGGAAACTGTCCCGGCGTAAGAACGATGCTGCCCACCGGTTCGGTGAGCCCACCTCGACGCAATGCGGTCGTCAGTGACCAAGTCGAGTAGTTGAAGCGCGGCGGCGGGGGCGGCGGCGGGCCGCCGATCTGCACCGGATTCGTGCTGACTGGAATCACGGTGGGACCGGCCGTGAGAATCACCAAGGCCGACACGATCGAGGTGCCGACAGGAGCCGTCGCCCGGATCCCCGAAATGCGCACCGTCGATCCTAATCCTAAACGAAATCCCCTGCCCGACAAGCTATTCGGCAGTTGGTTCTCCCGCGTGAGGACCAGCGGAGATGAGTCAGCGGAAGACGTGAGCGTTGCCGTTCCGGCGACGGGCGCCGAAACGGTCACCAGGACGGCAACATTCTCCAACTGGGGCCCAAAGCAACGCAGGACGATATCCGCCATCGTCTGCTCCACACCGGGCGTGAGCGGGTTCGCCAAATTCTCGTAGTCGGCGGAGCAGACCTGCCCCCACGCCGTCGAAGCGAGACTCACCCCCAATACAATCGCGATCTTGTTCATGCTGAATCTCCTCCGCTCGCTACTTGCGCCGTAACGCCAATGCCGCCACACCCGCCAGCGCGAGATAGGCATACGTCGAAGGCTCCGGAATCGGGTTGGTCACCAAGATCGACGCGTCCAGGGTCAAGAAACCGAAGTCGTCGTCCGGAAAGACCTGCTGGCCGGTGGCGTCGTACAGGTCATACGTCACGAACAACTGCCCGCCTTCGCTCGCACCGGGTACGGCGTCAGGCCGGATCTGGACTGAGGCGACTGAAACATTCATGGGGGCGCCCGGGGCCAGCTTCACACTCGGGTCCGCAAACAGGAGCGGAAGAATCGCGGAAACCCCCGGCGTCAGGCCGCTGACGCCACCCGGAAAGTCGGCGAAGGTCGACTGCACCGACGTGATCACGGTGAAGTAGGCCGGGTCTGCGGTGAGGGTCCCTTTCCATTCCAGAATCGCTCCCGGGTTCCCCGCCACGGCGCCGGAGTTCTGCAGAGTGAGTACCGGTGCGGCGCTTGAAACGGTGACGGTGAGGGCGGCAGACACAAGGAGGGCAGAGAATCTCGACATGAGAATCCCACCGTGCCATAGTGCACCTTTTTCGTCAAGTCACATTCTGACGAAATCAGGACTATCCGTCCGACGTTACGAATTCAATTTTACTGAAATCACCCTGCCAGCAGAGCTCGCAGGGCGGCGACGGTCGGCATGGAAAAGAGGCTGGAATCGAGGCGATCCAGCCAGCCGCCGTGCCCGGGCAGCATGGTGCCGGAATCCTTGACGCCGGCGCCGCGCTTTAGGGCGGATTCGGCCAGGTCTCCCACTTGCCCGGCGATGTTTCCGGCGCAGGCCAGAAGCGCGCGTTGCCAGAGGGGAACGTGGGGGAGAGCCCAGTCCAGGTAGGCGAGTCCGAAGACGACGCTGGCGACCGTCGAGGCCACGGCGCCTTCCCAACTCTTGGCCGGGGACACGCGCGGGGCGAGCTTGTTGCGGCCGATGGCGCGTCCGACGTAGTAGGCCGCGACGTCGCCGAACCAGTTCAGCGCGACGGCGAAGAAGATCCAGTGCGGGCTGGCCTGGCGCAGGCTGAGCGCGGCGGACCAGGCTCCGAAGACGTAGAAGACGCCGAGAAGCCAGGCGCCGGCCGACGGGAGCGCTTTCGACAAGGGCTCGGCGCGGAGGGAAAGCAGCAGCGCGACGAGTGTCAGCACGATGGGAAGCATCGGCGTGTAGCGGCCGAGTTCGGCCAGAAGCAACGCTCCGGCGGCGTATCCGGCCAGCGGTGAAGTGAGGAATCCATGTGCCGCGGCCAGGCGCGAGTATTCGCGATAGCAGAGGCCGGCCAGCAGGGCGACGACGACCCAGAACAGAGCGTAGGGGGCAAAGAACATCACCCCGGTCACCGCCGGGATCAGGGCGAGTGAGGTGAGGACGCGGCGCATCCAGGAGAGGCTATCGCACTTCGACGGCGACGGCCGCTTCGGTCCTTGTCTCGCGCGCGACGGGTGCCGGTTCGGCATCGGCGCTCAAGCCGCCAAAGCGCCGGTCCCGGCCCTGATAGTCGATGATGGCTCGCAGCAGATCCTCGCGGCGGAAGTCGGGCCAGAGGGTTTCGGTGACGTGCAATTCGGCGTAGGCGATTTGCCAGAGCAGGAAGTTCGACACGCGCATTTCGCCGGAAGAGCGGATCAGGAGGTCGGGGTCGGGCAGTCCGGCGGTGTAGAGCCGCTGGGAGATGGCTTCCTCGGTGACCGAAAGCTGGTGGAGCGATCCGGCCTGGCGCGCCTCGGCGAGAATCGCGTTGACGGCATCGACCAGTTCGGAACGGCCTCCGTAGTTGATGGCCAGGTTGAGGCGCAATCCGGTGTGGTGCGCGGTGGCGCGGATGGTTTCATCCAGCGTGTCGCGGACAATGCCGGGCAGCGCGTCCAGGCGGCCAAAGGCCTCCAGCCGGACGTTGTTGCGGACCAGTGTTTCAAACTCCTGGCGGAGGTACTGCCGGAGAAGGCGCCACAGCGTTTCGACTTCGTGGCGGGGGCGCTTCCAGTTTTCGACGGAGAAGGCGTAGAGCGTGAGGGCTTCAATGCCAAGGCGGGCACAGGTTTCGGTGACTTCCCGGACGGCGCTCACACCGGCGCGATGGCCGGCAACACGAGGCAGGAGGCGGCGTTGCGCCCAGCGCCCGTTGCCATCCATGATGATCGCGATGTGGCGGGGAAGCCGCTCCGGGTCAATCGCCCTTGCCAGGCTCCACTCGTCGCTGGCGGGCGACAACACGTTCAGTAGCTCGCGCATGTGGCGAACTCCATCTTAGCGTGATCGGCGCCTGCCGCGTTACTCACAAAAGTAACGGAGATTCAAGGAATTGCCCGTGCCGTGCACCAGTTGGCTAGCATGAGCGGAATGAACGGTCAGACGGATCTGAAGGGTAAGCGCGCCATGGTCACCGGCGGAGCGAGGGGAATCGGACGGGCAGTGGTGGAATCGCTGCTGGCAGAGGGCTGTCGCGTGGCGTTCTGCGCGCGGACGGCGGAAAGCGTCAGACGGGCGAGTGACGAGATGGCGGGTGCGGCGTGGGGACGCGAGGCGGACTTGGCAGTTCCCGCCCAGGCAGAGCAGTTTGTGCACGAAGCAGCGGCGGAACTGGGCGGACTGGACATTCTCGTGAATAACGCCGGGATTGGGGTCTTCAGTCCGGTCGACAAACTGACGATAGAGCAGTGGGAGGCGGTAATCGGCCTGAATCTGACGAGTGTATTCGTGACCTCTCGCGCGGCATTGCGCTATTTCTCCACTGCGGGTGGGGGACACATTGTGAATGTGTCGAGCCTGGCGGGGAAGAACGCGTTTGCGGGCGGGGCGGCATATAACGCCTCGAAGTACGGTCTGAACGGCTTGAGTGAGGCGCTGATGCTCGATTCGCGCTACGAAAACGTGAAAGTGAGTGTTATCGCACCAGGCTCTGTCGATACGGAATTTAGCCTGCATCGCCGGGAGGCGTCGATGGGAGAGGCGAGAAGCGGAGAACGCTTCAGCCGGGAGCAAGCGGGTCCAACCGAAGAGCACTCCTGGAAAATCGCCGCGAAGGATGTCGCTCAGGCCGTTATCGCCGTGCTGCGCATGCCGGCTCGGACGTTGATCTCGATGGTGGAAATGCGGCCCGCAAAACCGCTCCGCCGGTGAGACAGCCACTCCGGGCGGCCGTGTCCGACGGAAGTGATGAGCCACGGCGAGACCAGCCCAGCCGGCTGGTACGGGACTGGCCAAGAAGGCCAGGTGAGAAGGACAAGCGAGGGAGCAGCACTATGTGGCGATCGGAAGCGTTGGCGGCGAAACTCCGGACTCGGCCGGAAGTGAAGAGCGGCGTTGTTTTGGATCCGCAGCGGACGGGGCGGCAGGCGGAGCAACTGGACCGTTCCCTTCGGCGGATGATCGTCGGTCAGGACGAGGCGATTGAACAGATCGTCAACATCTACCAGATGCACCAGACCGGTCTGAACGCTCCGGGGCGGCCGATTGGGAATTTTCTGTTTCTGGGACCGACGGGTTCCGGCAAAACGCGGATTGTGGAAGCGACCGCGGAGGCGTTGGTGCGGACCTCGAAGGCAGTCATCAAGATCGATTGCGCCGAGTTCCAGCATTCTCACGAGATTGCCAAGCTGATCGGATCGCCTCCCGGTTATCTGGGCCACCGCGAGACTCATCCACTGCTGTCGCAGGAGGTGCTGGACCAGCACCACACTGAGGCGGTGAAAGTCAGCTTCATTCTCTTTGACGAGATCGAAAAGTCGTCTGACGCGCTGTGGAACCTGCTGTTGGGCATCCTGGACAAGGCGACTCTGACCCTGGGGGACAACCGGAAGGTGGACTTCTCCCGGGCGATGATCTTCATGACGTCGAACCTGGGTGCGCACGAGATGTCCAACCTGACGACGTCCAAGCTGGGGTTCGGACGCGTGGCGACGGACCGCCCGGTGTCGGATGCGCGTTCCGATGAAAAGCTCAATACCAAGGTGGAGCGCACCGGCATGGAAGCCGCGCGCCGCAAGTTCACGCCGGAGTTCATGAACCGGCTGGACAAAGTGGTGGTGTTCCGCCCGTTGAGCGAAGACCAGTTGCGCCTCATCCTGGATTTGGAGCTGAACCTGGTACAGCAGCGCGTCTTCCTCAGCAACGCTGACCGTCCGTTTGTCTTTACGGCGACGCAGAGCGCCAAGGATTTCCTGCTGACGGAAGGGACCGATGTCCGATACGGGGCACGGCATCTGAAGCGCGCCATCGAGCGACTGCTGGTGCAGCCGATGTCGAACCTGATTGCGACCGAACAGGTGCGGTCCGGCGATCTGTTGAAGGTGGATTTCGCCGACGGGCAGATCGTCTTTACGCGTGAAGGCGAGGGTCTGCCGATTCACGAGATGGCGGAACTGGTCGACAACTCCGTGGCGCTGCCGCTGGGTGCGCTGGCGAGTGCAATCAGTGCCGATCAAACGCGCACGCAGTCGGCACGGTCCTCGCGCCGCGGCTAAGCCGCAATTAGAAGCCGCTCGGGCGAATCCACCAGCTTTCGCGCCACCGCGCGCCGGGCGGGATGGACTGCAACTCCGGGTACTTGCCGGCCTGTTTCTGGTTGAAAGCGTCGGTCACCGCGGCCATCGGCTCAAAGCAGATGAATTCGCGGCCGGCCGGCGCATACACCACCCCCACCGGATATTTCGGCCCGAAGGCAAACGTCAGCGTCTGCTTGCCGTTGGTAACGGCGAAGTTGGCATTGCCGTCTGCTCCTCGGATCAGACCGGTGTAGACATCGTCCAATTGCAGTCCCTTCAGGGGCATGGGACCGGTGGAGGCGACCGGCTTTCGCTCGCCGGTGGGCACCAGCATCGGTGACAGTACGACGTGTTCCTTGGCCGGAATCGTGACGGACCAACTGTCGCGAGCGCCGGGGAGTTGATACCAGGGGTGATAACCCACGGCCACCGGCATCGGCTCACCGGACATGTTCTCCAGTTCTGTCACCACTTCCAAAGCGCCGCCGGCCAGGCGGTAGGTCATCTCAATGGCGTGCGCGAACGGGAACTGCGCCAGGGCAGCAGGGTCCCGGTAGAACTCCAAACGGCTGCGGACTTCGGCTGCCGATGAGGTGGCGATGGCGCTTTCCACGCGCCAGCGGTCGGAAAAAATCAGCAGGCCGTGGATCGGGTTCTTGTTCGCGTCCAGGCGGACGTTCCCCAGATCCTTCTGCAGAGTGTACTTTTTGCCGTTCACCCAATAGGCTTCGCCCAGAATCCGGTTCGCCCATGGGGCGAGGAACGGATTGCCGAACTGCGCCGGGCGCTCGCGGAAGCCGCCGAGTGAGGCGTGCGGCGAGAAGAAAATCTCCGTGCCGTTCACCTTCATCGAGTAGGCGTTGTTGCCGATCGCCGGTACCACCGACACTTCGGTCCGGTGGGCGTGGTCGATCAGGCGGACGACATCATAGCCGTCCACGCGGGTTCGTTCGACTGAGTATTGAGACAAGACGGTAAGGAGAAGAAGACTGGTCACGGTTTCGGATCAGGGGTGTCCGGATCCTTCGGGTCGAGCCGGGTCCACTCCTGGCAGCACCAGCATACACCCGGTGTGAACGTGCGGATATAGCAGATGTCGCACCAGTAGGTGACCATCAGGCGTTTGCCGTTCTGGTGAACGAAGAGGCTGCGGGTGTGAATCGGATCGATCTCAAACTCGCCGGGGGCGCGTACCCGGCCACCGACTTCGAAATCGGCATCCTTGAGGCGGGGGTCATTCAAAACGCCGATCGTGGGCTCGTCGCCAAACAGACGCAAGGACTTTCCGCCTTCGGTGGTGAGAAAGCCATTCTCGCCTTCGCGTTGGGTCAGCCTGCCACGAACGAAAGAGGGTGTGCCTTGCCCGCGCAGGAAGGCCGGAGACAGAAGAAACGGAACAAACTGCCGCCGCAGCATCTTCCAACTAGATGCGTTTGCGGGCTGGTTTGTCACGACGAAGTAGGGTCCAACTGGCCAGCATCGCGCCAACCGAGCCGACCCACAGCGCAGCGGCGCCCTGCAGCGCCTCCTGCGAGCCAAAGTTGTACGGTGAGGCGAAGAACCAGCGAAACATCGTGAAGCAAGCAAGAGTGGCGTAAATCGCGAACACCCAGCGAAGCTTCCCGAGGGCGGCCAAGGCGACGCTGATGATCCCGGTCAGTCCGATTCCCAACAGGCATTGGGAAAGGACTTCGCCGGAATGCTTCACCATTCCACCGGAGTTGATGTTGTGCACGCCCGTCAAGTAAGCCACCAAAGCGATTCCGAGGAGGAACGCGCCGGTGAGAAAGTGAAAAAGGTAGGCGTAGATTCGCAGGACCGACCGGATCACCGACATGAATCGGTCATTGTACCAGTGACTCGCGGCGGACGGTGCGGAAAGCTCACCGTTCCCCGGACGATTTCGGTCCCGAGGCTCTGGTTCGCAAAGAATTCTCCGACAGGCTGGCCGCTTTTGAGGGGAGGCTGCGCAGTCCCTTGTATAGTCCCCCTCCTCCAGAGGGTAGGTGGGGCCTGGAGGAAATCATTTTGTATCGCAACTTGTTTGTTTTGGCGGCACTCGCCGTCTCTCCGGCGCTGGCCACGTCGATCACGATCACCAACTCGACCGCGATCGGTACCGAGTGGGATGTGTTCTTCAACGGCAACGCAAGCGGAGTGAACGTGCCTGGCCTGACGTCGAACGCACGCTTCAAGCTCACGTCGTTCGGGCTCGAGAACGGGTTCCGCGCCATCGGTCTGCAGATCACGATCAACAACACCAGCTCGGCGCCGATCACGGTGTCGCGTGTTTCGGGAATCGGCTTTGACACCGACCCGAGTCTTCGGGGCGTCGGGAAGTCGAACGCGGTTGGTGACACGCGCGTTTCCGGGCTCTTCAGCAACGACAACAGCGGCAGCTTTCCGAATAACTTCGGGGATATCGACGTGTGCTTCAACGATGCAAACAGCTGCAGCGGTGGTGGTGGCGGCGGCGTGACCGTCGCTGCCAAGAGCGGCACCATGAACGCGGTTCTGGTGTTCAATCATGTCGATCTCCCGAACAACACTAAGGGTCCTGGTAATTCTTTCCTGTTGAACAACTTCGGGGTCCGCTATCAGTCGATCACCGGCGGCGGTCTGAACGGAGCGTCGGGCACCGGCAAGCCGATTGAAGCGAACCCGGTTCCGGAGCCGAGCACGTGGGCGCTGCTGGGCATGGCGGCTACGTTCCTCGGGGCGCGCCGCTTCGCTGGGCGCTAGACGGTTCCGCACAGGTTCGGGCGGCTGGGGTGAAGTCACATCCCGGCCGCCTTTTCGTTTTGGTACTGGGCTAGGCCGCCGGTACCATCTCCCGCCCTTCTGTCCGCGAACCCCTTCGTTCATCCTCATTCCACGGCCGCATGGCCGACAGAATTCGGAAGAGGTTCGCCAGTGAAACACCTTATCGCTACTCTCGCTTTGGGCGGCTGCGCCCTGTTCGCCACCCCCGTTTACGACACGGCGGTGGGGGCATCCCACTTCACGGGTTCGCGCGAGAGCGCGGATGGAGAAGTGATCATCGCGGGCACGCGCTACAAGACGTTCAACATCGCCTGGAACATCACGCAGGTGACGGGTGGGTTCAACTATTCCTACACATTTACCTACACGCGATTCACGGGAGGCGGGACTCGTCCGGCACCGGCCATCAGCCACTTCATTCTCGACCTGAGCACCAACTGCACGGAAGAGGCGTCGGGCTGCGTCCAGAACCAGACCTATACCGGCGCCCCGGATGACTATTCCGACTATCAGTACGGCACGTTTGGGGCAGGTCCCTCGAACCCGGGTCTGCCGGCGGGCAAGACGATCCAGGGCATCAAGTTCAATACGAGCGAGTTCGAAAGCGGCGAGTCGCTGACGTTCTTCTCGACCCGGATTCCGGTGTGGGGCGACTTCTACATTAAGGGCGGCAGCGCCGAAGGGGCATACAACAAAGGTCTGACCCACCCGACCTCGGCGAACATTCTGGACTTCATCGCTCGTCCGGATACGGTTCCGGCGCCTCCGGTTCCGGAGCCGGGCACGTGGGTGCTGCTCGGGATTGCGGGCGCGATGCTGGGTGTCGCAAAGCTGCGCCGCAGCTAACGCGCGGCGAGTTGGAGGAGGAGGGCCGCTGCGTCTTCCGCCTTCTGGTCCGGCTTCCGGCTGGTCCAGAAGGCGCGGAGCGCAGCGGCTTTTTCTTTTGGCAGGAGTTCGGCGGCGAGGTGAAAGAGCAGTCGTGCGGTTCGTTCCGGGAAGTGAGCCGCCTTCAGAGGCCGGGTCAAGCGGATGAGTTCGGCGAGGGTGAGCAGACCGCAACGGTGCGCTTCCACGAGGCCGAGGCGGAGGTTGACGAGCGGCTCAGAGGTGGCGCGCAGAGACTCCGGAGAAAACGTCATGGCGACCTCATCGTCGGCGCGAAGCGCGCCGCGGTAGAAGAGATCGAAGATCCGGCCGATGCCGACCATGCCGTGACCGGACAGCTCCACCGCGCGCAGGGCGCCCATGCTGGAGGAGCCGAAGATCGGGATGCCGCGCTTGAGCAGCGGCAGAATCTCCTTCGGAGAGACGGCGAGGCTCTGGAAGAACTCTCCATCGATGATGGCGACGGCGGACGGCCGGTCCAGGGCGGCCAGGTCGCCTCGACGGATGGGAGGACGGAAGTCGGCGTGCGGCAGCAGACGTTCGGCGTGCGCGCGGGGAAGGCTGGGGCCGAGGAAGACGACCGGCTCAGGCACGCTTCCATGCCTCCAGTGCGCGTGCGCCGAGGCGTCCCTGGTCGACGATCCACGTTTCGAGGCCGGGGACGATCACACGAACAACGTGCAGTCCGGTGTCGGGCGGAGAGAGATCGACCACAATGACGCGTTGGATCCCCGCGTTCCGGAGGCGGGTGAACAGGAGATGCAGATCGTCGAGGACATCGTCATGCGCGGGCAGTGAGTGGCGGACGGTGGCATTGTCGGCGGCTTCCCCGAGAATCCAGCGGCGGCGGTCAATGAAGGCCGCGCGACGGGTGTGTCCGGCAACGATTTCGGAGTCTGATTGTTCGATGTCTTCCCGCACGGCCTGAATGTCACCGCAGCGGGACTGTGCGGCCTCGGTGAGGGCCCGGGCGGCGGCGATGCGGAAGTCCGGATGGGCGCCGACGCCCAGGTGGACTTGGGGGAAGCCATGGACCTCGTCAGCCGCAACAGTTGCGAGTACGACGGGAACGCCAATGTCGCTGGTGATTTCGCGAACGAGAGGGCGGAGTCCGGCGCGGTGAAAGCGGGTGAGGAGGGCTTCGACAGCGCCGCCGACACCGGCGAGATCCAGCAGCGGAAAGCGACGCTGATCGTCGACGAAGTCCACGCCGGGGTCCGAGCGGTGGAGTGTTTCCCAAATGGCGCGAGGGCGCCAATGGCACAGCAACTCGGCGATGGTCCAGGCGTCGCGCTCAATCCACTCACAGAGGGCCTGGGCCACCGCCTCTTCGAGACAGTTGCCGGCGGCCAGGCCGTGCGTGGTGGAGTAGCGGAGCGCGGGTGGCAGGCGGAGGGCCCAGCGATATCCGGCCGTGACGGCGGGGACGAAGACGGGTTCGTGCCGGAGCAGATCGAAGCCGGAGACCCATTCCTGAGGCGCATCATCGCGGTAATGCTCGCCGAGGGCGGTGACGATCTCGCTGGGATGAACGACGGCCGAAGTGCGGGCGAGGTCAGTGAAGCTGGCTTCCGTGCGGGGCGGCTGTGCGCGGAGTGCGGACTGCCGTTCAATGGCCTCCATCAGCGCGCCGGCATGCGCGGCGACACGCTGGAGACCTTTGCCGGTGTAGACGGAAATCAGGTCCGCCGAATCCGGCACGATGGCGCTGAAGGTGGGGATGCCGACGCGGTCGAGACCAGTAATGTCGGAAACGCGCGTGACTCCCAGACGCTGGGCGACGGGGCGAGCCCGCCGAAGGGTCTCCTCCGGCGGGATAGTGCGATTCAGACCTGGAACTTTGGGGCGAGACTGGAGGGTCAAGCCGAAGCTGCGGCGGTCTCCGGACGCGGAGCGAGGAGGCAGAGGACGGTTCCGACCGGACCCCCGCGGCGGGCGACGAAATCCTGCAGATGCTCGGCGGTGACGTCCGGATGGATCGCCGAGGCAGCCTGCTGCCAGGAGGGCAGATTGGTGGCGACGGCTTCGTACTGCTTGGGAGTGAGGCTATTCAGGTAAGCCTGATGCTTGGCGATGAAGTCACTGGCTTCCTCCTCGGTGAACCCGATTCGGGAGAGGATGGTCTGATCGATTGACGCGCAATCCATGGCGGGGCTCCTTGTGTTCTGACAGGCGTTCGGAATCAGAGTATACAACTAGAACGGCTATGGTAAGCCAAGCTCGCGCAGCAAATTCTTGAAGGCCGGTTCGGATCGGATCGAATCCCACCGCGGATCAACTCCCGCCCAGCGGAGTTGCTGGTCGCCTTGAGAGCGGCACTCCGCCAGCCACCGCATGGCGCCTTGCAGGTCGCCGAGGCGGGCGTGCACGGTGCCAATGGCGCATGGGGAAACGTAGATGGCCTGATAGCCGGCCTCCAGATCGGCAAGGCGGCGTTTCGCCTCCGCCCGATGGCCTGCGGCGGCATGGACAAAGGCGGCGGCGAGCTGGACAAGACGGTTCGACTGTGTGTCGCCGAGGGTGTCGAGAGTGCGAAGCGCTTCCTCCGGCTGGTTGCGCGCGATGTGGATGTAGGCGGCGGTTGCGGCGATCACCGGCTTGAGGGGTGGCGCGTCGATCTTTGTCAGAAGGGAAAGCGCCTCGTCGTAGCGCCTTGCCTGGTAGAGTCCCGTGGCCTGGAGGACGGCGAAGCTGGGCGTCACCGGGTCGAGATCCCGGCAGCGCTGCAAGGCGACTAAGCCTTCTTCAAAGCGCTTCTGCGGGAAAAGATAGCCCATGGCGTACCAGACGTGCGCTCGCGCGGAGCGGGGATCGAGTTCCAGAGCGCGCCGGAAGGATCGCTCTGCCGCGGGCCAGTCAAAGTCGTAGCTGACAAAGGTGAGGGCGTATGAGAGGTGCGCGTCTGACAGCGATGGGTCGAACTCGACAGCGCGCCGCGCATTCTCTTTGGCTTGGCGCAGCAGTCCGATGGGGGGTTGGGACCCGAGGTTCGACAGCACCGTGTAGGCTTCCGACAGAGACGCATAGGCGAGGGCGAACTCGCGATCGTTCTCAATGGCTTCGGTGAACAGGCGGACGCCTTCGCGGATGTCCTCCTGTCCGCGACGGTCGAGCGCCGCCCGCCCGCGCAGAAACAGGTCATAGGCTTCGGGAGAGGCGGTTCGCTTGCGCTTTGCGTTTCGCGAGTCCTGGCGCTGGCCGAGGTGGTAGGCCGCGTCCAGGAAGAGCCGGTCCGCCACTGCAACCGTCCGGGCGGGATCAAGGGGATAGCTCTGCGACCAGAGCACCTGTCCGGAGGGCACGGCAGTGAGCGTTACATCCACCTGCGGCGAGCCTTGCGCGGAGGAGCGCACTGCACCCGCGAGAACGGCGGAGGTTTGCAGTTCCCGCGCAGCCTGGTCCATCGGGAGGCGGGAGCCTTGGAAGCGGGCCACGAGAGCCGAGGGCACGACGACGAGGCCCTGCACATGCCGGAGGTCCTCCCGAAGGCCTTCCGCAAGACCGCTGACGGCATAGTCCCATTCGCGCCGGCCGGTTTCGTTGGCGAAGGCGAGTACGGCCACTGATGGAAACACCGGCTGGCGAAGGCGCAAGTAGATCGCGCCAGCAGCAAGCAGTGCCATTGAGGCGGCGAGAACAATCCAGAGGCGGCGGGACAGTTTCCGGATCCGGAGAAGCCTCCCGGGCTTTCGGAGTTCGATGGATTCCAGGGCTTCCGTGAGTTCCGCGGCGTCCCGGTGCCGCAGTGCCGGATCCCGGGCAAGGCACTTTGCCACCAGTTCTTCTACCGCTTCGGGAACTTCGATGCCCGCAGCGGCCACCTTTGGGAGCGGTGCCGCCAGGAGTTGGCTGGCCATCTCGGCCCAGTTTGGGGCATCAAAGGGCGGCCGTCCGGTCAGCATTTCGAACAGAAGGATGCCGACATTGAACAGGTCAGAGCGCCCGTCCAACTTCTGGCTCCGGATTTGCTCCGGGCTCATGTAGCGAAACGTTCCGACGACTCCGCCGGCGATGGTGAGGGCGGTGACGGTTGCGTCCACATCGGACACGGTGCCGGTGGTGGACGGCAAGGGATCGAAGTGGGCCAGTCCGAAGTCGAGCACCTTCACATCGCCGCTATCGGGCAGCAGGACGTTTTCGGGTTTGATGTCACGGTGAATGATGCCTGCCTGATGAGCCGCGCCGAGCGCCCGGGTGACTTGCGCGGCAATCCGAAGCGCTTCCGGCAGCGGAATCGGCCCTTCGGCAAGGCGTTCCCGGAGGCTGCGCCCCTTCACGTATTCCATGGCAATAAAGGGTTGGCCCTCCTCCTCGCCCACCTCAAAGACGGTGACGATGTAGGGGTGCGAGAGGCTGGCGGCCATGCGAGCTTCCCGGAGGAAGCGCTGGCGCCGATTGCCGTAGGAAACCGTGTCCGGCAGAAGGAGCTTGATCGCTACCTGGCGGTGCAGAGAGGTGTCATAGGCCAGGTAGACCTCCCCCATGCCCCCCCGGCCAAGTAGTTGATTCAGCTCATAGTGCGCCAGCCGCCTGATCACGGGCAAGGGGCGAGCGGCGGACTCCATGCTGCAAAGATCGTAGCATTCGTGACCAGATGCCTAAGCGTCCGGCCAAGTGATCGCACGGCTCTGCTGGCGGAGAAATCCCTGAATGCGGAGCATGCCGGAAGCGATCTCGACGACGGCGAAGGCGCCGCCCTGGTCCGCTGGGTCCTCGACGGTCGCGCGGAAGGTGACGTAGAAGATCCCATGGATGTCCTTCAGGTCGTTTTGGTGGCTGTGACCCTGAAAGACGGCGCGAACGCGGCCGGAACGCTCCAGCAGGGCGCGGACGGCGGGGGAGTTCTTGATTCCGTAGTTGTCCTCGCGGTCGAGGCGCTGATGGACAAAGACGATGGTCGGCAGACGGGTGGCTGCCAAGTCGGCGGCCAGCCAGTCGAACTGCGGCTTCGGGATGAAGGTGTCGGTCCACTCGTAGTTCTTGCGGCCGTAATCGACGCCATCCTTGCGGCAGCAGCCGTCGAGCACGATGAAGTGGACACCGCCCTCGTCGAACGAGTAGAACGACTTGTCCCGTCCCACGGCGCCGAGAAACTCTGCCTTGGTGAGGTTGAAGACGCAGTGGTTTCCGAGTACATAGTGCCGGCTGCCTTCGAACTGCCGGAAAACGGCGTCGATTTCGTGCACGTAGCCGACTTCGCGGGCGAGGACTGGGGCATCGTCAATGAAGTCGCCGAGTTCAACGGCGAAGCGCACGCCCTGTTCGTTGAAGGTGTCCACGGCTTCCTCCAGGCGGGCGCGCGCCATCCGGTAATGGCGATTGGCGGCGGGGTCCTTGTCGGCGTGGTGGATGTCCGTGACGACGCCGAATCGCAGGGCAGGAGCATCCTTCGCCGCCGCGGCAAAAGGCAGAGTGAGAAGAGTTCTACGCGTGAGCATCGGTTCTCCTTTCTAGAAATACAGCTTCAGAGCCAACTGGACCTGGCGTTGGGTGCGGGCGAAATTCAGTACGGACCCAGCGGCGGCGATGGTGCCCGCGGCGGGAGTGCCGATGCTGGCGTTCGGGTTGTTGAACTGGGGCGTGTTGGCGATGTTGAAGAACTCGGCGCGGAACTGGAGGTAGCGGGATTCGCCGCCGAGGCCGATGTTCTTGAACAGCGAGAAGTCGAGTTGAGCGGTTTCGGGGCCGCGAAGGATGTTGCGTCCGGCATTACCGAAGGTGAAGGCAGCGGGAGCGGTAAAGCAGTCGCGATTGAACCAGCGCGTGATGGAGCGCTCCGACTGGGGCAGTGTGGGGTCGCAGCCCGGCACAACGTTGGCGCGTTGGGACAGTCCGGGTGCGTTCAGGCTATTCGTCGCGTTCACCGGGGTGAACGGGAAGCCGGTGTACAGGTTCAGGACGCCGTTGATCTGCCATCCGCCCAGAAGCGCCTGGCTCACGCCGCTGGCGCTCCCCAGCAGCGGCTTGCCCTTGCCGATGGGCAGTTCGTAGTTGAACGTCGCCGTCAACCGATGGCGAATATCGAGAGCGCAGGAGCCGCGGTCTGCCGCGCGGTTGCGGGGATCCTGCAGGCCTTCATAGTCGTTGATGCAGTGGCTCCAGGTGTAGGCGGCTTGCGTGCCGAAGCCCTTGGAGAAGCGCCGCTCCACGGTCAGCTGAAGGGAGTGGTAGTTCGCGTTTCCGTCAAAGCCGAGGAAGTTGATCGCCGTGTACTGTGGCCACTGACGGCGGGGAGCCACGGCGCCGGTGCCGGGCCGCGGCGCATTGATGTCGCGAATGTAGCCCCAATTGGTGGATTTCGTCCCGACGTAGCCGACGGTGAGCAGGAGTTCCTTTGGCAGTTGACGCTGAATGTTGAAGTTGAACTGCTGCGTGGAGGGAGTGCGGTAGTCCAGTTGGATGGCCGCAACGCTTCCGCCAAGGGCGGAGAAGGTGGCGGGGCGGTCAAACCCTCGCGAGAGCGGACGGGAGCCGGCGAAATCAAACTGGTTGTTCGGATAGTCGAGGCGTCCGGCGAAGGGAGCGTTGGAAGCCAGGTTGCCGTTGATGTCCCAGTACGTCACGCCGTAGAAGAGCCCCCAAGCGCCGCGGAGCACCGTCTTCGAGTTCAGGTTATAGGCAAAGCCGATGCGGGGAGAGAAGTCGTTGAAGTCGGTCCGGGAACCGGCGCGGTTCGGCAAATCCGGTGTCCCGACCGGGACGACGATGCCGCGGTCCGGCAGGAAGTTGGCCTGGCGATTGCCCACTTCGACCCACGGGAACGGTCCGAACACGTCGTAGCGTAAGCCGAGGTTCAGCGTCAGCTTGTCGGTCACCTTCCAGTTGTCCTGAAGGTAGAAGGCATACTCGACGCGCCTCTGGCCGCGCGTGCCATTGATGATGTTGATCGAACTGGATTGGGGCACGCCCAGGAGCAGGTCCGCCAGACCGTCGCCGCTCGCCGCAGTGGAAGCCGGGTTGTTGGTGAAGGCCCGGGCGAAGTTTGCCGTTCCTCGCGGTGAAGAACTCTGGAAAGCGTTATAACGGCGCCAGTGCACTTCACCGCCGAACTTGACCGAGTGGCGGCCGCGGGTCCAGCTGACGTTGTCGCTCCACTGCATGTTGTCGCTGATGACGAGGGCGGGCAGGAAGCCGGCGTCGCCCAATGCCTGATAGCCGGTGACGTTAATCGTGGATAGATTGCCGGAGGTCAGTTCGTCACCGGCAATGTTGACGCCGGGGATGCCAAGCCGCTGCGCGATGTTGTCACCGAAATTGATGTGGCGCGACGTGAGGTTCAGGCGGCTGTAGCCGTATCGAGCTTCATTCACCAGGGTGGGCGAAAAGGTTCGCGTGTAGCTGAGGTGTCCCTGAACGTGCGGCTGGAAGAAGTTGCCGGGAAAGCCGGGACCGCCGCCAATCCCGGGCGGAGGCAGCGCCGGAGGATCGAAGGCGCGCGTCTGGCCGACGCTGAGCCGGAAGGTGATCCAGTCGCGCTCGGTTTGGTAGTGATCGACCTTGAGGTCGCCGTTGTCGGTATCCACGCGGCGCACGGGACCGAAGACAAAGTTGTTTGCCAGCCCGGGGAGGTTCGGCGCGGGGTACAGGGAGGCGACATTCCGGCCCACTCGATCCAGGCGTCCGGCCGGGATCTGATTGTCGGGGAAGGCGTCCCGGACAAAGCCGGAGCCGGCGGGATTGGGCCGAGTGGTGAGCGGGTCGAACAGCCGCAGCGGCAACTGGCGGAAATCTCCGGTGATGAATTGGGGCAGCGGCACCGTACTGCGGAAGGAAGTGGTCTGGCTGCGGCGCACGGCATCGTACGAGGTAAAGAAGAACGTGCGTCGCCGGTCCCGATTGTACAGACCGGGGATCACCACGGGTCCGCCGAACGTACCGCCGAACTGGTGCATGATGAAGCGCACGTTCTGGCCCGGGGGGTCGAAGAAGTTGCGGGCATCCATTGCGGAGTTGCGCAGGTACTCGAACACGTTGCCGTGAAAGTCGCGTCCGCCGGACTTGAAGGTGACGTTCATGACGCCGCCCGCGGCGCGTCCAAACTGGGCGTCGAAAGCGTTGGTGGCGACGCGCACCTCGGCAAGCGCGTCGATGGGAGGGTAGACGACCACTCCGACGCCGTTGTGATTCTCGTTGTTGTTGATGCCTTCCACGAGATTGTTGTTTTGCCGCTCGGGCACTCCATTTACCGCCGCTTGCGCCACCCCGCGATAGAGGGTGATGGGCACGCCGGCGGCTTGTGTATTGACGGGGACCACGCCGGGGGCGAGTTCAAAGACCCGCGTCACGATGCGCAGATTCAGGGGCATCTCCTGCACAGCCTTCGAGTTTCGGAGAGTACCGACTGCTGACGTCTCGCGCTCCAGCAAGGGCGCCTCGGCCACGACGGTGACGGATTCCGAAACCTCGCCGACGCGCAGGTCCAAGTCGACCACCGCACGCTGGTTCAGTTCGAGCGCGATCTCGGTTACGGTGCGCTGGAATCCGCTGAGTTCGGCCGCCACCTCATAGCGCCCGGGTTTCAAGGGCGGCGAAACAAAGATCCCGGCGGCGTTGGTGGAAGTTCGGACGGGTACGCGAGTGCCGAGGTTGGTGATGGTGATGCGAGCGGATCCGATCACGCTTCGTTGCGTGTCGCGGACCGTTCCGGTGATGACGCCCGTGTCGGTTTGAGCCAGCAGGGCAGAGAGAAAAACAAAGGAGGCAGGCAGAAGGCGGACGCCCATGGGCCTGAGCGTACCGTTCTGAGATCGCAGTGTTACGACGAAGCGGTGACGACCTTGTTACTGCTATCGCAGTCGTTCAGTGCGCGTGCGTCTGGCACCCGCAGTGGTGGTGATTCCGCCAATGGGCAGCGGCGATGGAGAGTCCGCCGATGGTCATGAACAAGGGCTCAGCGTAATCGGCGGTGACCAGTTCCGCCTTCGCAAGCAGAATGAAACCGGCGCCAAGCGCAAACAGCAGCAGGGAATCGATACGGCGATGATGCGCGGTGTAGCTATGCGTCAGCCGCACGGAGGCAATCAGGAACGATGCGGTGATGATCGACCACTCCAGCCACGGCTCGCCCAGCCATCCCATTCCGGCCACTGTCAGGATCAACGGCAAGGCAGCGCAATGGACGGCACAGGCCGTGGAGATCCACATTCCCATGCGGTCTAAATGGCTGGAATTGGCGGCTCGGCGAAGAATGGGGACGATCGGAGTCACAAAATAGATGATAGTGTAATCTCAACTAGAACTGCAAGCGGCGTCCACACGGTACGATCAAAGCGGATGCGAGTGCGGACATTGCTGCTGGCGATGGTGGCCGTTACGGCAATGGTCTTTCTGGTGAATCGGGAGACGCCGATTGGTGCGGGTGGCGCCCAGTCGAACCCGAGCCAGAAAGCGTCCGGGACGCGTGTCATTGAGTGGTCCGTGCTGCGAGGGTTGAACGCGGCCAGCGGCGCGGCGAGTGCGGAGGTGAAGGCACTGGAGGGTAGTCGCGTGAAGGTGCCGGGCTACATCGTGCCGCTGGACGACGATGCGAATCAGTTGACCGAGTTCCTGCTGGTTCCCTACGCGGGTGCCTGTGTGCATACGCCGCCGCCGCCGCCCAATCAGATGATCTACGTGAAGATGACGCGCGGCGAGAGGGCAAACTTCGCGCTGATGGCGGATGTCTGGGTGGAAGGGATGCTGTTTGTGGGCCGGCGGTCCAGCCCGTATGGACCCACGTTCTACTCGATGACCGCAAACTCCGTCACGGCGTATCAGCAGTAAAGCGTTCCACCAGGAGAGCCGTGGCGATGACGACGGCGCAGCCGATCACGTTGTACCAGAGGAAGCTGATATTGCTCGTGGCGCGAGTGGCGAAGATGGCCGCCTCTCCGGCCAGCACTCCGGCGAATGCGGCATTCGCGCGGACCTTGGGGAAATAGAAGGCAAGGACGAAGACGCCGAGCAGACCTCCGTAGAAGAGAGATCCGACGATGTTGACGGCTTCGATCAGGGAGCCGAGATTGCGCGAATACTGAGCGGTGATGACGGCGTAGACGGCCCAGAATGCGGTGGCCACCTGGGAGACACGGAAGTAGTGCGTGTCACCCGCATCGGCACGCCAATGCCGCTTGTAGAGATCAATGACGGTGACCGTTGCCAGAGAGTTGACCTCTCCGGAGATGGCTGTCATGGCAGCGGCCAGAATGACTGCAATGAGCAGGCCGACGACACCGGCGGGCAGGTACTTGGAGACAAAGGACAGGAACACGTAGTTGGCATCGTTCACGCCGGTGGACTTGCGGAGACGTTCCATCTCGCCTTGGGCCTGCTGAAAACGCTCTCGTGCGCCTGGTTCATTGGCGATCATCGCGCGTGCCGCCGTCCGCCGTGCTTCAAACTGCCGGTCGAACTCCGGTTGCAGGGCGGCGTGCTTGGGCGCCTCCTTGGCCTGAAACAACACCGGCGGTTTCTCGAACACGTAAAAGGCGAAGACGACGACGCCCACCAGCAGGATGAAGAACTGCATGGGAATCTTGGCGACGGCGTTGAACAGCAGGCTCAGGCGGCTTTGCGCGATGGACTTGCCGGTGAGATAGCGCTGCACTTGGGACTGATCGCAACCGAAGTAGCTGAGCGCCAGGAACATCCCCCCGATGATTCCGCTGAACAGGTTGTAACGGTCGTTCCAGTCAAAGACAGTCGTTACCGGGTTGACGCGCCCGGCGGCACCGGCCAGACGAAGAGCGTCGGCGAAGGAGACGTCCCCGGGAAGAAGCTGAACGGCCAGGATGAGAGCCGTGAGCAGGCCGAGAAACATGATCAGCATCTGCTGCACATCGGTCCAGGTGATGGCCTTGATCCCACCCACGACCGTGTAGACGACGATGATGGCGCCCATGATGGCCGTAGTGACTTCCGTCGGCCAGCCGAAGATCACAGTCAGGACGATCGCCGGGGCGGAGAGAGAGACACCAACGGCCAGACCACGCTGAATGAGAAAAATAACGGAGACCAGGAGGCGCGTCTTCATATCGAAGCGCTTCTCCAGGTATTCATAGGCCGTGTAGACGCCCGCGCCATGGAAGCGCGGTACCGCAGTCATGGAGATGATGATCATCGCCAGCGGCAGTCCGAAGTAGAACTGCACGAAGCGCATGCCGTCGACGTATGCCTGTCCGGTGGTGGAGATGAAGGTGATCGCAGAGGCTTGCGTCGCCATGATCGAAAGCGCCATGGCGTACCAGGGCATGGATCGTCCCGCCAGCAGGTATTGGCTGGTGGAACCGCTGCCGCGGGAACGCCAGAGACCGTAGAAGATGATGAAGCCGAGCGTGGCGGCCATTGCCACCCAGTCGAGGGGCCTCATTGGGTAAACGTCCGCCCGAACCAGACGAAGACGAGCACGATCGCCACCAGGTAGATCACCACTGCGGCATAGACGCGTGGCCAGGTGCCGAGAAAGGGTGGTGGCTCGTCCCGCGGATGCATGGTGGCTACTGGATCTTTGAGGCGCTCAGCAGATTGGCGAAGATGCGGTAGGCGCCGGGCACGCCGGCGGGCAACTGTCGGAACCACGAGAGCGCGGTGTAGATGTAGACGCCCTTGCCATATCGCGCCACGAGTGTGGAGCCATCCTGCGGCTTTTCGCCAGGGTCCGCCATGCGGAAGAGCGGCTGATACTGCGGGTCCCAGGTGGCGGGATAGTAGAGCCCGCGCTCCTGCACCCAGCCCTTCCAATCGTCGGCGACAATAGCGTTCGGCTTTTGAAGCAGCGGGCTGGCAGTGAGAGTTTCGACTGCGGCGTTCTCGTCGGTGACACGGCCGGCCCCCACTTCCAGAGGGAAGGGTCCAACGGTCTTGCCGAGCGACTGACCACCGGCCCAGAAGCGGCTGTCGGCGACGTTGTATTGCACCAGCATGGTGCCGCCCTCCTTGACGTATTGGAAGAGCCGGCCCTGATTGGCGCGCAGATCGATACGGGTGTTGAAGGCACGCACACCGGTCACGATGGCATCGAAGCGCGACAGGTCGCCATGGGACAGATCTTCACTGGACAGCAGCGTCACCGTGCAGCCAAGCTGGCGCAGAGAGTCGGGCACATCATCGCCGGCGCCCATGATGTAGCCGATGTTCTTCGAAAGAGTAGTGACCGTCACTGGAACCAACTCGGCGTCGGCTGGGGGGAAGAGCGTCTGCGGCGGGATGTGCGGGTAACGGATCACGTCGATGCCAAAGGCCGCCTGGCCATTCAGTTGCGCTTCCAGCTTGCCCTTGCGGGGCGAGGCGCCGGGGGTAAGCCGGAAGGTGAACGACTGCTGCGCATTGGCCTCGCCCAATTCCGCCTGGATCACGCGCGGTTCCACATTCCAGCCGGGGGGCGTCTTCAGGCTGAGTTGGACGGTTTGCCGCGGCTGCTTCGGCAGCAAGGTTACTTCGACGTTGCGAGGCGCCGGGGAGGGGAACAGGTACACCTTCTCTGCCAACGATACGGCCACGGCCGGAACGACGGCTACCGGGCGGACCAGTTCGCCGTCTGCGCGATCGACATAGCGGTAGTGAAGCGGACGCGTCAACTCGATTTCAACCCCGCTGACTTTCGCGACGATGCTTGCGACGAGCAACGGCGGGTTCTCGGGAAGCCCCACCAGTTCCTGGCGCGCAATGGCGTAGCGAGGCCCGTCCTTGGGTGCGCGCAGCCAGTAGGGCTGGGAGAGCGGCTCCTCGGCCGGCACTTTCCATTCCAGGTCGATGCTGGCCATCTTGTTGGGCTCAAGCGGAAGGTCTGCCTTTGCAGCACCGGCGACGGAGGCCTTCACAATGGCGGCCGGAAGCGGGGAACGGTTGATGACGCTGACGGTCACCTTGGCGGTGGACCCGGGCACGAGCTCGGCACGGTCCGATGAGGCGTCGGCCCAGATGCCGGCACAGAGCGCAATCGTTTCGTCGATTTCTGTCAGCTTGCGCTTGCTCCAGGCGTCGGAACGGGCGGCGATGAGTTGACGCGCCTGCGCGAGCAAGGGGACGATGCGATGCGGCTGCTCCGGCTGGAATTGCGCGATTGCTTCGCTGATCAGCTTGCCGATCGCCGCACCACCTTCCAAGCGGCTCCAGGACGTCTCAATGCCGTCGAATGGGTCATTCGCGGCCGGTTCTCCGGCGAGGAGCTCCAGGTGGTTTCGCGAGGCTCCCTTGCGCTCGGGCGAGCCCATGCCCTGACTGCGATGCTGGCTGCGGCTCATCCCGGCGATCTCGGTATACGAGAAGCCCAGAACGGGATCATAGGTGCCGTAGTCCATTGCGAGCGTGTTGGGCGCCTTTTCGTTCTGCTCTTCCAACTCGCGGGACCAGTTGAACAGGTTAAAGTACAGGCGCTTTGCCTGCCATGGCTGGACGAAGCGCAACTGGTCCGGGAAGGCTGCCGGGTCCGCTGCCATCCGGAACGCATCCTTGCCCAGGATGGCGGACGTCTGATGGTGACCATGTCCGTCGCGGGGTGTTCCGGAAAAGCGCAGGACGATCACGTCGGGTTGAAAG
>CAYNDS010000001.1:0-25528 GCA_964395885.1 uncultured Solibacteraceae bacterium | reverse complement strand
ATATCGGCCAGGACCCGATCCCGACCCCAATTGGTGATGGTCTCGGCGGCGTTCTTCGAAAAGCCGAAGTCGACCATGCGGGAAAACATCTGCTCGCCGCCATCCACGCGCCGGGCGGCCAGAAGCTCTTGCGTGCGGATGATGCCGATCTTGTCGCCCTGCTCGGCGCCGATCAGGTTTTGCCCACCCTCACCGCGAGTCAGGGAAAGGTACCCGGTGCGCAAGTTGCGTCCGCGAGCGAAGTAGGTGAGCAGAGCGGTGTTTTCGTCGTCCGGATGCGCGGCGATCATTAACACGGTGCCAAGCGTGTTCAACCTGTCAAGAGACTTCTTGATCGCTGCTGTGCCGGACAGGCTTTTCTGGGCGTTGGCCGGGACAGCGGCCAGACACACAAAAAGAAGAAGAGCGGAGAGCCGACGCATTCTCTCCACTATACGATTGCTGTTTCCGCGCTCTACTTGCTGTCCGAAGAGGACGAGGAGGAAGTGGAGGTGCTGGCGGCGGCCGGCTTCGCGTCTGACTTGGCTTGGCTGGAACCCGACGAGGAAGACCCGCTGGAACTCTTCGACGGTGCGCTGGAGGAGGCGTAGAGATCCTTGTACCAGCCGCCGCCCTTCAGGTGAAAGGCGGGGGGCGAGATCAGCCGCTGCACTTCACCACTCTTGCCGCATTCGCAGGTCTTCAGGGGTTCATCCGAGAATTTCTGCATCTTCTCGAAAACCTGTCCACAGGCGTTGCACTTGTATTCGTAGAGAGGCATGGATCACTTATCGTCCAAGCCGCCGGCGGTTACCGCTTGGCGGTCTTGGTCACTCCGTTCATCAAGACGTCGATTGCTTTCTTCACCAGCGCGTCATCGGCCGACCGCGGTTTGGACTCGGCAGGAGCCTCCGTGGTGGGCAGTTCTTCGTCGGTTTCCGGTGCGGCGGGCTCGGTCTGATCGGCCATCGCCACGCTCGGCGTCACGGCCACGTCCTGAATCGCCTTGCCGGAAGGAGAGTAGTATTTCGCGACGGCGAGGATGATCGCGCTGCCGTCATCGAGGGTGACCGCACGGCGCACGGCAGCGTCGCCGTAGGTGCGCTCACCGACGACCTCGCCCCGCTTGGAATCGAGGATTGCGGCGGCGGCGAGTTCGGCCGCGCCGGCAGTGCCACGGTTGGTGATCAGCGCGATGGGCAGTTTGGTCACCTGCTTGGCCGGGACCGCTTCAAAATTCTGCCGGCTGACGCGCTGGCCCTGGGAGTAGGTAATCAGTCCGCTATCGAGGAACAGGTTCGCAAAAGCGACGCCGTCCTCCGGCGTTCCGACCGCGCAATCCCGCACGTCGACAACAAAGCGCTTCGCACCCTGCTGCGTCAGGCTGTTGATCGCGTTGGCCACGTCCTTCACCTTGCCCGCTTCCAGGCTCGGGATCCAGAGATAGCCCGTCATATCGGGCAAAAGCTTCGTGGAGACCGGGGGGTACTTCAAATTGGCCAGCGTCAAGGTAACCTTTTGCGATTCGGACCGGCGAACGCGGATTACGGTGAGTTCGATACTGGTGCCGGGATCCCCCTTGAGCAGCTGCTCCGCGTAGGCCAACGGCATGTCGCGTGTACCGACGCCCTTGATCGCTTCGATCATGTCGCCGGTGTTTAGACCGGCTTTGGCTGCGGGCGAACCGGGGATGGCATCCACCACGCCGATGTAGCCGAAGCGCTTGGAGAGCACCAGGCCCGTTTCAGCCCGCTTCTGGTCCTTCTGCTTCAGGTACTGCTTGTACTGCTCGGCGTTCAGATAGCTCGCGTACGGGTCAATCGACTCCAGCAGACCCGTGACGGCACCGGCGGTGACCGCCTTCAGGTCCGGTTCCTCGACGTACTCGCTCTTGATTCGCGAGAGAACCTCCGTGAAGACGGCCAGATGCTTATAGGGGTCCTGAGGCGAGGCACCGCGCCCGAGACTGGTACCGACCAGCAGCAAGGCCACCAAACCTGCCGAGAAGGACGCAAACGCAAAATGGAAGCGGCGCAACAGATTTCTCCCGTCCGATCCGAGTATAACAATCGGGGCACGAAGCCCTCCTTGCTCATTTGCTTAGACGCGGCGGAACGCCAAACGGGTCCAAACGTGGCGGCAGTGCTACACTGCACTGTTCGGACCTGATGCCTTGTCTGCTCAGGTTTCGAGTGGCAACGGCCTTGTCGCCGCCGGAGTATCGACATGAACGCCGTCAAGACTGCTGCCTCGTTACCTGTGCCCTTTCAGGGTTACCAACTCGATCAAGCCTGGGACGAGATGTTCGAACCCAGTGGCGTACCGCGTCCGCAGTACGAGCAGTTGTTCCAACACCTGTTGGAGTTAGCGCCCGAAGAGATGCGCCGTCGCCAGCAGGCGGCAGACCTGTCCTTCCTGCACCAGGGAATCACCTTTACTGTCTACGGGCGAGAGGAAGGCACCGAGCAGATCTTCCCGCACGACCTGCTACCCCGGATCATCACAGCTGCGGATTGGGCGAAGGTAGAGCGTGGTTTGGAGCAGCGCATCACGGCGCTCAACCTGTTCCTGCGTGATCTTTACCACGACGGCAAGATTCTGAGTGATGGCGTGGTGCCGCGTGAGATGGTGTACACCTGCCGCCACTTCCGGCGGCAGATGCGCGGACTCCGGGTTCCGCGGGACATCTACATCACGGTGACGGGGACGGACCTGATTCGGCACCCGGACGGACGATTTCTGGTACTCGAAGACAATCTGCGCGTCCCGAGCGGGGTCAGCTACATGCTGACGTCGCGTCAAGTGATGAAGCGCATCTTCCCGTCTCTGTTCCGGCAATGTCCGGTGCGCGGGATTGAGGACTATCCGCAGGCGCTGCTGGCCACGCTGCGGTCACTGGCTCCGCAGGGCCGGCATGATCCGATGATCGTTCTGCTGACCCCGGGAGTTTACAATTCCGCGTACTTCGAGCACACGTACCTGGCACGGCAGATGGGGATTGAGCTGGTAGAGGGCCGGGACCTGGTGGTTCACCAGAACGTGGTCTACATGCGGACCACCGCCGGCTTGAAGCGTGTTGACGTGATCTACCGGCGCATTGACGATGACTTCATTGATCCGCTGGCATTTCGCCGGGATTCGATTCTGGGGGTGCCGGGGTTGTTCAACGCCTACCGGGCGGGGAACGTGACGCTGTCCAATGCGCTGGGTACCGGCATCGCCGACGACAAGGCGATCTACGCGTACGTGCCCAAGATGATCCGCTACTACCTGCAGCAGGACCCCATCCTGGACAACGTCGAGACCTACATCTTGAGCAACGACAAAGAGCGCGATTACGTGCTGGACAACCTGGACAAATTGGTGGTGAAGGCCGTCGGCGAGTCCGGTGGCTACGGCATGCTGATCGGGCCGCACTCCAGCACGCAGGAACGGGCGGATTTCCGCCGGCGCATCCTGGCGGAGCCAAGGAACTACGTCGCGCAGCCCACGCTGATGCTGTCGCGTGCCCCTTGTTACATCGACGGCAAGGTGGAGGCGCGGCATGTGGACCTGCGCCCGTACATTCTTTACGGGGAAAAAGTCACGATCGTGCCGGGAGGTCTGACTCGCGTGGCGCTCCGCCGCGGATCGCTTGTTGTGAATTCGTCGCAGGGCGGCGGAAGCAAAGATACGTGGGTGTTGCACTGAGATGCTTTCGAGAGTGGCTGACAGCCTGTACTGGATGGCGCGGTATCTGGAACGCGCCGAGCACACGGCCCGTGTTGTGGACGTTCACTTGAACCTGATGCTGGACCAGGCATCGGTGCCGTTTGACCGGCGCTGGGGCCGGGTGCTGGCAAGTCTCGGGTTTGAGTTGCCGCCGGACAGTCCCGGCGATGCCCGTGCGATGTCGCAGCAGTTGATCTTCGACCTCGGGAGCAAGTCGTCCATCGTGGCGGCGATTATGACCAGTCGAGAGAATGCCCGCCAGGTGCGCGAGCAGATCTCCAGTGAGATGTGGGAGCAGCTCAACCGCCTCTTCCACGAGGTCCGGCGCGCTTCCATGGACGAGGATGTCGACGCGTTGCCGGTGGACTTTCTGGCGGCCGTCAAGGAAGGCGCGCACTTGTTTCAGGGTGTGACGGACTCCACGATGTCGCATGGCGAGGGCTGGCAGTTCATCCAAATTGGACGCTACCTGGAGCGGGCGCGCTCCGTGGCGACTCTTCTGGACGTCCACTTCAGCGAGTTCCATCGCCGCTTCGAGCGCACGCAAGATGCAGCAGATCACCTGGAATGGATCGGCCTGCTTCGATGCTGCACTGCGTTTGAAGCCTACTGCAAGATCTACAAGGCGGAGTTGACGCCGGAGCGCGTTGCCGAATTCCTGCTGCTGAATCCGGAGTTCCCCCATTCGGTCCGCTTCGCGGTGGACCGTCTTCAAACGGCGCTCAACGTGCTGCCTGAGGCAACGGCTTCGCAGAAGGGCAGTCGCGTCGCTCGCCTTGCCGGGCGCTTACGCGCCTCGCTTAGCTTTACGCAGATCGAGGAGATCATGAGCCTCGGCATCAACAACTATCTGGAAGGAGTACAGCGCCAGTGCGGCCAGATCCATGCGGCCGCGTATCAGGGCTACATCGATTACCCGGTGGAGTCCGCGCTGCTCGCGTAACCATGTTCTTCCATATCCGCCATCAGACTCGGTTCAAGTACGACAGCGCCGTGCAGGAGAGCATCATGGAGGTGCGCAAGCAGCCGCGTACCGAAGGCTTGCAGCGGTGCCTGTCCTTTGATCTGCTGGTCAGCCCGCGTGCGCCCGTTAGCAGCTATCGGGATCACTTGGGCAACATGGTTCACCAGTTCAATGTGCCAGGCAAGCATTCGCAGTTGCTCATCGTGGCGGAAGCGCGAGTGGAGACCGCACCGCCGCCGCAGTTGCCTGACCTGCATGCGTCCGCGTGGGCGGAACTCGATGACGCGGTGGGGCAGCATGACTACTGGGAGTTTTTGATGCCGAGCGACTATGCGAAGCCCACACCGCTGCTGCGCGAACTGGCCGCCGAACTCGGCGCGGAGCGGCGTGACGATCCGCTGACCGTTCTGGCCGACATCAATCGCGGGATGTTCCGTGCCTTTGACTACGTGCCGAAATCCACCAAGGTGGATTCTCCCATCGATGACGCGCTGAAGGCACGCAAGGGCGTTTGCCAGGATTTCGCCCACATTATGATTTCGCTGGTCCGGCAATACCTGCGAATGCCGTGCCGGTACGTGTCGGGCTACTTGTTTCATGGCCGGTTCGATCAGGACCGTTCGGCCGAAGGCGCCACACATGCCTGGGTGGAGGCGCTGCTGCCCGGCTATGGCTGGCTGGCGCTGGATCCTACCAACAATCTGATGGGGGGCGAGCGGCACATTCGGACTGCCATCGGGCGAGATTATGCCGATGTCCCTCCGACGCAGGGAGTCTTCAAGGGGAATGCCCGGAGCGAGCTGACCGTCAGCGTCACGGTCAGCCAGTCCGAAGCTGCACCGCTGGCAATGGAAGAACTGGTGGGTCCGCCGGAGTGGGCGCCCGGCGTGATTGAAGACGAGATCCAGATGCAGCAACAGCAGCAGCAGTAGTCGTCAGACAATGGGGGTTGGGAATGGTGAAACTCCCGGGCCGTTACTTCTTTCGCAACCTTGTCACCCGGCGAGCGTTGCTGTATGAGTTGATTCGCCGGGACTTTGAGCGGCGCTTCGTCGGCTCCGCTGGGGGATGGTTGTGGGCGGTGATCCATCCACTGGTTTTGCTGCTGAGCTACACCTTCGTCTTCAGCGTCTGCCTGCGGATGACGGTGCCGCCGGGCGAAGGAACCTCGAACTACACGCTGTTTCTCTTCTGCGGCTATCTGCCCTGGATGCTGTTTCAGGACGCTGTGCAGCGATCCGCTTCGTCTCTGCTGGAATCGACGAACCTGATCACCAAGACCGTATTCCCGACGGAGATGATTCCGATTTCGATCTTCTTCTCGTCGCTGATCAATCATGCGCTGACAGTGGGTATCGCCCTGGCGGCTGTCGGGTTCTGGGCTCAGGGGATCGGAGCCGGCGTGATTCTGCTGCCCGTTTATGCGTTGTTGCTCGGCATGCTGGCGATTGGCATCGGCTGGATTGTTTCCGCCTTTCAGGTGTACCTGCGGGATACCGCGCAGATGGTGATCGTCGCGCTGACACTTTGGTTTTGGATCACGCCGATCTTCATCAGTGAAACGCAGGTGCCGCAACGATTGCGCGCGTTGCTACGGTGGAATCCACTGACAGGATTTGTGCGGGGCTATCGCGACGCTCTGCTGACGCAGACGGCGCCAAGGTGGGAGGACCTTGCTTATTTGGCCGTGTTCAGCGTGGCGATGTTCATCGTCGGCGGGCTGACCTTCCGGCATTTGAAGCGTGGCTTCGCCGACGTGCTGTGATCTGCCTGGCCGGACTGGCAAGCATTGGCTTGCTACCTTGGTGGTGATGACTCGCCGTGAAGTGCTGGCCGCGATGGCCGCGTCCCCTGCAATTGCCGCCAAGAAGGAGCCGCCACGGGCCAAGCCGAACATTCTCCTGGTGATGGCCGACGACCTGGCGTCTTGGATGCTGGGCTGCTATGGCAACAAGGAGATTCGCACGCCAAACATCGACCGCTTGGCGCAAAGCGGCATGCGTTTCACCAATCATTTCGTGTCCACGCCGATCTGTTCCGCTTCGCGCGCAACGTTCTTCACCGGGCGGTTGCCCCGGCAGCATGGGATCCATGACTTCCTGACAGATCAGCCCATTGAGCAACCGCCGCAGGGGCAGAAGGACATCCCATCTGCTTTTGCCAGCGAAGTGATGATTTCCGACGTGCTGCAGCAGGCGGGCTATCGCTGCGGCTACGTGGGCAAATGGCACATGGGCAGCGATACGAAGCCGGGGCACGGCCACGAATACACCTGCACGTTCAACGGCGGGTCGTCGCCGTATCAGAACCCGAGGCTGTTTGTGAACGGCGAGCCTCGGGACGAGCAAGGCTACCTCACCGAGATCCTCACCCAACGCGCGGATGATTTCCTGGGCAAGCAGGATGCGCGCCCGTTCTTTTTGACGCTCTCCCACTTCAATCCGCACACTCCTTACAGCGGCCACCCGCAGAAGTACTACGACCTGTACAAGGACACGAACTTTGAGTCGTTCGGCTGGGAGCCGATGGCGCCACACGCCCTCCGCGAAAAGGAACTGATGAAGGACGTGATCGGAAACCTGCGTCGTTGCGCCGCCTCCGTCACCGCGCTGGACGATCAGGTGGGAGCGATTTGGAAGAAACTGGCCGAGCGCAAGCTGGTGGACAACACGCTCATCGTGTTTACCGGCGACAACGGCTTCCTTCTCGGCCGCCACGGGCTTTGGAGCAAGGGGCTCGCCTCTGACCCGATCAACATGTATGAAGAGGTGGTGCAGACACCGCTGCTGATGAGCTGGCCGGGAAAGATCCCGGTTCAGTCCTCTCGCTCGGAACTCATCGCTTCCTACGACCTGATGCCGACCTTGTGTGAAGCCGCGCAGGCCACACCCCCGTCTCGCAATCTTTGCGGTTCCAGCTATCTGGCGATGGCGCAAGGCAAGATCTTCGGCAAGAAGGACAAGCCTTGGCGGCCTACCGTGTTCGGCCATTTCCGCAATACGGAGATGGCGCGTGACAATCGCTTCAAGCTGGTCTTGCGCGATGGCGGCGAAGGACCGAGCGAGCTTTTCGATCTTTCTTCGGACCCGCGTGAGCGTACCAATCACTATGCCAACCCGCAGTACGTCACCGTGCGCGACCGGTTGGCGAAAGATCTGGCCGCCTGGCGAACCGCCTACAGCGCATGAGAGTAGCTGTATTCAGCTCCAAACCCTATGACCGCGAATCTCTCGAACGCGCGAATCGCGGCGTTCATGAGCTGACGTACTTTGAGCCGCATCTGGACCGCAAGACTCTGCCCCTGGCGGCAGGATTCGGCGCGGTGTGCGCGTTTGTCAACGACACGCTGGATGCTTCCGTGCTGGAAGGGTTGGCCGCCGGCGGCGTTCGATTGATCGCCTTGCGAAGTGCCGGGTTCAACCACGTGGATCTGGCAGCGGCCGAGAAGTTGGGATTGCCCGTTGTCCGCGTCCCAGCCTACTCGCCTCATGCCGTCGCCGAGCATGCGGTGGCGATGATCCTGGCGCTGAACCGGCGGATCCACCGCGCCTTCAATCGCGTTCGGGAGGGCAACTTCGCGTTGGAGGGACTGCTGGGATTTGACCTTTACGGGCGCACGGTAGGGGTGATCGGAACCGGCAAGATTGGCGCTGTCTTCGCTCAGATCATGAAGGGCTTTCAGTGCCGGGTGATCGCCCACGACGTGGCAGTGAACGCGGAGTTGGCAGCGCTGGGAGTCGAGTACGTGAAGCTCAGCGAATTATTCGCCTCCTCCGACATCATCTCGCTGCATTGCCCTCTGACGCCGATGACGCGGCACCTGATCGATGATGCGGCGATCGCACGCATGAAGCCGGGCGTGATGCTGATCAATACCAGCCGGGGAGCCCTGGTCGATACGCGCGCCGTCATCGCCGGACTGAAGTGCGGCGCCATCGGTTACCTTGGACTTGACGTCTACGAGGAAGAGGCAGACTTGTTCTTTGAAGACCTGTCGGGCCAGGTCCTGCAGGACGACATTTTTGCCCGGCTGACGACCTTCCCCAATGTTCTCGTCACCGCGCATCAGGCGTTCTTCACGGAGAATGCACTGGCAAACATCGCGGAGACCACCATCGCGAACATCTCTCGGTTTGAGTCCGGCGGCGAAGCCCCGAATCGCGTGAGTGTCCAGAAGTTGTCCGGCCGCGCATAGAGCCGCCCGAAATTCTTCGCCCGTGCAGGCTACAATGAGAATCCGCTCGTATTGCGCGGATTATGCAAGTTTCCGTCATTCTTCCAGCGGCCGGGTTGGGTACGCGGATGAGCCGCTCCCAGGAGAAAGCCATCGTGGACAAGCCGTCCACAGCGCGCAAACAGTTCCTTCTCCTCGACGGCGTTCCGATCCTGATTCATACTTTGCGCAAGTTCGTGGCATCGCCTCGTGTGAAGCAGATCATCGTGGCCCTTCGGCCTGACGACCATGGCTACGTAGCTGAGTTGCTCGAAAAGGAGCAGTTCGGCAAGCCGGTCGTGCTGGTAGAAGGCGGGGATAGCCGGCAGGAATCCGTGGAGCACGCCTTGGCGCGGCTGACCGACGACACGGCGCTGGTGGCAGTTCACGACGCGGTCCGGCCCTTCGTCGAGCAGGAGACCATCGAGAAGGTCATCGACGAGGCGGCACAGACAGGCGCTGCCATCGTCGGCATCGTGCCCGTGGATACGGTCAAGCAGGTTCACCTGCACAAGATTCGCCAGACGATTTCCCGGGAGCGTTTGGCCCTCGCGCAGACGCCGCAGGTGTTCCGTGTGGGTCTGCTGAAGCGAGCTTACGAAAAAGCGCGCACGGACGGCTTCACCGGCACCGACGAGTCCAGCCTCGTGGAACGTTTGGAAGAAGTCGAGGTATCGGTCGTGCCGGGCAGCGACCGGAACATCAAGATCACCAAGCCGGGTGACCTCGAACTCGCCAAGCTCTTGCTGGCACAGGAAACGGCGAAAGCTTCGAATGGCAACTGAGTTCCGAGTCGGCCAAGGCTGGGACAATCACCGCCTTGCGACGGGTCGCGCGATGGTTCTGGGTGGCGTGCGGGTCGATTGCGAGTTCGGGTTTGAAGCGCATTCCGATGGCGACATTCTGTTGCATGCGCTGACAGATGCCGTGCTCGGCGCGATCGCTGCCGGCGACATCGGGATGCACTTCCCGGATACTGACCCGCGGTGGAAGGGAGCGCCGAGCGAGCAGTTCCTGAAGCACGCGTGCGCCCTGGCAGCACAGCAGGGCTGGCGTCTGGTGAACGCCGACTGCACCGCGATTCTGGAGCGCCCGAAGCTCAAGGACTACCGGGGGCGAATCCGCGAGTCTGTAGCAGGGTGTCTGGGCTTGTCTTTGGATCGGGTAAACGTGAAGTTCAAGACGTCAGAGAAGGTGGGTCCTGTCGGTGAAGGGCGATCGGCTGAAGCTCAGGCGGTCGTTCTACTGGAACGGGATCAACCGTCGAGCCAGTCCTGAAGAAGTTTGACGGGGTCTTCCTGAAGCGTTAGCCTTTGTGCGGTGTTACCTGTTCGAGCTTCAACCCCGCCTGGTGTCGGCACCAGGTCCAGTCGCTTTTCGCGGGTCTCCAGGCGCAGGGTGGACTGCAGCCAGGTTGTGCGGATGAGAGTGCGGCGCTGATGGCCGAGGACGCGGCAGGCGGCGAGCAGGTGATCGGTGAATGGGCCGGACTTCAAAGCCTCGGCCACGGGAGCCACGGCAAGGGCTGCGGCCCGTTCCGATTCCCGGCGCTCGGCCAGTTCCTTCTGCCGTTCGGGGTCTTGTTCTTCCAGCCGCTCCAGCGCTTTCAGATTGCTCTCTAGATTGTCCAGGTAGCTCATTCCGTCTACCAGTGTCCTCAATCGCGGCTCAGTTCGGGGCGTTTGGAATGGTACGCACGGCAAACAGGATGGTCAGCGTGCCGAGCAATCCCATACCGACAACGCCAAGGGAGGCTGCTCGACTGACCCAAAGTAGCGAAGCCGAGGAGATGCTGACTGCGGTCCACATGGAAACCAACGCAGCCATCTTTGCTGCCTTCGGCATGCCACGGTTCTCGCGGAAGTTCCGAAGCGGAGCCCCGAAGCGGGGATGTCCGAGCAGCCAGGCTTCCAGACGCGGCGAACTCCGGCTGAAGCAGTACAGTGCGATCAGCAAAAAGACTGTCGTCGGCATTCCGGGGACGAACGCACCGATCACACCCATGCCGACAGATAGCCAGCCCAGCCCCGCCAATACGCTTCGTTGAAGACCCACCCTGCTCCTGCCCGCTCCTTCCTTTCCCGACTTATCGCACGCAGCGTGCCTTTCTTGAACGCAATTTCACGAACGACTGTTCTACTTCTCCACGGGCAGTCCGGACGCGGAGAGCGCCCGCCAGCCCCCATCCAGTGACAAAACGTCCGTGTATCCCATCTTCTGCAAGGCATCCCCGGCTAACGCGCTGCGGAACCCGCCGCCGCAATAGAGCACCAGCTTGGTGGCGCGGTCCGGAACCTTCGTTTCGATATCGCGCTCGATGATGCCTTTCGACAGATGCATCGCCCCGGCCACGTGCCCGGCTGCCCATTCGCCATCCTCGCGAACATCGACCAGCAGATGTGCCTCGTTCCGGTCACGCATCTTGCGATATCCGTCGATGTCGATTTCCTTCACCCGCGTCTTGGCGTCATTCACCAGAGCCAGGAAGGCAGCATTGTGAGCCTTTGGTTGCATGGTCAAACTCTCTCCACGTTTGCGCCGGCTCCGGCCAGCTTCTCTTCAATCTTTTCATAGCCGCGATCGATGTGGTAGACGCGGTCGACGATGGTTTCGCCGCGCGCGGCCAATGCCGCGATGACTAGCGAGGCACTGGCGCGCAGGTCGCTTGCCATCACCTGCGTTCCGGCCAGGGGTGAGGGGCCGGCAACGATCGCCTGCCGCCCTTCGATCCGGATGTTTGCGCCCATGCGAGCCAGTTCCGGAACGTGCATGAAGCGGTTCTCAAAGATGGTTTCGGTGATGAAGCTGATGCCGGTCGCCTGCGTCATCAGCGCCAGAAACTGCGCTTGCAGGTCCGTAGCGAAGCCGGGATGCTCCTCGGTCTTGACGTCGACGGATCGTAGGGCGCCGCGCACGCGCACCCGCAACGCGTCCGGAGCCTCTTCGATCACCTCACAGCCGGCTTGGCGCATCTTGACCAGCAGCGCCGTCAGGTGCTCCGGAACGCAACGGGTGACCCGTACATCTCCTCGCGTGATGGCTGCGGCCAGCAGGAAGGTACCTGCCTCGATGCGATCCGGGATGATCGTGTGCTCCGCACCGTGCAACCGTTCGACGCCCTCGATTCGGATGGTGGACGTGCCTGCGCCCGTGACGCGAGCGCCCATCTTCGTGAGCAGATCCGCCAAATCCACGACCTCCGGTTCTCGAGCGGCATTTTCCAGCACTGTCTCGCCTTGCGCCAGCACGGCGGCCATCATCAGGTCTTCTGTACCCGTGACGGTGATGCGATCGAAGTGCACCGTTGCCCCCCGCAGCCCTCCTGGAGCCTGCGCCTCCACATAACCGGCCTCCTGTGCGATCACCGCTCCGAGATGCTCCAACCCGTTGATGTGGAGATTGATGGGCCGTGCCCCAATCGCGCAGCCACCCGGCAGAGAAACGCGCGCGCGACCAGTGCGTGCGGCTAAGGGGCCCAGCACCAGGCTGGAGGCCCGCATCGTCTTCACGATCTCGTAAGGTGCCTCGGGCGCGGCGATTGCCTTCGCCTGGATCCGCAGCGCTCCATCTCCACGGCGCTCGACGGCGGCGCCCGTATGCTCCAGCAGCTTGGCCATTGTTCCCAGATCGCGCACTTGCGGAACGCGATGCAGGACGACGGGCTCGTCGGTGAGCAGGCAGGCCGCCAGGGCCGGAAGGGCAGCGTTCTTTGACCCGCTGGTTTCGATTTCGCCGCTCAGCGCGCGTCCACCTGTGATTCGAAACTTGTCCATGTACCGTTCTCAGCATCGCAAACACGCGGGGTCCGATATAGTAGGCGGCTATGCTCGACAACGTCATTCTTGGGGTGTACTTCCTCGCCGTCTTTGCGATTGGCTTCTACCACTCGCGCAAGGAGCGGACGTCCAGCGATTACTTCCTGGCCGGCCGGCATGTCGGCTGGGTCGCGATCGGCCTTTCGCTGTTCGCCACGAACATCTCGAGCGAACACTTCATTGGACTGGCGGGCTCCGGTGCCTCCACCGGTCTCGCCGTCGGCTGTTACGAGTGGTCAGCGGGGTTCTGCCTCTTCCTGCTCGGCTGGCTGTTTGTGCCGCACTACCTGAAGACCGGCGTCTATACGATGCCGGAGTTTCTGGAGCGGCGCTTTGGCCCTGCGTGCCGCTGGTATCTGACCACCGTTAGTCTGGTGGCGTACGTCTTCACAAAGATCAGCGTCTCTTTGTTCGCCGGCGGAATCCTCATCCGCGAAATCTTTGGCTGGGACTACCTCACGTCCGCGCTGCTGCTGGTGATAGCCACAGGTATTTACACCGTCGCAGGCGGACTGGCCGCCGTGATCTACACGGACCTCTTTCAGGCCTTTCTTCTGATCGCGGGTGCCATCGCGTTGACGATCCTCGGGCTCAATCAGGCGGGTGGTTTTGAGGGTCTTCGCGCCGCTCTGCCGGCTGACTTCTTCCACATGATTCGGCCGAACGACGATCCGGTCTATCCCTGGATGGGGACGATTTTCGGAACGTTGATTCTGGGCATCTGGTACTGGTGCACAGACCAGGTCATCGTCCAAAAGACGCTGAGTGCCAAGTCGCTCGAGGACGCCCGCAAGGGAACGTTCCTGTGCGCTGCGCTGAAACTGCTGCCTGTGTTCATTCTGGTGCTGCCCGGACTCATTGCCAAAACACTCTGGCCGCAGGAGGTTACCGGCGACAATGCCTTCCCGTTGCTGGTGAAGCGTCTGTTGCCGCCCGGGCTGACGGGCTTGATCATCGCGGCGTTGCTGGCGGCGCTGATGTCCAGCCTCTCCAGCGTGTTCAACTCCTGCTCGACGCTGATTACGATGGACATCTACAAAAAGCTTCGGCCTCAAGCCTCGGAAGCGGCACTGGTGCGCGTGGGGCGCTGGGTGACCGTTGCCGTGGTTCTGATCTCGATTGCGTGGATTCCGATGATCCGCTATTTGAACACCGAGGTCTATCAGTACCTGCAAAGTGTGCAGGCGTACGTGGGCGCGCCCATCACGGCCGTGTTCCTGACCGGCATCCTGTGGAAGGGCGCCACGCCCGCGGCCGCTATTTGGACTCTGCTCCTGGGCGGTCTGACCGGTGCGGCACGATTCGGCCTGGACATTGCCCGCCAGGTGTTTCAAGCCGATCTCGGGTGGCTGGCGCCGGTGGCCAGCTACAACTTTCTGAACTTCAGCGTGATTGTCTTCCTCTGCTGCGTGGCGCTGATGGTCGGCATCAGTCAGTTCACGGCGCAAAAGAGCGGAAAGGGTGCTCTCACGCTGGACCGTGGCGTGCGCGGCAGCACGATGGAAGTGGCGTGGACTGCGGTAGTGGCTTCCGCGCTGGCTGGGGTGTGGATTTACTTTCGCTAGATCAGCGGACGCGCCGCAGTTCGAGCGCGAGATCTTCGCTGTACTCCGGCGTTCGAAGCGCGGCAGTCCAGTCCATGGTGACCGTCGCGCGGCCAAGTTCCGCGCCCGTCTTCGGGTCCCACCATGTTGCGGAATACTCGCCGGGCGGAAGTTGGATGCGCCACTCCGCCATCCGCTTGCCAACCGCAACGGTGTAGCGCGGGCGGTGGTCGTTGCGAAGTTCGCCATGGTGGGCGTAGCACAGATACTCGACGCCAGGCTCCCCAAGGCAGCGCGCCGCACTGACCGCCGCGGGCTGCGGACTCATACGGACGAGGCTGGCGCGATCGAAAAAGCGCTTCAGAAATCCCAACTGCTTGCGGAGCGCAACAGACCCGCCGCCAGGTGTGGACGCCGGGGGCGCGTAGGTGCCATTCTCAAACCCGACGGCGAAGGAGTAGTCAAGGTTGTTGTACAGCGCTCCGCCGGCCGCCAGAAAGTCCCACGCCTGAATCCGGTAGACGGCATCATCAAACCCGTCGAAGCCGGTCTCGTTCATGCCGATCGGCCGCTTCAGTCCGTAGTTCTGTTCAACGGCGCGCGGCGGGCGGGCGTAGTGGAAGTTGAAGATCGAGACGTTCGGATCGGCATCCGTGATCGTCTGCTCATGATTCGCGATGTTCTGTGAGATGAGGTGGCGCCCGCCGTCCGATTCCTTGATCACGCGCGCCATGTGACGCTGCCAGGCCAGTGTGGGTCCGCCGAAATAGGGCTCGTTGCAAATCTCGTAGTACACGTTGTCAAACCGTGCCAGTTCTTTCGTGATGCGCCGGACCACGTCATCCACCACGGCTTGCAGCTTCGCATCCTTCAACGTCCAAACCTCATCGTGCTGGAGGTGCGGCGCGATGGGATGTAGCGGCGAGATTTTCCAGTGGGTGTCGTTGTAGTGCGTGGTCGTGAGACAAACCTCGACGATAATGCCCTTCTGCGCCGCGTAGTCGACGAAGTCACGCAGCCGCGTCCAATACGGCTCTCCACTCGTTAGAGGGTTCAGAAAGTCTGCCGCCTCCGGTGCGAGAGTGTTGTTGGCGATGTTGAAGCTACCCGGCACCTCGCGGTAGAGACCCGTAAAGATGCGGGTCAGGTTCAAGCCGTCCCTTTGCAGAGTGTCGAGGTAGCGCCGGTAGTCGAAGCGGCTGTTTAGGACTGCGCCGTAATGCTCACCGGAGGTCACCAGGACCATCGGCTTGCCACGGTACTCGAAGTACCGTGGATTGTCCGGGTGCAGCCGCAGCGGCTGCGCCAGTACCGTGAGAGCGACTAGGGTTGTGATCACCGCACGACTAACTTAGCAAGACCCGGATTGCCCGCCGCGTCCGTAACGCGAGCGGTAATCAGGTGCTCGCCCGGGGTAAGGTTCAGCAACTGCAGGCGGAAACCCTCCTGCCGCGAGTCGGTCACACCGTCTTCGGCTTCCACCAGCACCCAAGGGCGTGCATCAATGGAGACTTCGCACCGCCGCAGCGGGCTGGTTCCATCGGCCGCCTGGATGAGGACGCTGCTGCCCTGACGAGTCATCGTCACCGTGGGAGGCGTATTGTCAATCCGCACCGGTGAGGAAATGAGCTCTCCCTCGCGAGCGTCCTGCGGCGGATTGGCGACACGGTCACTGGCGACCACGCGAAAGTGATACCGGCCATCTGCCAGGACATCGCCTTCGATGGTGAACGTTGCCTCCGCCTGATTCAGCTTCAGCGGCTTCCATTCGGTCTCGCCCTCGCCACGGAAAGAAACGTTGTAGGTCAACGTGTCGCCGTCCGCGTCTTCACCCGTCCAGGTGATTACCAGCTGTCTCGACCCGCTGCGTCCGGCGTTCTGTGTTGCCGTGCCGGACATGGTGGAGGCGCCCGAATCGCCCGAGTCTGTCACTGTGATCGAATACGCGGCTCCTGCCGGCGTGGCAACAGCCTTGGCCTGTCCTGCGGTAGCGACCATTTGGGAAGTGACGGTGATCGATTTCACCGACGGAGGGTTGTTCTGCGGCCGGTAGGCGAGGCTCACCGAATCGATGGCGGCGCCGGAAGCCAATTCCGCCTGCCACTGTGCATAACGCGCGTTTGGCAAAGCCGGCTGCGAAGGAGCCTGAAACGGAGCCGACCAATTTGTCCATGTCTTATCGGGACGCGCCGAATTGCCCACGCGGACGCGGAAGGTTCCGCCGCTGCCCTGCCAGTCCAGGCGTCCCCATCGGGAGATGCTGCCCGCATCATGAACCGGGGACTCATAGACTCCCTTTGCCGCCTCGCTCTGTTGAAGGCGGAGCACCTGTCCGGGATTGCTGGTGATTGCGTATAGTCCCGTTTTGGCCTGAAACAGGCGGATCACTTCGCTTTGGTTCGTCTGGTCCAGTAGTTCGATTTTCCGGTCGTCGCCCAGGTTGTAGATCCGGCCCGGACCGTCGGTGGCGAAGGAAACGCCCTCGGCGGCGGAAAGCAGGTCGTAGGCGTTCTCCTCCTTTGAACTCCACAGCGTATCGACCGTGCCATCGGCGGCGACACGGTAGATGGCGCTCTTGTCGACGCCCGTCAGGTCCAGGATTTGCGGCGACGCGGTGCTCACCGTGCTGGATACCGCGCTCGATTTGGCAGCCTCCGTCTTGGGCTTCAGTTCCAGGCCAGCCTGCGCTTCCACGGTGATCGAAGTGGCGGGCGCCGTCACCACCACTGGTGATGTGGTCGCCACCTCTGCGGCTGCCGCGGAGCGCTTGGCGACGGAACCGCCGATTGCCGACACGTACAGACGGTCGCCTTTGGGAACGATGGAACGGATTTCCGGGAACGGTGCGTCATAGACGACAAAGGCTTGATCCTTCGCCGCAATCCGGTACAGCACTCCGTTCGGGTCCGTGCCGGCCAGCAGGCGTCCCTTCTCGTCAATTGCGAGCGCGGTCACGTGCACTTGGCCGGTTTCGTAGTGCACCTCGCCTTGGCCAGGGGCGCGAATCGCGTAGATCTTGCCGTTCTCTCCCGTGCCCGCGTACAGTGTCCCATCCGGAGCCGCGGCAAGCGACCAGATGTACTTCTCGCCCGGATTGTAGAACTCCGTCGCGCGGCCATTTTCAATCCGGTAGATCTTCCCATCGGGAGAAGTGGCCGCAAACACCACGCCCTTCGAATCAATCGCAATTGCGAAAACGTGCGGTTCGCCCAGAGTGGCGACAACGCCGGACTGTCCGTTCGGGGCGAGTCGCACGACCTGCCCGCGCGCGCCGGTACCGAAATACAGCGATCCGTCCCGGGCTTCCGCCGCGCACCAAATGCTCGACTGCCCGTCGGAGTAAGCCAATTCGCTCTTGGCCGCCGCTCGCAGTGCACCTTCGCGCGTAAGCGCAACGCCGGAGAACTTGCCGCGCAGGAAGTCGGACCACGTCGTCATCTCCCACGAGGTGGACGCCGCGCCGAAAGCGCTTCCCGCCAGGCACAACCAGAGTCCGGCTACCCTCGTCATTCCTTCACCTCGATCGATGTGGTGCGCTGACCTGTCACCGCGCCAGGCGTCGCAATCGACAACTCGGCCACACGAGTGCCGCTGCCGGACAGGATGGTTGCTGACGTCTGCAGGGACTGTGCCCGTTGGGCCAGCAGTGTCATGCCAGCGGGCATGTTCGGCAGGTCGACGCCGTGCAGTGAGGTCGCCGGCTCGTTCCGCCAAAGGCGCACATAGATCCGGGAGTTGTCCCGCATCTGATTCAACCGCTGCAGCACCTGCGCGGCGGGTTTCAGCGTGCCGGGCGCAAACAGCGTGCGGCCTTCCGCGGCATTGGCTGTTGCCGCGTCCGCGACCGTAATCTGAAGGGTCCCGGTCGCCGTACCGGGAGGGATAGTGTAGCTTACCCGTTCCTTACGGTCGCCCCCTTCGCCGGTCAGCCAAACGCCGATTTCAATGGTGTCGCCAGGTCGTACCTCACGCCGCGACACACTCACGGCTTCGATCTGCCGCATCTTGCGAGCATCCTGCACTTCGAGTTCGATGGAGGCGGAGGCGATGCGCGGCGCCTGTGATGACGCCTGCAGCAGTGCGTTCAACGGCTGCGCCAGTGCCAGCGCGGCGAGAATCGGCGCGTTGAAGTCGTTGGCCATGGTTTGCCGCAACTGCAGGGGCGGCAACGCGTCCTCCAGCCGAACGTCTGCCCTCACCGTGACGGTCGAAGGACCCAACGTGCGCTCCGTCGCATCCAGAGCCGAAAAGACGGCCATCTGGAGAAGGAAGGGCATGAGCGTCGAATGCTGGATCATCTCCATTCGGTACTGCTGCTTTTGCCGGGAACCGGTCACGGCAATCGTCACCGGCAGCAGCCGCGCCTTCGCCCCCACCTCTCCACGAACCGCGGTTGAACCGTCGTACTGAATGACCCCCAGTGGTTCCCGGGAACCCGAGATCTTGAAGCTAGTGGATAGGTTGGGCAGAAGTGTAATCACCTCACTTCGCGCAAAGGGCATCTCCGCCCCACCCAGCCCCAAAAAACGATGCCCAAAACCGTATAGCCGGTTGCCGTCGATGTGCGTCACGGTGCCGTCCGCCCCGACGCTCATGTCGCCGGAGATCAATTGGACGCTGATCATGGAACCCGGCTCCAATGGCGCCGCCGCCTGTGGCCCGCTGCTTTGCCCACCGACGCCCTGCAGCGGCTCCATGCCGAACTGACGCCACCGGGAAGCAAAATGCTCAATCGTTCGCTGTGTGAACCCCGCGAAGGAGACCGGTGTGGCGACCTCGGTGAGGCGGGATTCCGCAAAGCGCACTTCCGCACGCGGAGTTGCCGGTGACGCGTCTCCGCCGTCCAGCATCTCCTCGATCGGGCGAATACCGGCGATCGGTTCCTTAGCGAAAGGAAACGCCAGCGCCACGGCGCCGATCAGTCTACCGTCCACGTACACGGGACTGCCGCTCATGCCTTGCATGACCCCGGTCCGTTCAATCGGTCCTCCGGAAAGCCGCGCCAATATGATGTTCTGCTTCGGGGCGATGTTCTCCAGAATCCCGAGGATCTCGGCGTCGAAGGTCTCCACTTTGGTGCCCTGGAACACCGTTTTCCCCACGCCCCGCTGGCCCGCACGCAACAGTTTGAGCGGGAGAATGCCATTTTGGGCAACGCTCAAAGCTGCCCCAATTAGCATCATTCCGCACACTCTCGCGACCACACGTTTAGAATAGCGACTTATGTTGGTTCGCCTCGCATTCCTTCTGTTCTTAATTGCACTCTCGGCGGTGGCTCAGAATCGGCCGCCCGCCCCCACACCCAGCAACGTGAAGCCCGAACCAGGCGCCGACCACCGGGCGGACACCTTGCTGCGGGCAACTGATCGTCTGGTGTTCTATCTGAAGCTCAGCGACGTGGCGGACGTCGACGAAGTTGCGTATACCAGCCTGCCGCCCGCAAAGCCGGCCAATCCGAAGGCGCCCGGCGCGATGAACCCCCTGATCATCCACGCTTACACCTTCATTCCAAAGCACATCGACCGCACGAAGAAGCATCCTCTACTCGCCTACGTGCACGGCGGGGTGCATTCGAATTTCAGCTCCAGTTCGCTCCACATCGTCCGCGAACTCGTGGAACAGGGCTATACGGTGATCGCTCCGGACTACCGTGGCTCGACCGGGTACGGCGGCGATTTCTGGCGCAACATCGATTACGGTGGGCGCGAGAACCACGACGTGTGGGCAGGCGTGCAATGGATGCTGGAGCAGAATTCCTTTCTGGACCCGAAGCGAACCGGGATCATCGGCTGGAGCCACGGAGGCATGATTACATTGATGAATATCTTTGAACATGCCGACACATATGCGGTGGCTTACGCTGGCGTACCCGTCAGTGATCTGGTGCAACGACTCGGCTATCAGTCCGACAACTATCGCCGACTGTTCTCGGACAGCTATCACATTGGGAAGACGGTTCGCGAAGACATTCAGGAGTATCGCCGCCGATCCCCGGTCACCCATGTCGAGAAGCTGAAAACACCGCTGCTGATCCACACCAACACCAATGATGAGGACGTCAATGTGCTGGAGGTGGAGTACTTGATCAACACGCTCAAGACCGCCGGCAAGAAGTTTGAGTACAAGATTTACCAGGATGCCCCGGGTGGGCACGCCTTCAATCGCATCGACACCAAGCTGGCGAAAGAGTCGCGGGCGGAAATCTGGGCGTTTCTGAAGCCGTACCTGACTCCGACACCGCGCCGCTAAGCGGTCCATCCCGAATGGATGCGGGGGCCGGGCGGCTGCACGGCAAGGATCCCGGCTTCCGCGTCCAGCATCTGGTTCCAGCGGTCTGTTGTGGGGCCCGTTCCGGAGACCCGCGTGGCAAGCCGCAAAAACACCCTGTAGTGGCCCAGTTCTGAGCGATACAGAGCCCCGTAAAGGGCCGATAACTCTTCGTCCGCCGACCGTTGCAGGACCCCGAACCGCTCGGCTGACCTCGCCTCAATCAGCGCCGCCACCAGCAGCCGGTCGATCACTTCTCCGGTGCCTCCCTTGCGCACCAGGCGTCGCAAGTCGTTCGCGTACGGATTCTTGTGTATCCGGTCCAGGCGTCCCCCGCGCCGGAGCAAGAGTTTGGTCACTTGCGCCAGATGAGCCGCCTCGTCGCGCGCAACCGAGGTCATTGTCTCGATCCACCCGGGGATCCAGTCTCCGGGCCATCGCGTCATCATCTCCAGCGCATTGTTGGCGGCCTTCTTCTCCAGAAAGGCATGGTCAGCGAGAAGTGCCAGCGGCTCGGTAAGAACCGCTTCCGCCCACGCGGGCGGGGTCCAGCTTCGTAATGGCAGTTCGACGGCTTTCACAGGCGACAATTGCCAGTATGTCCCGAGCCCTGACGATCGCGCTGCGAGACAAGACCTTTGAACAGATTGAACGGACCCAGCATCTGTGGAATCACCTCGCCCCGCAGTCCTGGGATTGGAGCCCACCCATTGCGCAGCCGTGGACGACCGGGCAGTTGCTGTCCCATTTGGTCGCCTGCCTCGCCGGGTTCTGCGCGGCGTTGCATGCCGCCGCTCCGCAGCGTCTTTCCTCGATGTTGGCTTTGCGCTCGCTTCCTCGCGCTGAAGGTCCCGAGGCGGTCCGCCAGAGATTCTCTCTGTTCGCGAGTCACGTCGATACCGGCTTCAGGGCGATTGATGATGCCGCCCTTGCCCAAGTGATCCCGACAGTCTTCGTCCCCGCGGGCGAGAGTCTGGCGACGCTTCTACTCGGCAATCTCGAGCACCTGATCAATCACAAACAGCAACTGTTTTTGTACTTGCGTTTGCAGGGGATCCAGGTCAACAGCGAGGATCTGTACCGCTTCCGGGGGCAATAGAAGTGGTGCGCCCGCCATGATTCGAACATGGGACCTTTTGGTTCGTAGCCAAACGCTCTATCCAGCTGAGCTACGGGCGCAAATACCTTCTTATGATAGCACTCTCGCCGCGGTTCCTGCATCCGGCGCAGTCGGTCAGGTGGAGGCCGGCGTTGTCGCGCTGCTCAGCGTTCCGGAAAGCCCGATCTCTTCCGCACGTTCCCGCATGGCTCCGATGCAAAACGCGACGTGATCCTCCAAGGCAACGCCCAGTTCTGCCGCCCCATTCCGGATGTCCTCGCGATTGACGGCACGCGCGAAAGCCTTGTCCTTCAGTTTCTTCAGTACCCCTGCGACCTCCACCTCATGGATGGACCGGCCTGGCTTCACGTACGAGCAGGCAGTGAGGAAGCCGGCCAACTCGTCGCAGGCGAACAGCGCCTTTTCCATGGGAGTTACCCGCGGCACGCCGGTGAAATCCGCATGCGACAAAATGGCGCGGCGAATGTCTTCGGCGACTCCGCGGGCAGCAAGGATCGGCTCGCCCTTGGTCGGATGATCCGGGAGCGTCGGGTGAATCTCCCAATCGAAGTCATGCAGGAGCCCGGTCGCCTCCCACCGTTCCGGGTCCTCGCCGAAATGGCGTGCGTAGGCGGCCATGCAGATGCCGACGGCCTGTGCGTGTTTGCGTAGCCCGTCCGATTGGATGAACTCGCAAACAATCGCCCATGCTGCTTCTCGAGTCAATTTCTGCATCGAAGTCAGCGCCCACCCGTGAGCGACTGCAGAAGGCTGGCGCCGACGTCCATCAGGTTGACGCCGCCTGCCGGCAGATGTCCCTGTGGAGTGGCTCTGTCGATCACGTTCGGCAGCACTTCAGAGAGGGCGGATGCGGCGGCATCCGGCGAAAGGCCAAGCTTTGACGCCAGGCCGGCGATGGCATCACCGCCCAACACGCCCTGCACCTGCTCGGCCGAGATCGGTAGATTCTGGCCTGTACTGACCCAGGAGTTGGCCACTTCGGCGAACCCACCGTGCTGAAAGCGTTCCACAAGTCCCGCGATTCCGCCCGGATGATTCTGCACCATCTCAAGCACGCCGCCAATCAGGTTCTGCTTTCCGCCATCCCCTTGGCCAAGGCCTCCCAGCAGCTGTCCGCCCAGTTCAAACAGGTTCATTCCTTTGCCCTCAGAGCGCCAGTGTAACTGTTGCCGACCCGCTAGAGCTGCGTGCGGGCGTGCGCCGCTGCCTGCGGTTCGATGGCTGCCGGACGCTCGCTGCGGCGCCGCCACCAATTCTGAAGATCCGCGAGATAAGTGTAGTAGCAAGGCGTCAAGTACAGCGTCACCAGCTGCGAGAACAGCAAGCCGCCCACGACGGCCAAGCCCAGCGGCTGGCGTGCCTCACCGCCTGCACCGTAGCCCACCGCGATGGGAATGGCGCCGAACAGCGCCGCCATGGTGGTCATCATGATCGGGCGGAAACGGACGAGGCAGGCCTGGTGGATCGCCTCCTGCGGCGACTGTCCCTCCGCTTCAGCTTGCAAGGCGAAGTCGATCTGCATGATGGCGTTCTTCTTCACGATGCCGATCAGCATAATCAGGCCGACAAAGGCGTAGATGCTCAGGTCCATTCCGAACAGGTACAGCGTGATCAGCGCGCCAAAGCCTGCCGACGGCAGTCCGGAAAGGATCGTGATCGGGTGAATGAAGCTCTCGTAGAGAATCCCCAGCACGATGTAAACGACCGCGATCGCAATGACAAGCAGGATCCAGAGGTTGGTCAGCGACCCGTGAAACGCCTTGGCCGCACCCTGGAACGTCGAGCTCACTTCCGCCGGCACCACTCGGTCGGCCGCGCCCTGTGCTTGGTCGAGAGCCTGCCCCAGCGAGTAACCCGGGGCCACGTTGAACGACAGTGTCACGGCAGGCAGCTGGCCAAAATGGCTGACCGACAGTGGCCCGGTCCCCAGAGACACCGAAGCGAGTGAATCCAGTGGAATCAAAGCGCCGCTGGACTGCGACTTGAAGTACAGCATCGAAAGAAACTTCGGGTCCAACTGATACTCGGGCAGCAACTCCAGAAGCACCTTGTACTGGCTGACCTGTGAAAAGATCGTGGAAGCCCAGCGCGGACCGTACGCCGAGTACAGCGCGTTCTCGATCTGATTCACGTTGAGTTGCATGCTGGCCGCTTTATCGCGATCCACCTCGACCTGGACCTGCGGACTGGCGATCTGCATGTCGCTGGAGACGTCGATCAGGGAGGGCTGCTGTTCCAGTTCCGCGCGCAACGCGCGAGCTGCGTCATAGATCGCCGCCTTGTCCGGCGAGTACAGCGTGTATTGGTATTGGCTCTTCGAAACAAGTCCGCCGATGCGCACAACAGGCGGATTCTGCGGATATACGCGCATCCCCGGGAACTGGCTCAACTGTGGCCGGAGGCGCTCGATGATGCCCGGTACCAGTTGGTCCCGATCGTGGCGCGGCTTCAGGTGCACCACGAGCTGCCCGACGTTGGTTCCGCCCAGCGTGGTGGCGGTCGCGCCGCCGATGGAGGATACCAGCGAGTCCACGGCCGGGTCCTGACGCACCACGTCGGCGATCTGCTTCTGGTATTCCACCATTTGCGCGAAGGAAGTGCCCTCGGCGGCTTCGGTGTTGATCAGCATCTGATCGGTGTCCTGGTCCGGAATGAAGCCCTTTGGGATGACCACGAACAGATACGCCGTTCCCGCCAGAATCACCACCGAGAACATCAGCGTGGCGAAGCGCCGGCGCAGGACCCAGATCAGGCTGCGATCGTAGGCACGCAACATGCGTTCAAAGAAGCGCTCCGTCGTGCGATAGAACCAGCCCCGCCGCTCCGCCTCCCCATGGCCGTGACCGGCCTTCAGAAAGCGGCTGCAAAGCATGGGCGTCAGGGTGACCGACACAATGCCGGAGATCAGAATCGACACGCAGATCGTGACCGCAAACTCGTTGAACAGCCGTCCGAGAACGCCGCCCATAAACAGCACCGGAATGAAGACGGCAGCCAATGAGAGCGTCATTGAGACGATGGTGAAGCCGATCTCTTTGGATCCCTCCAGCGCCGCCTGCATCGCGCCCTTGCCCATCTCCATGTGACGGACGATGTTCTCTAACATCACGATGGCGTCGTCGACGACAAAGCCGATCGCCAGGATCAACGCCATCATCGAAAGATTGTCGAGCGAGTACTTGCAGAGGTACATCACGCCGAACGTACCGATGATGGAGAAGGGAAGCGCCAGCGATGGGATCAGCGTCGCGGAGACGTTCCGCAGGAACAGGAAGATGACTGCCACGACGAGGAACAGCGTCAAGACCGTCGTGAACTTCACATCGTCGAACGATTCCTTGATGGTGTCCGAGCGGTCGTAGAAGATCTGCATGTCCACCGAGGGCGGGATCTCAGCCCGGAAGATCGGCAGTTGCGCCTTGATGGCCTCGGCGACAGCCATGGTGTTGGTGCCCGGTTGGCGTTGGATTCCGAGGACGATGGCACGCTTGCAGCCCTCTCCCTTGCAGAACCAGGACGCGGTGCGTTCATCTTCGACGCTATCGACGACGCGGCCAATCTCTTCCATGCGGACGGGTGAGCCGCGCCGGTACGCCACGATGATCGACTTGTACTGCTCGGCGTTGGTCAGCTGTCCGCTCGCCTGCAAGGTGAAGGCGCGTTGGGGACCGTTGATGGTGCCGGTGGGCAGGTTGACGTTCCAATTGGTCAGCGCCTGCGCGACTTCGTTGATGCCGACCTGTCGCGATGCCATCGCATACGGGTCCATTTGCGCATGCACCGCGTAGCGTTGGGCGCCGAGAATCTGCACCTGCGCCACGCCGGAGACCTGCGAGATCCGTTGCGCGACGCGTGTTTCTGCGAACTCATTCAGCGTGTAGAGGGGTAGGGTCTGGGACGAGAGTGCGAGATACC